>JBGPTK010000319.1:0-3732 GCA_041490605.1 Terriglobia bacterium | reverse complement strand
CGCGCTCGCCTTGCTTCTGGGCGTCCTGCCGGGCTGCCGGAAAGCCCATCGCACGAATTTCACGCCTCTCGATGGCGTCGGGTTCAGCTACACGCGCGAAGAAGATTTGCGCGCCATCGATATTACCGACGCCGAAGTGGCCGAATTGGCGAAAGCGAAGAGCGGCGGGCTCTCGGACGACGCTTGCGTGGAGCTGGTTCGCATCGCTCGTGGAAAGCAGCAGCCCTTTGCCGATGGCGAAAACATCTACGGCCTGCGGCAGGTGGGCGTGGCCGAAGAAACTATTCTGGAGCTGGCAAGGCTCAGCCAGTTGGGATTGCAAACGGGCGAAGAACAAGCCATGCGCCTGGCCGGCCTTTCGGATTCCATCGTTCTCGAAGTCGCGCACCGCCGCGCGACGGGGAAGCCCGCGCTTTCCGGCTCTTCCTTGGCCACTCTCCGGAATGCGGGAGTTGCCGAATCCGCAATGATGGAGCTGCTCCGCCGGGGAATTTCCGATAGTCAGATGGGAGGGATCGTCGCGCTCAAGCGCCGGGGCGCCAGCGACTCGACTGTTCTTTCCCGCTATCCCGCCTCCTGACCCGGTTTTGACCGCAGACCCATTCGCCCGGTAGAATCGATGCGCCTTGGAGTGCTGAGGCCCGCAAGGCGGGTCCGGCAAGGTGAGATTTGATTCGAGACGGGGCTCATCTTTTCAACTCGATAGTCCTGGCATCGCTCTTGGCGATGCTCCTGGCGGGTTGCTCGGTGCCGCTGGCGCCCGGCTACCGGGTGCAAAAACAATCGCTGGATGTGCATTACCTGGCCGGTTCTCCGCCGCGCGTCGCGATCCGCGCCAGCTTCCAGCTCCGCAACACCGGCTCGGCTGACTTGCCGTCTCTCGATGTGATCTTGCCTTCCCGGAAAACATTCGCTACTCAGGATCTGCGCATTCAGATTGGCAGCCGCACGATTGCTCCCACGCCGCTCGAATCTCCCGCGGCCGCGGAAACGCGCGGCGACGGTGTTCAAATTCCGTTCGATCCTCCCTGGCCGAGAAACAGCACGATCAGCCTGATTTTCGAATACAATCTCGCGCCGCCTCCGCCGGGCCGCGGATCGATTGCGGTCAACGAGAATTCGTTCCACCTGAATCAAGGCGGGTGGATGCCGCAGCTCGAAACTCCGAAAAAGATCTTCGGGCGCGATCTCGATCGCCCCGATCCTGAGCCGGTGAATTTCCTCGTCCCGGCTGATTTCTCGATTCTTTCCGGAGGCAGCTTCAAAGGCTCGAAGAAGCGCGGTGGAGAAATTGAATACCGTTTCCGGCTTGGCAAATCGGATCTCGATCCCTACGTGATTGCGGGGCGTTATCTGCGGCAGACAATCAAGACGTCCGGGACCTCGGTCAATTTCTGGACGATTGATCCGCTCCCCGAATCGAAAGCGTCGGCATCCGGAACGGAATTGGCCGAGGCGATGGGCGTCTATGCGAAGAATTTTGGTCCGCTGCCCAACCGGCCGGCATCTATCTGGATGGTGGAAACTCCCGCGCAGCTCCGCTCCTATGCCGGAACGGAAAATGAGCCGGCCGCGCGCGCGTTTCCCGGCGGCGTGCTCTTGAACCGGCAAGCCTTTGCCGCCGGCGTTGACAGCTCTCCGTTTCTCAATCTCGCCGAACATGCTCTGGCTCACTCCTGGCTCGGTGAAGCAATTCTGTTGCGCCCGGAAGCGGAACTGGGCATGGGGGAAGGCTTCGCTCAATATGCCCCGATTGTGCTGGAGGAATCGCGCGGCGGCGCCGCGGCCCGGCGCGGAGTGGTGGAGCGCCTGATTCACGAATATGACGACGCTCGCGCCAAGGCAGTGGAAAAACCGCTTCGCGCTCTGGCCGCCGGCGATCCCTGGGAGCAGCGCCGCTTCGCGTTCACCAAGGGACCGCTCTTTTTCATCGCCCTCGAGGATAAATGTGGAGAAGCAGGCGTCCGCAAAGGAATTGCCTATTTGATTCAGACGCTGCGCGGCCAAGTCGCCGGATACGATACGCTTCGTTCCGCGCTCGAACTCCAAACGGGGCAGGAGCTCGGCGCGTTTTTCCGCACCTGGCTCGATGAAAAAGGAATTCCGGAAGAGTTTCGCAAATCGTACGAAAGCAATTGAAACGAAAACCCAAGGAGGAATTGTGAAAGACGTCATCTCGACGCCACACGGGCCGAAAGCAATCGGCCCTTATTCGCAGGCGATTCGCGCCAATGGCTTCATCTTCATTTCCGGGCAGATTGCGCTTGATCCCGCCACGGGCCAGATCATGGAAGGCGATATTGCTCAGCAGAGTGATCGCGTTCTCAAGAATCTGAAGGGAATCGCGGAGGCCGCTGGCTCGTCGCTCGAAAAGGCCGTAAAGACAACCGTTTTCCTGAAGGATATGGGTGAATTTGCGGCGATGAATGAAGTGTATGCGCGATATTTTCCGGCAGGCCCGCCGGCGCGCGCCACCGTGGAAGTCTCGCGGCTGCCCCGCGACGCGCGCGTGGAAATCGAGCTAATCGCACTCGCCTGATTTTCCGCCGCCGGAGGGCATGCAAGATCGGAGAATTCGGCCGCGACGGGAGCCGCCCGCTGCGCCACACCCGCAACCATCAGGTTTCTCGAGGCACGTCGCTGACCAGTTCTTTCGCATCCGAGCTTCGCCTTCCCCAGGCGACCCATGCTTCGTGTTGTTCCACGAGCGGGAAAATTGTAGCGGCCCGTTGCAGCGCTTCCGCGATGCTCGAGCAGATATTCCCGGCCCCCACGTGCTCTTCGAATTCGGATTGATGCATCAGCCGGGAAGGCTGTTCCCGCGCTCCGCAAAGAATTAATCCCCGGCCCGAAGCATGCACGCTATCCGCCAGCGATTCCAAGGCCTGAAGCCCGGTGGAATCGAGCGCGGTCATGTTTCGCAGGCGCAGGATGATGATCGGCGGCTGTTCCGGCAGGCGCGAGGTAATCTCGGTAATTTTATCGGTGGCTCCGAATAGAAACGGCCCATGGATGCGGAAGATGGTGGCGTAGGGAGGGATTTCCTTATGCTGCAAGATGTGGGCGTACCCGTCCCGCAGATATTCTTCCGTCACCTGAGAGACGGTGGTGGTGGCCGTCACCTTGCGAATAAAAACCAGGGCGGCCAAAATCATTCCCACTTCCACGGCGACGGTCAGATCCGCAAACACCGTCAATAGAAATGTGATCGCCCAGGTCCACACCTCCAGGCGTGGGAGCTTCCAAAGCTCCGGTATTTCCTGCCACTCTCCCATGTTGTACGAAACCACCAGAAGAATCGCGGCCAGCACCGAGAGTGGAATGAATCGAGCCAGGGGAGCGGCGAACAGCACGATCGCGAGCAGCGTCACTGTGTGCACTATTCCCGCCACCGGAGTTTTCGCGCCCGACCGGATGTTGGTTGCCGTCCGGGCGATCGCGCCGGTTGCCGGCAGCCC
The DNA here is from genome assembly GCA_041490605.1 of Terriglobia bacterium. Lineage (GTDB taxonomy): Bacteria > Acidobacteriota > Terriglobia > Acidiferrales > UBA7541 > JBGPTK01. The sequence goes on along the minus strand of JBGPTK010000319.1, from coordinate 274 downwards.
TCCGAACAGCGGCGAAAATATATTGGCGATGCCTTGCCCGATCAGTTCGACGTTGGGATTGTGCTTGTCTCCGCTCATCCGGTCGGAGACCACCGCCGACATCAGGGATTCAATCGCACCCAACATCGCGATGGTAATGACCGGTGGGATTAACGGGCGCAGCAGATTCACATGAAATTGCGGAATCTTGATGCCGGGCAGTCCCGATGGAATCCCTCCAAACCGCGTTCCAATCGTTTCTACCGGCAGCTTCAAGATCATGACGATTGCCGTG
>JBGPTK010000318.1:0-3736 GCA_041490605.1 Terriglobia bacterium | reverse complement strand
CTGGGCGTGGACGGCTACATGCTTTCGCCCGCCTATTCCTACGCCGCCGTGCAAACCAAGGACATTTTCATGTCGCGCGAGGAAGTGCGCGAGAAATTCCAGCGCGCCAGCCGCCTGCTGGAAAAATATAACGTGATGACCTCGCCGATTTACATGGAATACCTGCGCGGCGAGCGCGAATTGATGTGCACCGCCTGGGGCAATCCCACCTACAATCCCCGCGGCTGGAAGGGCCCGTGCTATTTGATGACCGACGCCCATCACCAATCGTTCAAGGAGTTGATCGACAATACTCCGTGGGAGAAGTACGGCCGCGGACGCGATCCGCGCTGCCAGGATTGCATGGTCCACGCCGGCTACGAAGCTTCCGCGGTGCTGGGCGGGAATAAAAAACTGGGCGACACCTGGAAAATGCTGCGCTGGCAAGTGGCCGGGCGCATGGGAGCGGTGGATGGAAAGCTCTACCAGGGCAATGGAAACGGAAAAACACATCCGAATGGCAACGGACATTCAAACGGCAACGGGCATGCGAATGGAAATGGGAATGTTCACGCGCGCGACGAATCGATGGTCAACGCCGCCGCGAATGCTAGCAAACAGAACGATGAGGTCTTCCGCATATTATGACGGCTGGTAGTGAGCCGGGCCGGACCACGCTGGTAACCGGGGCTGCCGGTTTCGTCGGCAGCCACGTCGCTCGACATCTCTCCGTGGCAGGTTTTCCCGTTCGAGTGCTATTGCGTTCCACCAGCCGCCTGCTGGCGCTGGAGGATTTGCCGGTCGAGCGCGTGGAAGGCGACCTTCGCGATGCCGCCTCGCTCGATCGTGCTCTGCGGGGAGTGAGCCGCGTAATTCACGTGGCCGCTGATTACCGCTTGTGGTGCCGGAACCCACAGGAAATTTACGAGAACAACGTTACCGGCACTCGCAATTTGCTCGAGGCCGCCGGACGCGCTGGCGTCGAGCGATTTGTTTACACCAGCACCGTGGCCACGATTGCCGTTCAGCGGCCGGGCTCGCTGCCAAACGAAGAGACTCAGGCCGGCGTCGACGAAATGATCGGGCATTACAAGCGCTCGAAATTCCTGGCTGAACAAGAAGCCCTGCGCGCCGCGGCGAATGGCTTGCCGGTGGTGATCGTCAATCCCACGGCGCCGGTTGGCCCGGGCGATTGGAAGCCGACGCCCACCGGGCGCATCATCCTCGATTTCCTGAACGGAAAAATGCCCGCTTACGTGGATACAGGATTGAATTTCGTGGCGGTGGAAGATGTGGCCGCCGGTCACGCACAGGCCGCCGAGCGCGGCCGGATTGGCGAACGCTACATTCTGGGCGGACGCAACATGACCTTGAAGGATGTTCTGGACGCGCTCGCGAAAATTACCGGACTGCCCGCGCCGCGCGTGCGCTTGCCGCACGCGGTGGCGCTGGCCGCAGCCTATGGCGACCAATTGTATTCGCGCATGGTGGGCCGCGAGCCGCAAATTCCGGTGGAAGGCGTGCGCATGTCGCGCCACAAGATGTGGGTGGAAAGTTCGAAGGCGGCGCGCGAATTGGGATATCAGGCCGGCTCGATTGAAGCGGCGCTGGAACGGGCAGTGCGCTGGTACCAGGAGCATGGTTACGTTCACGCCGGGCGGGGCGCGCGCCTGGCGCACCCGGCGGCCGCCTAGAGAAAACCGTGAAGATACTCGTCACCTTCGCGCTCGAAACGGAATTCGCTCCCTGGCGGAAACTGCGCGCGTTCCGCCGGGTGGGCGGTGAATCGCATGCGCTCTATGAAGCGCAGATCGGCGAGGCCCATGTGAAAGTAGCGCTCACCGGCGCCGGCCCCGAAAATGCCCGGCGTGCTTTGCACAGCGTTCTCCTTTTTGCGCCGGACATCGTGATTTCCTCGGGGCTTGCCGGGAGTTTGAAGCCCGTTCATGGCCTGGGCCAAATCCTGGCGGCGGCCGCGGTGCGCGATGTGCAAGGCAACCGCCAAATCGAAAGCGATCCCACGCTTCTCGATCTGGCGGCGCATCATGGAGTGCGGCGAGTGGAGATGTTCGCTACCGTGGATAAAGTGATTCATTCCGCGTCGGACAAACGCCGCTTTATTTTCGAAGCCGACGCCGTCGAAATGGAAAGTTTTTCGGTTCTCTCCGAAGCAAAAGCATTTGGAATCCCGGCCGTCGCGATTCGCTCGATTTCCGACGATGCCAACGAAGACCTGCCGCTCAATTTCGACGGCATCGCCGACGAACAGGGGCACATCCGGTTCGGCAAAGTGATTGCCCGCTTGGCCCGCGCGCCTCATCGTTTGCCTGGCGTGCTGCGGTTGGGACGCCAGAGCCGCCGCGGCGCCGGAAATCTGGCGAAATTTCTCGATGCCTTCGTAGGTTCGCTGGCCGCACACGGGGGTGTTCCGGCGGCCGTGCCCGAGGTTGCTACCGCATGAATCCGGTCAGCGCCCATGTCGAAGATCGAAAGCGCGTTGCCGCCGCCAACGGCACCATGCGCGCCGCTGTCTATCGCGGCCAGCGGCGAGTGGTGGTGGAAGATGTGCCGGTTCCCGAAATTTCCGCTGGTGAAGTTTTGTTCCGTGTTGCGGCCTGCGGAATCTGCGGCACCGACTTGAAAAAAATTCATCACGGCTTCGTTCATCCGCCCGCGATTCTGGGACACGAGCTTGCCGGCACCGTGGTGAAAGTGGGCAGCGGCGTCTCCGCTTTCAAGGAAGGCGATCGCGTGGTCAGTTTTCATCACATCCCCTGCGGCGCGTGTTTTTATTGCGAGCGAAAACTTTTTTCGCAGTGCCCGGATTACAAAAAGGTCGGCCTCACCGCCGGCTTCGAGCCCAGCGGCGGCGGTTTCGCGCAGTTTGTGCGCGCCATGCCCTGGATCGTCGAGCGCGGCATGCTGGCGCTGCCGGAAGATGTCAGTTTCGAGGAAGCCACCTTCGTCGAGCCCGTCAACACGTGCCTGAAAGCGGTGCGCAAAGCGCGCGTGGAGGCCGGGGAAGATGTGCTGGTGATCGGACAGGGCCCGATTGGTTTGCTGCTGATGATGCTGGCGCGCGAAGAAGGCGCGGTGTTGATGACCAGCGATCCGATGCCGCAGCGCCGCGCGAAAAGCAAGGAACTGGGCGCCGTCGCTTCGATCGATCCGGCTTCGGGCAATCTGGCCCAGGAAGTTCGCAGGCGCACCTCCGGCCGGGGCGCGGATGCCGTAATTATCGCCGTGCCGAATCCGGCACTGGTGGAAGAGGCCTTATCCCTCGCGCGGCCGGGTGGCCGCGTGCTACTGTTTGCTCATAATGATCCGGTCATGCGGATCGAATTTCCCGCCGCGGCGGTAGGCGTCGAGGAGAAAGAAATCCTGGGGAGTTACAGCGCATCCGTGGAGGATCAAAACGAATCGGCTCGCCTGGTTTTCGAGCGGCGCCTGCCGTTCCGCCAATTGATCTCCCACCGGTTTCCCCTGGAGGACATTGCTCGAGCGCTGGACTTGGCTGCCCGTCCGTCCGGTGATACTTTGAAGGTGGTGGTAACGCCCTAATGCGAATGGAAACGAATGGCCATATGACCGCGGCCGTTCTTTATGGCCGCGAAGATTTAAAAATTGAATCGATTGACATCCCGGTGTTGGCGGATGACGAAGTGCTCGTGCGCGTGAAAGTGGCGCTGACCTGCGGTACGGACCTGAAAGTTTGGAAGCAGGGTTCGCATCCGCGAATGATCGAGCCTCCCGCCGT
>JBGPTK010000317.1:0-3766 GCA_041490605.1 Terriglobia bacterium | reverse complement strand
CCTTGCCAGCGGCCCATCGCCAGCTTGCCGTTTTCGATCATGACGCATTGGGACGGGCCGGTGAGCGCTGTCTTGATGTGTGAATCCGAATTGCCTTCGGCGTGGTGATAATCGCCTTGGTGGGGAATCAGTTTGTCGAGCGTGGTTTCGATGTCACGGGCGACGGCGGGATCGTCGGCCTCGTTGATCGTCACGCCTGCCGTGGTGTGCGGAACATACAGGTGGCAGACTCCGTTCGTGCAACCGGAGCCGGTGACCAGCCTTTGCACTTCCTCGGTCATGTTCTTCAATTCCGTGCGCCGCGACGTGCGCACGTCGAGAGTGTGCTGCGCCACGCGCGCGCCAGACTTGGCATCTTGTTGTGTGGATTTCATGGCAGACACGAAACAATAAGTTAGCAGGAGTGGATGTGAAAGCCACCCCTGCTAACTGTGCCCTTTGAGAAACTAGCCCAGTGCGGCGGCGGACGCCGCGCCGTAAAACTCAAACCAGGGTTTCGCGGCAGTCAGGCGGCCATTCACGTTCTTGATATTCTTCACTCCTTGATTCGCCAGCCAATCCTCCAGCGCCTTCACGCCTTGCTTGGCGTACACCGGAATTCCCTCTTTCCAGGTGGCCCGGCCGCAAAGCACGCCCGAAAAATTCACCCCGGATTCCGAGGCCAGATCCAAAGTGTCGGAGAATGTCTCGTTGCTTACCCCCGCCGAAAGATAAATAAACGGCTTCTTGGCCACGGACGCCGCTTTCCGGAAATGTTCCTTGGCCTGGTCCCGGGTGTAAGCGAATTCGCCTTTGCAATCGCGCGCGCCCTGGACGAAGGCCATGTTCACCGGAACTTCCACTTTCAGCACGTCCACCCCGTATTGCGGCTTCGAAAATTCCTCCATGCTCTTGGCCACCACTTCGGGCTTCTTCTGCGCGAAGGCAATTCCCTTCTCGTCGCCGCCCTCTTCATAGCCCACAAATTCCAGGAAGAACGGAGCGTCGTTGGCGGCGCACTCGGCGCCGATGCGTTCCACCCAGGCGTGCTTGATCTCGTTGGTCTCACGCGGATCGAAGGGCGTGTAATAGAGCAGAATCTTGATGCAGTCCGCGCCGGCCCCCAGCAGCCGCCGCACCGACCAGACGTCCAGCAAATCGGGCAGGCGCCCCGGCCGGGTATTGTCGTAGCCGCTGTTTTCGTAAGCAAGCAGCAGTCCCGCATTTTTGGCGCGTTGTTTCGCGGCGCTCAGGCCGAACTCCGGGTCGAGCAGGATCGCGCTGGCATGCGGCGTCAGCACGCGCACCACCGCTTCCTTGAATTCCGACATCATTTGCGGCGTCACTTCCTTTTTGTCGACGCCTTTTTCCTTGGCGATCGAGCTGCGCAGTGAGCCACGCTGGTCCATTGCCGCGGCCGCGATCACCCCGCGATCGTTCGATACCGCTTTCATGCCTTTCAGCTTTCCTGCCGTAATTTTCATGAAGTTCCTCTCCGTCGTATGAGTGCAGTTCTGATTGAGCCGCAAACTCCCGGTGATATTAGCATGGGAACTTGAGGGGGAGGAATTGAGGCGCGTCCAATAGTGTACTAGCCAACACCGATTGCTCAGAGTGAATCGCTCCGAGTGATCGAAGAAGCGCCTCGCCGCCGGCTCCCGGGTTCATGTAAACCGCCGGTACCGCGAGCCCGTGCGTTGCCTGCGCCCTTGCTACGGGAAAATTACAGGAATACCACCTGGTGTTGCGCCGGGCAGCAGCCGCTGCGCTTTTCGAGTTCGTCGAGCAACTCCCTGCCGTGCGCCGCCAGGAATGGCAGCATGCAAAGAGACCTCTCTTGCAGGCCGTTCTGCGGGTAAAGAGAATCCAGAAGCATGCGCTCGTGCTTTTCGAGAACGCCGGTGCGCAAATTTTCCGCGCGTCCGGCTTTTCCGCGCAGCTTGGTGAGCTGGTACAACATCTTGCGCTCGCTGGTCTGGAGCGCGCCGAGCAGCGTTTGGTCGAGTTTACCCAGCGGTGTTTGCAGGCCCTTGAGCACCCGCCGCAATGTTTTTTCATTCTCCGTGAATCGGCGCGCCAGCCCCTTGGGCACGGATTGCTGTTCCATGGTCCGGCGCAGATGCTGCCGCCCGCGAAGCACGTCCGCAATCGTGAGCCGGTATTTCTTCAGCAGGCGCGCGATCTGCGTCTCGACCAGGGTGAAGCCCGCCCGGGGCAGAATCGCCGGCATCCTGCCCAGCAATTGCCGGTAGACCACCTCGGCCTGGGCCATGTAGGCGGTCTCCGCCGGGCCTCCGACGTACGCCGCCGTCGGGAGAAGCGCATCCTGCACAATGGGACGCAACAGCACGTTGGGCGTCACCGTTTCCGGAGCGTTCTCGATCCGATCCAATACTTCGCTCTCGGAAAGTTTCGCGCGCCCGGCCGCGAATTGCTGCCCCTGCCGGCGGAGTGGCAGGCGGCGGCCCTCGACATTCAAAAAGAGCAGCGTCGACTGATCGGTCACTTTTACCTGCGCGTGATAGCCGGAGCGCTCCAGCAATTCGCTTCGCGCCACCAGATCCCGGGTCAATTGTTCGCTGGCTTCGATCGCTTTCCGGTAGACTCCGGCCACGATGCGGTGCAAGCGCTTGTCCAGCGGGTCCAGCAGGATCACGCCACGCCCGGAAAGCAGCCGGGCCATCAATTTTCCGAAGGCGGAGCCGAGGGACTCCTCCGGGCGATACGATTCTTCGAGCGCGCCCCCGATGTCCGCGGCCGCTGGGCCTTCCATCAGCGCTGCGGCCCGATGCACGAGCTCCAGAACACTGTTTCCGAGCGGGACGTCGCCCACGCGCATCCCGGCAACTTCTTTGCCGTGCTGCAGCTCTAATCGCTCCAGGCCATTCCGCCCGCCCCAGAAGCAATGGTTCACCTCGGCCAGATCGTGGTCCTCGGTGGCCATCCAGAAAATAGGGACGGCGTCCGTGCCGCTATCGGTGAGCTGTTGCGCCCAGCGCACCGCAGTCAAAGCTTTATAGAAACTGTAAGCCGGGGTCGTGAACAGCCCCACTTGATGGCCTGTGACAATAGCCACGGCTCCCGCTTCGAGCCGCTCAATATTGCCTTGGACCAGCCCATCGCCGCCGAATCCGCGGTTTTGCTCCGCCAGAACCGCCGCCACTTCCCGCCGGATCCGCGGATCCAGGTTTACCTCGCCTGCCGAAGCCTTCAATCCTTCACTGGTCGGGGGATGGGAATAGAAAGGCGCAACTTGCTCAAAATGTTCGTGAAATGTGGCGAAGAGTTTCGAGGTATGGGGTAATTCGCTCAGGCGTAAGCAGTGGCAATCCATGGAGGAATTCATCATACACAGGCCCTGGAATGACGGCAACCTGCCGCCAGCCCCAAGGGAGTTGACGGACGACATCGCCCGCCAAACTCTCTCGCGCTAGGAAAACACGGCATGTAGGACCTCTTTTTCCACTCCCAACTACAGATGCGCGGCACAGTTATTCGTCGCAGGCATTTCGTCTTCGATTCCGCTCCGTCTGCATAATATGAAGACGCTAAGTTGCGGCGGCGTTTGTGCAGCTCCATACCAGGATCCCGGGAAGGCCACTGTGATGTTGTGGAAAAGAGCAATGCATTCACCACGCAGATCAATCCCGCGCCTGATGCGGCTGAAAGCAGTAGCCATCGTTCGAATCCATTCCCACTTAACTCAGGAAGCTGCGGCAGGTGTAGAGAGCGCTGCCAGGGTGCAGTCGATTTCGTGCCTAGCGGCTTCGTCGATGGGAAGCAGCGG
>JBGPTK010000316.1:0-3769 GCA_041490605.1 Terriglobia bacterium | reverse complement strand
TAACGGATTCCCTTCCTGATCATATTGACCATCCACACGAACCACACCAATTACATTCGGTTTCACTCGAAGGACTGAACCATCCTCCAGGCGAACTTCCGACCAACGCTCAACTGACTCGGTAATTGATACTTCTACCCCCTCGACCGTCCCACCAGGCACATTAGGGAAGGGTAGTTTTACTCTTTTCTCGGGCACCTAGTTCTCCTAACTTCAATTAGACCTAACTGCAACTATGAGCATAGCGCTTCACCGAGACTTGGAATTGGTTTTCTCTTTGGCCTTTGCCTAACGTGCGGTCACAGCATTTCTTGCGCTCTCGCTTCTTTGCTGTGGAGTCATGTTAGCGGCTCGTGTTTTGCCACCGACCTTGCCGCCCTTTCATCCTAACGCGACAGCATAAGGACTTTTGCGTTTCTTCGCCATAAAATTATTATACGTGCGCAGTTTGGAATGCCAAGTATCTTTCTATTCGCATATACGTGAGCGGTCCCGTATGCTTCGTCACCATAATTTCTACCGCTCAGCCGCCGGTTCTGTTGTGCTTTCATCCTACTTCCCAGGGAGTAACTCTTGGCTGTTTCAATGAGTTTCTCTCGTGATGTGGGCCCTTAGAACCGCGAAACAATAAAAAGGCCCCCGGCAATCGTCACCGCGTCTTCCGCGAGGGCGATCACCAAATCCGGAACCTTCAGGGCCTGCACCAGGCTCTTGCGAACCTGGTAGCCCGCAAACGCCCCGGCAATGCTGCCAACCACGCCCAGCAAGGCGCCCAGCGCAATGGATTGCGTCCCGGCCACCGCCACTGCCGCTCCGGCCATTCCACCGAAAAGGATGCGGGGAATCAACCCCGCAAGCGATGTGCGGTTGGGAGTTTTGGGGAGCTTATCGTTAACGATCTCGGCCACCGCCAGCAGGATGAAAAGAGCAGCGGCATAAATCGTCCCCAGGAACGAAAGCGGCGAGTTGTGGAGGTTGAGCCAGCCGCGGCAAGCGCCCCAGGCCACCACAGTCGGCGCGGTCAGGGCACGCAAGCCGGCGATGACGCCGATCAGAAACGCAAGCAGCAGAACTTCAGAGGGATTCATCGATGCTCTCCTTCGTCTGCTTAATGATCTCGCTAGTATTGCGTCCCGGAAATAGCCGTGATTAGTCTGGCAATCGCAAGTTGTTGTAGGGGCGCTGCTTGTTTACCCTGAGTCTCGAAGGGCTGCGCCCCAGAGCCCTCGAAACTTTGCGAAGTATTTATTCGGCTCACTGAACGATGGGCGGGTCGCCGAACTTGCGCGCCAGCGACTTCAAGAAATCGTCGGCCGTTCGCGTGCCGGGAGTAAATCGCTCGATGGCTCGAAGCCAGGGATCCTCTATCGCGCTCGACTGATACAACTCCACCTGGCTGGCTTTCCCTATCGCAATGATATCGAATTCCCAGGTCATCTCCGGAACGCCGTGAGGATTTACGAATAGGCAGACCAGCTTGTGCGGCGGGATAGCTTGGGCAATTTCCATCGCCGATTGTTGCCCGGCGATGTTGGTAGTCTGCCAGGTTTCCCGGCCGTCGCGATCCGGAATCCGTTCCATCCCGCGAAGATTCACGCGCCATTCGGGCTGCGCGGCGTAATCGGTCAGCACCTGCCAAACCGCGTCGGGTGGCTGCGAAATCGCCACCATGCGCTTGAATGCGTATTCGGGAGGGAAGAAATATCCGGCGCCCAGCGTTCCCGCCACGGCCAGCACCCCGGCGATCAGGATGGCCAGGATGCAGTAGAGAACCACTTTCGGCGCTGTGGAGTTTTTCAAGGGTCGTTGGGCAATCCCGCTCAAGCCGCTGACCTGGATTCTACTTCAGCCCGCAGTGCAGCGAGAAAATTTTCCAGTGGCTGCGGTCCCAGATCGCCCTTGAAGCGGTGGCGGACGGAAACGTTCCCCGCTTCGGCTTCCTTGCCGCCCAGGATCAGCATATAAGGAACCTTCTGCATTTGCGCGTCGCGGATTTTCGCCTGCAATTTTTCGTTGCGGTCGTCCAGATGCACGCGGATTCCCGCCGCTCGAAGATGGGTTTCCACTTGTTTGGCATAATCCGAAAATTTGTTGCTCACCGGCAGCAGTTCCACCTGCACCGGCGCCAGCCAGGCCGGAAACGCGCCGGCATAATGCTCGATCAGGATTCCAAAGAAGCGCTCGATGGATCCCCACAACGCGCGGTGTACCATCAGTGGCTGGTGGCGCGCCCCGTCTTCGCCCACATACTCCAGTCCAAAGCGCGGCGGCAGATTGAAATCGAATTGCACGGTGGTGAGCTGCCAGGGCCGGCCGATGGCGTCAATTAATTTGATATCGATTTTCGGGCCGTAAAATGCCGCTTCCCCTTCGATGCGCTTGAATGGAATCTTCATCCGTTCCAGAGTGTTCGCGAGCGCCGAACTGGCCATCTGCCAGTCCTCCGGCTTGCCCGCATAATTTTCCGGATGCGCGGCATCCCAATCCGAAAGTTCCACTTCAAAATTGGCAAACCCGAACGTGCGCATCACCGCGTTGGCAAAATCCACGCACGATTCCACTTCGCCTTCAATCTGGCCGGCGGTGCAGAAAATGTGCGCGTCGTCTTGCGTGAAGCCGCGGACCCGCAGCAATCCGTGCAGCACCCCGGATCGCTCGTAACGGTAGACGGTGCCCAATTCGGCCAGGCGCATCGGCAAATCGCGATAGCTGCGCAGGTGCGACTTGTAAATCAGAATGTGCCCCGGACAATTCATCGGCTTGATCTGGTAATCGGCCTTTTCGATTTCAATCGGGCTGAACATGTTGTCGCGATAAAACCCGGTGTGGCCGCTGGTCTTCCACAGTTCGAGCAGCATCACGTGCGGAGTGAAAACCAGATTGTAGCCGCGGCTCAGCAGTTCCTCGCGCAGCCAGTCTTCCATCAACTTGCGGATCAAGCCGCCTTTGGGATGCCAGAAGATCAGCCCCGGCCCGGCCGCTTCCTGGATGCTGAACAGATCGAGTTCGGCGCCGAGCTTGCGATGATCGCGGCGCTTGGCTTCTTCCAGCTTGTGAAGATAATCGTCGAGCTCCGCCTGGGTGTAAAAGCAAACCGCGTAAATGCGTTGCATCTGCGGATTGCCTTCCTGTCCTTTCCAGTAGGCTCCGGCGACGTTGGTCAATTTAAACGCCTTGATTCGCCCGGTGGAAGGGATGTGCGGGCCGCGGCAGAAATCGATAAATTTCCCGGTGGTGTAAAACGAAACCATCGGCTCGACGGCTTTTTCTTCCACTAATTCGCATTTGAAATTTTGTTGCGAATCTTGATAAAGCTTCAGCGCTTCGGGTTTGGGCAGCAGCTTGCGTTCGTTGGGCACATCGCGCGCGGCGATCTCGTGCATCTTGGTTTCGATTTTCGCCAGGTCTTCGGGAGTGAATGGCACATCGCGCAAAAATTCGTAAAAGAATCCATTGTCGATCGGCGGGCCGATGCCCAGCTTCACGTTGGGAAATAATTCCAGCACGGCCGCGGCCATCAGGTGCGCCGCCGAGTGCCGCAGCACTTGAATCGCTTCCGGATCCTTGGCAGTCAGAATCCGCAGCGGAGTATCCTGCTCCAGCGGACGGCTCAGATCGATCAAGTCGCCATTGGTCCGCGCCACCAGCGCTTCCTTCGCCAGTCCGTGCGAAATTTTCCGCGCAATCTCCGCGGGCGTAGTCCCCCGCGGCACTTCCAGCGATTTCCCATCCGGCAAAGTTACCTGAATGCTATCCATGGGCCCCTTCT
>JBGPTK010000315.1:0-3781 GCA_041490605.1 Terriglobia bacterium | reverse complement strand
TCCGAACGACTGCGTGTATTGGTTGGGGAAAGTCGCCGGATTGGCCGCATTGAACGGGAAGACTGCGGCGGCCGGAAAGGTATAAGTTCCATTGAAGTTGCTGTAAAACGTCACGAAGCGGTGGAAGAACTCGAAATCCCCGCCGTATTTCAGATTGTGCTTTCCAATGGTGTGGGAAAGCGTGTCAATCCACTGGTATCCGTTTTCGCGTAAATTCTGCGGCAAGCTCGGATTCGGTCCCAGGTTGCCTTTGCCGGCATAGTTGGCCGCCGGTGTGGTGGTGGAAAAGTCGGGAGTCAAGGTGCAGCCGCCGGCATTGGGAGCGCAGATATCCAAACGGTCCTTGGTATAGCCGAAGCGGAATTCGTTGACCAGGCGGGCAGAGAACACCGTCGACAGCGCCACATTCACTCCCTGCTCGTAGTCAATCAAGTTCACGATGCGCTGCGACGTGTTCAGGCCCCCCACTCCGCCATTTTCCGATGTGCCGCGAACGATGTTGTAACGGCCGGTGAGCCGGTTGTTCTTGGAGATCTGGTCATCCACTTTGCCGAAAAACTTGACGTCTCTGGCCGGCTGCACCAGCAGTACTCCTGGGTTGGGCTCCAGCACTGACGTAATGCCCGCCGCATTTTGAGTCTGGTGAGTTTGTTCGTAGCTGGCCAGGAAATGGGCCTTGTCCTTTGCGATCGGCCCTCCCACTTCGCCGCCCCATTCCTGCCGTTTGAACTCGGGATTGAGGCCGGTTGGCCACTGAGTGGCGTCGATCGAGCCCGGCCGGTCATAGATGAACGCCTGCCCGTGCCAGTCGTTCGTCCCGCTCTTGGTGATGACGTTGATCACCCCCGAGGGGCTTCTGCCGAACTCGGCCGAGAAATTATTGGTCACCACTTGCAGGTCCTGCACCACGGCGAGCGAGAGGTCGCTGTTTGGCCCGGGCTGATCGCCGGCCAGCGTGCGAATTTCGCGCAACTGGTTGTTCACTCCGTCAGCCAGAATCGTCAACTGGCGTTCTCCCTGTCCATTGAAGGTAAGGCCGCCGCTATCGGCACTGAAGAAGACGGCGCCGGGAGCGAGTTTGGTGAAATCAAAGAAACTCCGGCCGTTGGTCGGCAGGTTTGAAATTTCCCGCTGATCGATGGTGTGATCGATTTCGGATTTGTCCGTCTCGACGATCGGCGCCGCGCTCGATACGGTCACGCTTTGTTCCACGCTGCCCGGTTTGAGCGTGAAATTGATTACGGGCGACCCGTTCGCCTGGAACGTGAGACCGGTCATGGTCTCGCCGCCGAATCCCTTCATCTCCACCTTCAGCTCATACGTTCCGGCCGGAGGCAGCGCCGAGAAAATGTAATGTCCGTTGCCGTCGGTTTCGGTGGTGCGCACCAATCCGATGCTCAGGTTTTTGATGGTGACGCTCGCGCCGGCCACCAATCCCCCCGAGGAATCCTGCACGGTTCCCTGCAGAACGAAATTCGTGCCCGTCTGCGCCTGGGCCCGCGGAACAAGGATCAGCACGGCGAGCAAAACCGCCGCGCTGCAACCAAAACCGCGAAACCAAAACTGTCGAATTTTCAATGCCATTGGTGTGACCTCCCGTTGCCCTTCTCGGAATCGGCGCAACCCCCGTTGCTCCGATCATCCGGCAATAACAGCCTACCCCGTTGAGACCGGCTTATAGCGAGGCTCGGAATCGAAGTCAAGCGATATTTGTATATCACTTGTGAACACACGGTGAGCAGTTAGTATGTTAATCGGGTCCGGGCGCGAGCCGCAGCGGCTTATTCTCGCCTGGCTCCCGTGCGAGCGGCCGCTCTCCGGGAAGTATTTCGCGCGCCGGGGATTTGGAGGCGCAAACTAAACGGGACGAATCCGCGCGTGCCTGGCTTCGGGGGGCGTGCTCTCGGAACCCGCCTGCCAGTCCGCGGGAAGCTCCATCTTTCGCAGTCATTCCGAGCCCGTTTTACGGGCGAGGAATCCAGAGCAAATCCAAAATGCTTGAGCAGCAGTTGGTTTTTACGTCGCTCATCCAGATGGCTATTCCGCAGGCGAGCGGCTATCGACTTCTCCGCGCCCTGCTAAAGAGTAAGGCGTAGCGGCTTTGTCCCGATTATTGTGTCTGGCTGGTCGAGTGGCTCGCGGAGTGCCGCGAGGAGTGTTTGATTGCCAGGTCCACCGGCACCGGAAGGATGCGGCGATAGATCCGTGACGAGAAAAATCGGGTCCGGCACGGGTCGCAGCGGTAGGCTTTAAATCCCAGAATTCGCTGGAACCAACGAAACGTTCCTTCATCCACTCGTTCGCGGGCAATTCGCTGCATGTCCAGCTTCCCGCATTTCGGGCAGTGCACGTAAAACGCATAGGGGATGGGAACTTTCCACGCAAAGAAGCGCAGCTCGCAGGCCCGGCAGCGCCAGGGGCGCAGGCCGAAAATACTGAAGAATAAGTCAAATGCTCCACTCCGGTGCGAGCGGCGGCAAGCGTCAGTTTGGCAGCGAGGACAAATCATTCCGAGCTCCGGAGGAAACCCCGCGGAAGCTTACGCCAAATGGAGTTCGCGAGGCAATGCCTTCGTCGGCCTCTGATTTTCCGGTGAGAAGCATCGCTTGGAATCACCGCCATGGCCCGGTGTAGAATAGCCGCCGAGGAAAATCATGCCCGACTACACAGCCGCGCACTCGCGCGCCGGGATCGACGCCAAATTGCCGAAGCTCGAGACCTGGCCGAATCATTTCCCCGGTTACGAAATCACGATTCGCTTCCCGGAATACACCTCGGTGTGTCCGAAAACCGGATTGCCGGACTACGGCGAGATTACAATTCAGTACCAACCCAACAAAGTTTGCCTCGAGTTGAAGGCCCTCAAAATGTATCTGCTGGGCTACCGCGATCTGGGGATCTTCTACGAAAACGCCGTCAACCGCATCCTGCGGGATGTGGTGGCCGCCACCCGGCCCGTGTGGTGCTCGGTGCGCGGCGAATTCACTCCGCGCGGCGGCCTGTTCACGAATGTCGAGGCCCGCTGGCCGCGCGGGCCGGGCCGGGCCGCTCCCCGCCAGGGACACATGAAATCTCCCCGGGCATAGACAACCCTGCGGGACTTGGAGATAATCCAACGTTCGTAGTCTGCTGACTGGATCGAGTGTTTCAAACGCCAAGGAGGCGCGATGAGCCTTACCTCAACCGAGCCCGAACCACAGGGCTCCCCGCAATTCGAGACTTCGCCGACGCCGCGATGGATTCTGATCGCGTTTGCCGTCGCCTTCCTGCTCGTCGGCTATCTGGTGTACTCCGGCCACAACCAGCAACAGGAAGTTGCCAGCGGTTTCGCGCAAGCCAACCAGCGAGCCGAAACGCTCGCGGCGCAACTCGACAAAACGAATTCGCGCCTCGCCGATCTGAAGGGCGAACTCGAAGTAACATCGCAAAAGCTGGGACTGACCCAGGACGAATTGGCGCGCGCCCGCAGCCTGGCGCAGACGATTCGCAAAGATCAGAAGCAGAGCGACGAACAGCTCCGCGCGCAGATCGGACAGGTGGCGCAGGATACCAGCTCCAAAATCGGCGCCGTTTCCACCGATTTGGCCGGGACCAAGACCGATGTGGACGCCACGAAAAAAGATCTCGAAGCCACCAAGAACAAACTCGATCGCACCGTCGGCGACTTGGGCGTGGCCAGCGGCCTGATCGCCAAAAACCATGACGAAGTGCAAGAGCTGAAGCGGCTCGGCGAACGCAATATCTTCGAATTCGATATCCGCAAATCGAAGGCGCCTCAACG
>JBGPTK010000314.1:0-3788 GCA_041490605.1 Terriglobia bacterium | reverse complement strand
TGTGGGAAGGAACGTTCCGGTTAAGGGTGTGGGTTTGCAACTGGGCTACCGTTAACCCATTATGAATGAGTGGGATGGATTTGGACCTGTAAATGCTTGGTTGCATATGTACAAGTTTGTTTGCTACCGTTCTTGTTCGACGCGCATCTCAATCCGAAAAACCGCCTACCCACCGATAGAAGCGGGGGAATAGAACGATGCTGAGCGATGGGATGAGATGAAGGCCAAAACTTTTTTTGGAGGCAATGCCGCGTTGAAGAATTTCAGCGAGGCCACGAGCGTCTCGTTTCATGCTTCAAAACCAGAAATCAAGAAGCCTCCTGTGCCCAAGGGAAACAGTAATCGTCGCGTCTGAGGTGGCACTAAGATGGCCCTAGAAAAAGAACTAGCCTTCTTCGCGAAGATGAAGCCGGAGCTTCTAACAAACCACAAAGGGAAGTTTGCGCTCATCCGTGGAGAAGAATTTCTTGGCGCTTATGATTCCGCGGAAAATGCCTACGCTGAGGGCGTTAAGCGATTTGGCCTCGAACCATTTCTGGTAAGAAAAGTAAGCGAACAAGAAGAAGTCTTCAGAAATCAGGCCCTATCCTTGGGTCTAATGCATGCCCGTTTTTAATTTCTTCCATTGGTCACAAGAGCATGGACGAAGTCTCGATGAAACAGGTCCGCTCGTATCTGTCGAGATCGCAATCCCCACAGCTCTAAAACAACATTTGAGTGAAAAAGGACTCGCTATCCCTCCGGCGGTGTCGGGATTCGCGCTAGTAGATACAGGAGCTTTCGCTACAGCAGTTGACGAATCGGTCTTCGCGACCCTGGGGGTTTCGCCTATTGATGAAATACCGACAGACACCCCTCATGGGTCGGGAACATCAAAAGTTTATCCAGCGAACATGAGCTTTCCGGGCATGAATGTCACAGACATGCCAATGGAACGAGTTGTTGGCTGCAGACTGAAGTGGAAAACCAAAGAAGACAAAGAAATTATCATGCTGATGGGCAGGGATTTATTAAAATGGTTCCTTCTCGTGTATAACGGCCCCGGATCAGATGTAACCCTCTGCTATTGACTCGCGGATTCGAACTGACTCCCTACCGGAAGTGAGCAGGGGCGCCCCGATACCGCACGCGGGACCATCGGGGCGCCAAAGGCGCGCAGCCCTTCGAGGCTCCCTTCGAGGCTCAGGGCGAGCAGGGTAAACAAGCAGCGCCGCTACAAAGGCAAGGGCGAAAGACCGGGCGCGGCCCCGATAAGAAGCATCGGGGTGAACTCCAACCGCACGGCTGAAGCCGGGGCGCGGCCCTTCGAAGCTCGGGGTAAACTGAAGCCGGCCCCTACATAGCAGGGCAAAAAACAAAAGCAATGGCGAAGAAAGAGAAGCGCGCGACGGGGAAAAAGCGCGGTGGGGCGAAGCCTGTCCGGGGCGCACCGGCAGACAAGAAGGGGCGAAAGGGGAAGGGCAAGGCAGAGCGGGCGAGGGGACACTGGACGAAGCGGGACCCCATTACAGGCACTTTTGTTCACGCCAAGCGGAAAGCGGGGGGAAGCGCGCCGGTTCGCGCCAGTTGGAGTGTGGCGAACCGGAAACGCAAGCCACGAATGAAAATGGGCGATGCGCTTCGCGGGGCGGGACTGGATGAAGCCCGATTGGCGTGCAAATGGCGGCGGATTCTGGGGCGGATTGACGTGACTAATGGCAAGGCGACGCCCGCGAGCGAAAAACTGCTGGTGGACGTGCTGAAGGAATGCAGCAAGCTGCTGGATGCGTATCCAGCGCCGCGAGTCGCGGTTCCCGGTGACGGCGCGCCGATACAGTTCGTCAGCAATGTGGCGCGTCCGGTGAGAGAGGAGGCTGGGGCTGCGCAGGTGGAGGCGGAAAGTGCAGGAGACGGCGGGCCGACGGGTATCGTCGAAGGGAACGCAGCGGAACAAAACCCTGTCGCAGACTCCCCGCCAAACAGCTTCGAGGCAAACAAATCTGACACCACTCTGGACGGAGTGGATGGCCAGGGGCGCGGTTGAAGCCGGCCCCGACATGCGGAGGACGACGGTGAGCCTGAGCAAAGTGCAGATTGGGACCGTGGTGGAGATTTTGGGATTTGTGGCGCTGGCGGTTGGCGCGGTACTGAGTTTGCGCCATTTGGCGATCGCGTTGTGTGTCGTGGGGGGAGCGGCGGCGGCTTACGTGGGGAATCGGATTCGCGTTGGCGGGTAGTTTTTGATTCGGGAGATGGGGGGGAGGAAATGGCCGGGGCGCGGTTGAAGCCGGCCCCTACAAACGGAGGCCGACGTGCCGAGGATGCGGCGGGATTTGAGGTTGTGACTGTGGCTGGGGCACAAGACCGTGTCAGCCTAAAGGCTGACACCACTGAGGCTGACACCACTCCGGAGCTGGAAGCGGAGATTGAGGGAGAGAGTGGGCGGATCGAGCTGCCTTACCGGCCGTTTCCGCGGCAGCAGATGTTTCACGCTTCGGCGGCGAAATACCGGTTGTTTGGCGGGGCGGCGGGACCGGGAAAATCGAAAGCGCTGTTGATGGAAGCGATCATTCAGGCGAACGAACATGCGGGGGCGAACACGCTGCTGATGCGACGGACGTTTCCGGAGCTGGAGGGATCGCTGTTGCTTTACTTCCGCAGGGACGTGCCGCGCGAGCTTTACCGGAACTACAACGATTCGAAGCACACAGTGACGTGGTGGAACGGTTCCACTACGCGCTTCGGCTATTCGCAGGGCGAGAACGATATTTATCAATACCAGGGCGCGGAATTTCTTTTCATCGGCATCGATGAACTGACGCTATTCACGCTGAAGCAGTGGCAATTTCTTACCAGCCGCAATCGCTGCCCGGTGCCGGGAACGTTTCCGTGCATGGCGGGCGCGTCGAACCCCGGCAACATCGGCCACGCGTGGGTAAAAGCGCTGTGGATCGATCGCCAGCCGGCGGCCGGCATGGAGCGGGCGGAGGAATACGATCCCGCGGATTATGAATTTATTCCGGCGCGCGTGTGGGACAACCCCATCTACGCCCACGATGCGAATTATTTGAAAACGCTGAACGGGCTGCCCACGCATTTGCGGCGGGCGTTTCTGGATGGCGATTGGAACGTTTTCGCCGGGCAATATTTCGATGTGTTCAACGCGGGGCGGCATACCGCGCGCGTGGAAACGATCGGCATCGAGGCCTGGTGGCCTCGATGGATTTCGATTGATTGGGGATTCGAGCATCCGGCGGCGGCGTATTGGCACGCGTCGGGGCCCTTCCAGCCGGTTGGGGAAGCGCCCGACCGCGGAGAGACCGGTGCGAATCGCGAATGCGTCGTGACCTATCGTGAATTTGTGAGGCAACATTTGTCGCCGCGCGAATTGGCGCGAGCGATTGTGCAGCAAAGCCGGGATCGCGACGGCAAGCGCGAGCGAATCGAGGCCATTTATCTTTCGCCGGACGCGTTTGCGCGCCGGACGGACGAAGCGTCCATCGCCGAGCAGATGGGAGACGTGTTCGCGGCGGAGGGACTGCCCAGGCCCGCGCTGGCGGACAACGATCGCATCGGCGGATGGATGTTGATGTATCAAATGCTGGCCGAGAATGAATGGCTGATCGCGGGGAATTGCGCGGAATTGATTCGCGTGCTGCCGACGCTCACTCGCGACGGGGCGCGCGTGGAAGACGTGCTGAAGATGGACGGCGACGATCCCGCCGACGCCGCTCGATACGGATTGAAATCGCGGATGCGCTCCGCGCGCGCGCCGATGGAGCAGCGGATGGCGGAGCGCGTGACGTCCG
>JBGPTK010000313.1:0-3809 GCA_041490605.1 Terriglobia bacterium | reverse complement strand
TGTGTGCTGCAGCGAATGGCTTTCATGTTCCGCGAAGGTTTCCAGCAGCGCCTTGCGCACGCCGTGCCACGCCGGACCGAACGCCACGTCCTCGCCCGCATAAAGCCAGCTCGTGCGCACCGCCGTCGAAAGAATCCGGTCGTGCGATTCCGGCAGCGTGGTGTACGGATCGCGCAGGAATCCTTCAAACGACGATCCCGTCGTTTTGAGCACCACCAGGTCCTCGATCCCGGCGCGAATCGTGGTTTCCTCGCGCGTTCCGATCACCGTCGCCGTCCGTTTTTCGTTCGTCGCGCGCGTGAATGCCGACCGGTGTTCTTTTCCGCCCATCGGCAGCCGCGCCCAGGGATGCTCGATCACGTCGATCTGCACCTTCGAAACTTGTGGGTTGTACGTCAAAAAATGGTCGATCAAGTGCATCGCGAATTCCTCGATCGGTTCGGCCGGATATTCCTTGGCCAGCACGTAAACGGTGTTCTTCATGGTGTCGGTGGCCAGAATCTTGCTGTTGTCGCCCGCCGTGTGCGCCGTCTCGAAATCCCCCTCGAACAAAATCGAAAGCGTCAGCTCCTTGATTTCGTGAAGATTCTCTTTGCGCGTCACCCGCAGCAGCCGCACCCGCGATTTACCGTAATCATTCTGTGACAGTACAATGCCCATCGGTCAGCTCCCGCGATACGTGGAATATCCGTAAGGGCTGAGCAACAGCGGAATGTGGTAACGCTGCTTCGCATCGCGCACGGAAAAAACAATTCGTACGCTCGGGAAAAACGCCAGCATGTTTCGCGAGCGGAAATACGCGTCGGTATCGAATGTCAGGCGGTAAACTCCGTCCACCATTTTCTCCGCCGGCAACAGATCTTCCAGCCGCCCGTTGGCGTCCGTCACGCCATGCCCCATCTCCGCCCAGCTCTCGCCGCTGCCTTGCAGCTCCAGGCGCACCGGCATTCCCGCGCCGGGCCGCCCCAGCGATGTATCCAGCACATGTGTCGTGATTCCGCTCATGATTCAGACTCTCGTCCTTCTAACTAAATGATCTCTCGTGTCCTGAGTCAGAAATTCATTATATGTTTTTTAGGGGGTCGGAGCTTTAGCTCCGGCAGGGACGCCCTGAAAACTCAGGGGTTTTAACCCCTGAGGTCCGCAAATTGGATGCAAGGAGTCCACACTTCACCCTATTACGCCCCTTCGATCAATTTCTCCAGCCTTAGCCGCGTGATCTTACCCTGTTCTTCCGCGGCCGCGCGCAGCTCTGTTTGCGCGTCGTTCGCCATCCGTTGCTTCAAGCTCGCCAGTATTTCCTCGCTCGATTTTCCCGCCGCGCAAATAATAAAAATAAATCCGAATCGCTTCTGGTACTCCCGGTTCGCTTTCCCCAGTTCCACCAGAATCTTTGCCGGGGACTTCTGCGCCGCCCTCTGTTCCCCCTTCGACCATCGCCGCGCCTTCCCCGATTGCTTGGCCGCCGCCTTTTTTCCGCCGATCTTCGGATGATGCTGGAACGCCTCCAGCCAATCGTCGCGCCGCAGTCCCGTCCAGATCCGTTCGGCCGCTTCAAACATATGTGACGCGCTCACAAACGGCCGCGCGTTCAGCATCTCCTGCGCCCAATGCCGCGCTCCGCAGCAATCGAGCAGCGCCGCTTCGGCATCCTTCTCCAGCTTCGCGTTCAGCCGCGCCACCCCATCCGCCCGTTCCGTCCGCGTGCCCGGCGTGCCGAAAATCCGCAGTCGGCTTACTCCGCCATCCGGATAGATATTGAACCGCACGTGCGACGCCACTCCCGCATCGCGAATCTGCCCGCGAAACACGTGCCGCGCATTCGCTTTCAACTTCGTGCGCGGCAGGATTTCCTTCCACGGCAGATTCGCCGCGCGCAAATCTTCCGCCCCGCTCATCTGCGCGTGGCAGGCTTCCAGCGAACAGCTTTCGGGAAAATTCCCTTTGAAATGTGCCGTATCCACTTCCACGCCGCGAATCGTCCCCGCGATTCCAAGCTGCAGCACCACCCAATCGTATCCCGGCCCGCGCCGCCGTTTCGTTTCCCAGCCGTCGCTCATATCTTTTCCGCGCCCCGGCATCAGCAAATTCAGCGGCTCGCTGTAAAATTGATCGCTCGTGACGATCGCCCGCCCGCCATTCCCCACGGCCGCCAGGTCGATCTCATCCGGCTGCTCCAGCAGCCGCTTCACATCCGGAACCACCTCGCCGTGTACCCGCAGCCGGGCCACGCCGCCGTCCGGATAGATCTTGAACCGCAGATGCGTGCATCGCGGCGCGCCCAGAATCGGAATCAGATTTTGCGTGTCGCCCTTCAGCTCTATCTTCGGCAAAATCTCAACCCATCTCGTTTCCGCGCTTTCTAATTTCTTGGCAGTCGGCTGGCCCTTGGTCTCGCACGCTTCGATCGAGCAATGTTCCGGGTAATTCCCGCGGAAATAACTGGTGTCCACCACCACGCCGCGAATCATTCCCGCGAGGCCAAGCCGGATGATGCACCAATCAAATCCAGGCGTGCGCCGTCGCCGGGTTTCCCAGCCGTCCATCCACTTGCCGCGATCCGTGTATTTGCCTTCCAGGGAAATGGGTTTCGATGTCTTCAGCAGATTCTGCTTCGGGGCAAAAAATTCGTCGTTGGCCCGCAGCACGCGCCCGCCCAGCCGCTCCGACGCCAAATCCACCAGTTCGGTAAACACCATCAGTTGCGCCCTCGCAACAGCACGTCGCCGCTTGGCGCGGTGGAAAATTCGCCGCGATCGAAAATCTTCTTGCCTCGCAAAAAAGTTGCCTCCACCACTCCGGCCAATTCGCGCCCCGCATAAGGTGTCAGTTTGTGCCGCTGGTGCAGCCTCTGCGCGTCCACTCGAAACGCCTTTGCCGGGTTCCACACTACAAAGTCCGCATCATACCCCACTGCGATTGCCCCTTTTCGCTTTTCGAGTCCGGCCAGCCGCGCGGGCTCGCCGCACAACCAGCGCGACAAATGGCCCAAAGAATATCCGTGCTCCCGCGCCTGCGACCACACTGCCGGCAGGCTCAATTCGAGTGACGCAATCCCTCCCCACGCTCGCGAAAAATCTCCCGTCTCTTTGCACTTCATCTCCGGCGGGCACGGCGAATGGTCGGTCGCGACCATATCAATCACGCCGTCGCCCAGCGCACTCCACAATTTCTCGCGATTCTCCCGCTCGCGAATCGGCGGCGCGCACTTGAATTCCGTCGCGCCCTCCGCGATTTCTTCCGCCGCGAACGTCAAATAATGCGGGCACGATTCGACCGTCACCCGCGCTCCTTCTCCCCGCGCGCGGCGCAGCAGGGGAATCGCATCCGAAGAAGAGAGATGCACAATATGCACGCGCGCGCCAAATTCACGCGCCAGCCGCAACATCAATTCAATCGCTTCATTTTCCGCCGTCCGTGGCCGCGACCCGAGCCACGTCGAATGTTTTGTCCACGTCGCGCTGCCGAGCGCCGCATTGGCCTTCTCAATCGGTCCTGGAAGCTCCGCATGCGCCAAAAGCACCGCTCCCATCGAAGCCAGTACCGGCAATGCAGTCCGCAGATCCGATTCGCGAACGCAAGGGAACTCATCCACCCCCGACGGCGCCAAAAAACATTTGTAACCGGACACTCCCGCGTCCCACAGCCCGCGCAATTCGCCCGCATTTCCCGGAATCACGCCGCCCCAGAACCCAACATCCACCCACAACTTTCCTTCCGCCGCGCGCAGCTTCTCTTGAAATCCTGCCAGGCTCGTTGTTGCCGGAATACTGTTCAGCGGCATCTCAATCAGAGTCGTCACGCCGCCC
>JBGPTK010000312.1:0-3847 GCA_041490605.1 Terriglobia bacterium | reverse complement strand
GCTGAAGCGAGTGAGCGTGGAACATCTGACGGAGCGCTGGATGGATGAACTTTCCGGCGGCGAAAAGCAGCGCGTAATCCTGGCGCGCGCGCTGGCGCAGCAACCGGCATTGCTGCTGCTCGACGAGCCGACGCAACATCTGGACATCGGCGGCAAGGTGGAACTGTTGCGCAGGCTGCGGCGTCTGGCGCAGCAAAATCGCCATACGGTTGTGGTGGTGACGCACGAGTTGAATCTGGCCGCGGAATTCGCAGATCAAATCGTGCTGATGCACAAAGGCAAGTGCGTGGCCGTTGGAGCGCCGAAAGAAGTTTATCAGCGCGAGTTGCTCGAGCGCGTTTTCGACGCGCCGCTGGAAGTGGAAACAGGGCCGGGCGGAAGACCGCGCGTAATTGTTCACGGCAAACCGGAAATGGATTTGCCCAGCCCGAATAAAGGCGGCGAGTGGTAGGCAAACTGAACTGGCCGCTTCGCGATCCGGATTGCTCTCGAGCGGCAGACTTCGAATGGAGGGAGGCCATGCCATTGCAACGCAGCGCGCTCATTCTGATTGTGTTCGCCGTTGCTGCGGCCGGTTATTCAGCTCCTCAAAATGCTCCCGCTCTGCAATCACAAACGCAGCCTGAGTTGAAAAAACCTGTGGCCATCATCCACACCATGATTGGGGACATGAAGTGCCAGCTTTTTTCCGAACAAGCTCCGCTAGCCGTTGCCAATTTTGTTGGTCTTGCTACCGGGAAGAAAGATTGGATCAATCCAAAAACCCACCAGGTGGAGCACAACCGGCCGCTCTATGACGGAACGATTTTCCACCGGGTAATCCCGGATTTCATGATTCAAGCCGGCGACCCCACCGGAACGGGCGATGGCGATCCCGGCTACCGCTTTAATGATGAATTGAAATCGGACCTGCAGTTTGACCGTCCGGGACGCCTGGCCATGGCAAATTCAGGACCGAATACGAATGGGTCGCAATTTTTTATCACGGAAAAAGATCTGCCCCGTTTGAATCCCTGTTTCAGCGATGGCGGGTGCCAGCGCGGGACTCGCATGGCGCCCAAAGGATTCGGCTACACGATCTTTGGCCAATGCGATCTTACTTCCGTCGATCTGGTGAAGAAAATTGCGCGCATGTCGGCGGACCCTCGCAATAATCGCCCGGATTTTCCGGTCAAGATTCTGCACATCGATATTCTGAGCGCCGGGAAGCTGGTTCCACTTGCCAATCCCCCGGCGAACTGATGAAGCGAAGATGTAACTTTTGATTTGTATTGAACTGAAATCATGCGGTACGAGCGTACGGCCCGAACTTCCGGGCTTTCGAGCGTGCCGTCAACATCCACCAGAGACTCCGCGCACGGGAAGACGGTGAAATGCCGTCGCCGCCGCGCGACTGTAAGGCGGTGAAGTGCAGGGCGTGGCCACTGTTTTACTCCAAGAGAATTTTGGAGGGAGACGGGAAGGCAGCGCCGCAGTGAAGTGCCGCCAAGCCAGGAGACCGGCGGAGTCTCAGCCCGGGATGGACGCTGCCATGCGCCCTCACGGGATAACCTTCAACTCCCGCGCGAGAGGGAGAGGAGGAATCACAATGCGAGTACGATTTTCCTTTCTGCTGTTTTTCACCGCTGTTTTCCTTTTGTCCAGCCCGATCCATGCGCAAACTCCCGGTTCAACCGCCGGGAAAAACGCTCCCGCAACCAACGCGCACGGAGCGGCGATTCAGGGAACCGTTTACGATCCCGATGGCCGCGCCGTGCCGGATGCCCGCGTCACGCTCTTGAACTCGATGGCGGCAGTGGCGGAACGGCGAACCGATGCGAGGGGCGAATATCGATTCGAAGGACTTCGCAGCGGTGCATTTACCGTTGCCGCTTATCTAACCGGATTTTCAAAACTTTCCGCTGAAGCAAATCTCAAGTCTGGCGAAACGCGCATCATTGATTTACATCTCAACTTGAGCGCGGTGCAGGAACAAGTGATCGTCTCGGCCTCGCTGGGCGGAGCGCTGGCGCCGCAGATCGGCTCCTCCGTCAGCGTGGTGAGCCGCGAAGATATCGAGAACCGTGACGCGCAAACCGTGTACGACGCTCTGCGCGGCCTTCCCGGCGTGGAGATCAACCAGACCGGGCGGCGCGGCGCGGTGACCAGCGCATTCATCCGCGGAGGTAATTCCAATTACAATCTGGTGATGATCGACGGGATTCCGCTGAATGATTTCGGCGGCGGATTCGATTTTGGGCCGATTCCAGCCAGTGGAGTGGATCACATCGAAGTGACGCGCGGGCCGGAGAGCGCGCTGTACGGCTCGAACGCCGTCGCGGGAGTAATCAATATTATCAGCGCGCGCGGAGATGGCTCGCCGCATTTCGATTTTCTCGGCGAAGGGGGAAACCTGGGGACGTGGCGCATCGCCACCGGCGGGGCGGGACTGAATCATGGATTTAATTGGGCCTATAATTTGTCGCGGCTGGACACCAATGGGGCCGTCACCAACGACGACTTCCAGAATCAAAGCTCGTTCCTGAGTTTCGGCTATTCGCGCAGCCCGCGCCGGCAGTTCAACGTGCATTTTTTCGGGGACGCCAGCAATGTAGGAAACCCCGGCCCGTATGGCTCGGATCCCGATCATCTTTTCTCCGGAATCGATACCGTCTCGCGCCAGAAGCGAAATGAATTCGGTTACCAGGGAAACTACTCGGAACAGTTCTCCGGCCGGTTCCGGCAAGTGACCACGGTCAGCGCTTCCACCGACCGGTTTTCCTTCCTTTCGGCGTTCGGCGATTCGCTCAGCAGGAATTCGCGCGTGGTGGCGAATACGCGGAGTGAAATCGCAATTTCACCGAAAGATCTCTTCGTCGCGGGATTCGAGTACGATCACGAGCAATTCACGAACAGCTTCGTGGCCGACCCGGACAATGTGCCCTTCCCATTGCCGCGTAACAATTATGCTTTCTTCGTGGAGAATCGCTGGAATCCCGGCAGCCGCTGGTTCCTGAACACGGGATTCCGCGTGGACAACATCCGCACCGGCAGCCTGCCGGCGGACGGTTTCGGATCGCGCCCGTTGATTCCCACGAGTTCCGTGACGCAAGTGGATCCGCGTATTTCCGTTGCGTACCTGGCGCGCGAATCGAGCAGCGGAAATTTCGGGATCACGCGGATTCATTCGAGCTTTGGCACCGGGATCCGTCCGCCGGATGGATTCGAGCTTGGCTTCACGGACAACCCGCAACTGAAGCCGGAGCGAAGCATCAGCTTCGATGCCGGCGTGGAGCAGCGGCTGGCGGGAGAACGCGCGGTGCTTGACGTGACGTACTTCTACAATCGTTACAAGGACCAAATCGTCACGCTGGGCGGCTCGTTTCAGAACCTGAGCACATTCTCTTCGGCGAATATCGCGAACTCTCGGGCGTACGGCTTGGAAACAAGCCTGCGGCTTCGTCCTTTCCGCTCGCTGGAAGTGACGGGCTCCTACACCTGGCTGAACACGGCCATCCTGGCCCTGGACGGCACGTCGCAGACGAAGTTCCCGTTTCAAGTGGGGCAGCCTCTGATCCGCCGGCCGCACAATTCCGCCGGCTATAACATCACCTGGGTGCGCGGGCGATTGATGGTCAATGCGAACGGCGTGGTTCGAGGCGCGGTTCTCGATCTCGAGCCAAACTTCGGCAACTTCGCCTGCACGCTGGGGATGCAGTGCCTGTTCCGGAACAAGGGCTATGTT
This sequence comes from Terriglobia bacterium, assembly GCA_041490605.1. GTDB lineage: Bacteria > Acidobacteriota > Terriglobia > Acidiferrales > UBA7541 > JBGPTK01. The sequence continues at coordinate 123 of JBGPTK010000312.1, read as the reverse complement.
CTGGCCGGCGGGGGCTTTTCGTACGCGTTGCCGGGTGGCATCGAGATTTATGGAAGGCTGAACAATTTTCTCAATCAGAAATATGAGGAGTCGTTCGGCTTTCCGGCGCTGCGCATGAATTTT
>JBGPTK010000311.1:0-3851 GCA_041490605.1 Terriglobia bacterium | reverse complement strand
GCGCCAATACGCCGGCTTTGGCGCCGCCGCAGAGTCGAACGAACGCTACCGCTATCTCTTGAGCCGCGGCCAGACCGGCCTTTCGGTGGCATTCGATCTGCCCACGCAGATCGGCCTCGATTCCGATCATGTGCTGGCGCGGGGCGAAGTGGGCAAAGTGGGCGTGGCGATCGATTCGCTCGAAGACATGGAAACGCTGTTCAAGGATATTCCGCTCGACCGCGTCTCCACTTCGATGACCATCAATTCCACCGCCGCTATCCTGCTGGCTCTTTACGTTGCCGTGGCGAAGAAACAGGGCGCCAACCTGAAGCGCCTTTCCGGCACGGTGCAGAATGACATCCTGAAGGAATACGTGGCGCGCGGAACGTATATTTACCCCGTGCGGCCGGCGATGCGCATCGTCACTGATATTTTCTCGTGGTGCCGCACCGAAATCCCCAATTGGAATGCCATTTCCATTTCCGGGTATCACATCCGCGAGGCGGGCTCGACGGAGGTGCAGGAAGTAGCCTTCACCCTTGCCGACGCGATCGCTTACGTCGAAGCCGCCATCGCCGCCGGACTGAAAGTGGACGAATTTGCGCCGCAGCTTTCCTTCTTCTTCAATTCGCACAATACATTTCTCGAACAGGTGGCCAAGTTCCGCGCGGCGCGCCGGCTGTGGGCGAAAATGATGCGCGACCGGTTTCACGCGCAGGATCCGCGCTCCCTGATGCTTCGATTCCATGCCCAAACGGCCGGCTCCGCGCTGACGGCGCAGCAGCCGGAAAACAACATTGTCCGTGTCGCGCTCCAGGCTCTGGCCGCCGTGCTGGGCGGTTGCCAATCGCTGCACGCGAATGGGCTGGACGAAGCGCTGGCGCTTCCCACGGAAATGGCGGCGCAGATCGCGCTTCGCACGCAACAGATCATCGCTTTCGAAAGCGGCGTCGCGAACACCGCCGACCCGATGGGCGGCTCCTATGCCATCGAGCGCCTTACCAACGAAATCGAAGCGGGCGCTGAAGATTACATTCGGAAAATCGATGCCATGGGCGGGATGCTGCGGGCGATCGATGCCGGGTTCGTCCAGGGAGAAATTCAGAAATCAGCGTACGAGTACCAGCAGGCCGTCGAACGGGGCGAACAGGTGGTCGTCGGCGTGAACCGGTTCACCAGTGACGACGAAAAAACGATTCCCACGCTGCTGCTTGATCCTGAAATCGAACAATCCCAGGTGCGGCGTCTCCATGCCTTGCGGGCGCGCCGCGCCGCCCCAAAATGGAGCGGCGCATTGGCCGAAGTCGAGCGCCGCGCGGCCAGCTCGGAAAATTTGATGCCCGCGATCCTTGCGGCGGTGGAAGCCTACGCCACAGTGGGTGAAATCTCCGACGCCCTCCGCCGCGCTTTTGGGGAATACCAGGAATCCGTCGTCATCTAGCCAAGTTCGGCTATTTGCTCTCACGCTATTTTCCGCCGCAAGGTCGCAACTTTTTCCGGTCCCCGGTGTTATATTAAGTGAGTCCGCTCTTGCAACACCGTGTTCGGGGAGGCAAATATGAAATCCTGGCATTCTAAGTTCCTTGCGGTGCTTCTGGCCCTGGTAGCGCTTGCAGCCGTGGCAACTCCGGCGAGCGCCGCCGGCTATCGCCATCGTCATCACCACAGGCACCACCACCATCATCGCAGGTAGGAATACTCCTGAACCTGGCGATTATTCGATGCGGCGAATGGAGACTCGTTCGCCGCTTTTTTGCTCGTCCTTTGCCCTCTCCACGCCCTCTGTGCTCTGTGTCTCCCCTGTGTTAAGTTTTAGCCGCAAACAATTCAAGGTTCATCATGCGGCCTGGAAAGCTCCTCGAAAACAAACCGTACGGGCGCCGGAAGATTGCGACCGCAGCCGAAGCGGTGCGTTTCATCCGCTCCGCCGGCTTTTGCATGCTGTTTCCCATCAAGAATCTTCCGTTGCCGTCGCTCTACGAAGCCATGAAGTGCGGTAAACCGCCGCGGGAATTTACCTGGGATCGTGACGTCCAAAAACTTTGGGTATGGAAGGACCAGCTTGGCAAACAGCGGCGGGCCTACTACGGCAAATATTTTCGCGGGCGCGGCACATTTATTTCTCTCGAGTTTCTGCCGCACTTTCTGGCGATGCGGGAAAGCGCGCTCGCGCCGGACGAGCATCAGCGATTCCATGCGGCCGGGAGGATCAGCGGCGAGGCGTTCGCGATTTGGGAAGCCCTGGACAAGCACGGTCCGCTGGCCACTCTCGAATTGAGGCACGCCTGCAAGCTCGATTCAAAGCGCGGCAACCTGCGCTTCAAGCGCGCCATGCTGGAATTGCAATGCCTGCTCGTGGTTGTTCATTTCGGCACCGAGCAGGAAACGGCCGCGTGGGCGTCCGGCCGGTTTGAACTGACCAGCCGGGCATTCCCCGAAGCAGCGCATGCGGCCCGTGAAATCACGCTCGAACTCGCGCGAGCTTCCATTGCAGCGAAGTATCGTGAATGGAATCCTGGCGCGGAACCGGCCCGGATCGCAAAACTTTTCGGTTGGTCAAAATCCGAAGCCCTGGCGGCTTGCTCGCAATGAAATTAATTCTCGCATCCGGTTCGGTGCGCCGCGCCGAAGTCCTGCAAAGCGCGGGCTTTGTGTTTGAAACGGTTTCAACAAATATAGATGAAACTTTGCGTGAAGCAGAACCGCCAGACGTCTACGTGCTTCGCCTGGCTGACGCAAAGGCCCGGGCCGCTGCCGCACGCATCACCGGCGGGGCACTGGTGATCGGCGCGGATACCACCGTGGTGATCGATGGACTTGTATTGGGAAAGCCCGAGACGGCCGATGAGGCCAAGCAGATGCTCGCTCGCCTCTCCGGACGCACCCATGAAGTGCTCACCGGCCTCGCCGTGATTCGCATCCCCGGCGGCGATGCGCGAATCCAAGAGGAGCGGACGCGGGTCACCTTTGCATCTATGACGCAAAAAGAAATTGAGGATTATGTGGCGAGTGGCGAGCCGTTCGACAAGGCCGGCGCCTACGCGATTCAAGGAATGGCTGGCCGGTTTGTCACCCGCGTCGATGGTTGCTACTTCAACGTCGTCGGCCTGCCGCTCGCCCGTCTTTACCGCATCTTGCGCGATTTCGGCTGGAGCGGCGGCGCAACTTCATAAGTCTTCGATGCGAAGTTGCGTGTCCGCGCTCTTCCATGCGGTGATGAATTCGCGCCGATGTGATCGGGGTCGCGTTTCAAAACCGATTCCAATACGACGATAATTTCTTCCGTGCCTGCCGCCGGCTGGCTCGAGGTCATTTCGGATTCATGTTCCTGAGCCGGGGCACCCGGGATACAGATCAATGCAGCAAACAAACAGATGAACGCTCGCAGGAGCAGCCTCCGGAGCGATTCGATTGCAGCGGATTCTATGCAATCTAACGGCGCGGGGTCAATGCGGCGCACTCTGGGGTGGTCAGTCACTTTCCAACAACCCGGCTCTACATCCTTTGGGGTGTCCAATCGTGGCACCGCAAGGCATAATAGCGACCAGAGTTGTATTGTAAAAGGTAGAGCAAATGAAATGAGCTTCGACCGGCAACTGGACCTTCTTGCCTCCATCCTAACCGCAGTGGTCGTTTTTATCGGCTGCACTTTTTACTTTGCGCTGTCCGTCGAGATTAGCTTGTTCATCGCCGCCGGTGTTTGCTTAGCTGGCCTTGCCTTTGGCCGGGGCATAGTCAGAATCCTCGATTTATTTTGATTCGTTTTAACTAAACCTTTACTGATGAGTCTAAGTGCCCGATTCACGTGCTATTCGGAAGCTGACCCAACACCTGGAATTTCAAACTGAGTCACTCGTCGCTCTGACGTG
>JBGPTK010000310.1:0-3883 GCA_041490605.1 Terriglobia bacterium | reverse complement strand
TTGGCGTCCGTGGTGGTGGCTTGCTACAACGACGCCGACATGGTGGAACGGAACGTGGCTGCGCTGGCGCACCAATCGTTTCGCGATTTCGAGGTGATCATCGCGGACGACGGATCGCGGGAAGATTATGGGCCGATGCTGAAACGGTGGGCGCCGCGGTTCGCGCATCCCATCCAGCATGTGCGGCACGAAGACATCGGATTCCGGAAAACGCGCATTCTGAATCGCGCGATTTATGCGAGCGGCTGCGACCGGATTATTTTTATTGATATGGATTGCCTGCCGCACAAGAATTTTGTGCGCGACCATTTGCGGTATCTGATGCCAGGGACTGCGATTTCCGGGCGACGGGTGTACGTGCGGCGGGAGACGGTGCCACGGGCGGAGAAAATCCTGAGCAGCGGGCTTGGGCTCGGCCCCCTGCGGCTGGTGGGAATGTGGATGCTTGGGAGGGCGCAGCATATTGAAAACGGATTGGCGCTGCCGATTGCTTACCAGGCGCCTGACCGGGGAATTCTGGGCTGCAATTTTTCCGCCTGGAAGAGCGACCTGCGCGCGATCAACGGATTCAATGCCGAATTTGCGGGGGCGGGGTGGGAAGACACGGATATCGATTTCCGGCTGCGGCTGGTGAATGTAAAGCTGAAGATCCTGCGGTATGTGGCGGTGGAGTATCACGTGGAGCATCCGGTGCGAGTCCCTTCGAACGATCCCGAGAACCAAGCGCGATTGATGGAAATTCAGGAAAATCGCATTGCGCGGGCGGCGGTTGGGCTGGATGAAATCAGAGCCGACGATTTTAGCTGGATGCGCTACGGGGCGGCAGGATAGTGCAAATATAATGATGTCCGATCCACGACATGGCTGTTCCATATCCGGGCAATGTAAAATTAATTTTGATGGGCAAAAGCCTCTTGATTTTCTTCGAGATAGACGCTTTCATTCGCCGTGGGCTGATCGGGTAATAGGTCAGCAACTCGCAACCTGCCTTCCGCCACACCGAGTCATTTTCGCCGGACAACGAGCAGCGGTGGCGGAGCATCACGCCGAATGCCGGGAGTGTCATGACTGTTTCCCAATTTCCGTACTCCTGCTAGGCGCATTGTGCTACGATTTCCTTGGGCAAGAAGGATCTCAACCGCAAGTAAGGTCCCGAAGGGAAAGATCAGAAGCCCTCACAACTCTCCGCATTTATGGAAGTGGAGCCCTAAAAGACCATGTCCTTGACCACCATTGAATTTCCGAAACGCAAGCGCGAAATAATTGACCAGGCGGTGATCCGATTCTGCGGCGATTCCGGCGACGGCATGCAGATTACCGGGAGCCAGTTCACCAACACCGTCGCCCTCTACGGCAACGATCTGGCGACGTTCCCTGATTTTCCGGCTGAAATTCGAGCGCCGGCGGGAACCCTGCCCGGCGTCAGCGGTTTCCAGGTGCACTTCTCCTCGACAGACGTTTATACGCCCGGCGATTCGGTGGACGTTCTGATCGCCATGAATCCCGCCGCATTGAAAATGAATGTGGCGGACCTGAAAACGAATGGAATTCTGATCGTAAATCTGGACAGCTTCAAGGAAAACGATCTGCGCAAAGCGCAGATGGCGACGAATCCCCTGGAAGATCATTCGCTCGACGGCTACCGCCTTTTTGCCGTCGAGCTCACCAAGATGACACGCGCGGCCCTGAAAGAATTGGGACTCGACGCGAAGAGCATGGATCGTTGCAAGAATTTCTTCGCTCTCGGAATGTGCTACTGGCTCTATAACCGGTCCATGGCGCCCACGCATGGGTGGCTACAGGAAAAATTCAAGAACAAGCAGCAATTAGTTCAAGCCAACAAACTCGCCATGGAAGCCGGTTACAGCTATTGCGAGGCGACCGAAGCGTTTCAGATCAGCTATGAGATTCCGCCGGCGAAACTTTCCCCCGGCGTGTACCGGAATATCAGCGGAAACGCGGCGCTGGCGCTGGGATTCGTGGCGGCGTCGCAAAAGGCGGGGATACCGCTCTTTCTGGGCTCCTATCCGATCACGCCGGCTTCGGATATTTTGCACGAGCTCTCGATGTATAAAGATTTTGGAGTAATCACTTTTCAGGCCGAAGACGAAATTGCCGCGATTACTTCAGCCATTGGCGCGGCCTACGCAGGGGCTCTGGGCATCACGGCAACTTCGGGTCCGGGCATGGCGCTGAAGACCGAAGCCCTGGGCTTGGCCGTGGCCGTAGAGTTGCCGCTAGTGATTTGCGATATTCAGCGCGGCGGCCCTTCCACCGGCCTTCCCACCAAGACGGAACAAGCAGATCTGCTGCAGGCATTGTTCGGAAGGAACTCGGAAGCTCCGATTCCGGTTCTCGCGCCGTCATCGCCGGGCGATTGCTTCTGGATGGCTCTCGAGGCCAGCCGAATCGCCATCAAGCACATGGTTCCCGTAATAATTTTGTCCGACGGCTATCTGGCAAACGGCGCCGAGCCGTGGAAAGTTCCGACGGTTGCCGATCTGCCGGAAATACCGGTGCACTTTGAAACGAATCCGGAGGGCTTCCTGCCCTACCGGCGCGATCCGGTAACGCTTTCGCGACCGTGGGCGATTCCCGGAACGCCGGGCCTGGAACATCGCATCGGTGGAATCGAAAAGCAGGACGTCACCGGCAACATCAACTACGAACCGCTGAACCACGAGCACATGGTTCGATTGCGGGCGGCGAAAGTGGAAGCGGTTGCGAACGATATCCCGCCGGTGGTTGTGGATGGCGACCAGTCAGGCGATTTGCTGATTATCGCCTGGGGCTCGACGCATGGTCCGATCACAGCAGCGTTGAATGAGCAGCGGGAAAAAGGCCGGAGTGTAGGCCACGTTCATTTGCGTCACCTGAATCCGCTGCCGCGGGACCTGGGCGCGGTAATCAAGCGCTTCAAGAAAGTGCTGGTGCCGGAAATGAATATGGGCCAGCTTTTGATGGTTTTGCGCGCAAAGTATCTGGTGGACGCCCAGGGCTACAACAAAATTCAGGGCAAGCCCTTTAAGACCTCGGAGATCGAGCAAAAAATCGAAGAAATGCTGGGCCTGGCTCCTTCCCTGCCGCCCGAAGACCTGGCAGAAGATCAGGAAGGAGAGTAGATACGACCATGGCCACAACATTGCCTGTTTACACAAAAAAAGATTTCCAGACCGACCAGGAAATTCGCTGGTGTCCGGGATGCGGGGATTACGCCATCCTCTCTGCCGTGCAGATGGTCTTCGCCGATCTGGGGATCCCGCGTGAAAAATTCGTGATCATTTCCGGGATCGGTTGCTCCAGCCGCTTTCCGTATTACGTGAACACTTTCGGATTCCACACCATCCACGGGCGCGCTCCTGCCGTCGCCACGGGGCTGAAACTGGTCCGTCCGGACCTGGAGGTTTGGGTGGCCACCGGAGACGGCGACTCGCTTTCCATCGGCGGGAATCACACGATTCACATGCTGCGCCGCAATGTGGGCCTGAAAGTGCTTTTGTTCAACAATAAAATTTATGGACTTACCAAGGGACAGTATTCGCCGACTTCCGAGGTGGGCAAGAAAACCAAGTCCACGCCGTTCGGCACCACCGACCGCCCATTCAACCCGATCTCGCTGGCCATCGGATCGGAAGCCACCTTTGTGGCGCGTTCCGTGGACGTTTTCCAGCAGCATCTGAAAGAAACCTTGAAAAAAGCGGCGGCGCACAAGGGTTCGGCCTACATTGAGATATTGCAGAATTGCAATATCTTCAACGACGGCGCGTGGGAAACGGTGACGGAAAAAGACGCGCGCAGCGAAAACATCGTTCATCTGGAACACGGCAAGCCTCTGATTTTCGGCAAAAACCACGACAAGGGAATTCGCCTGAACGGGCTGGAG
>JBGPTK010000309.1:0-4015 GCA_041490605.1 Terriglobia bacterium | reverse complement strand
GTCCCCATCAAGACCGCTTCACTCACGGGTTATTGCGACTGCATCTGCGGCTGCTACGAGCTCGCCAGCCTCCGCGATGAGGAAAATGGCAAGGGTTACTGTCCTCGTTGTGGCAAGGAACATCTCGAGATGAACCGCGGCGTCGGTCTGCCGCAACCTGCTCCCTCCCGTTTGCCCGAAGGTGCGCGCCCAAAGTCTGTGCCGCCCACTCCTGATCCCGCCGATCCTCCCGGGCGCCTGCGCTAGCGGCCCGTATCATCCCAGCCGATGCATTGCCGTGGGTTGCGGCGCGCCTCGGCGCCCTCCGCGGTAAGGTCCTTCTGTAAATTCCAAAACTTGGAATGCTCCCGCCCATCCAGCTTCCACCTCCACTTGAACCACTACCCAACCGCCTCAAAGCTCATCCTCCTCCCCACGGCGTGATACTATTTGGAAGAAGTAGCAAGCGATTCCAAATCTCAATGCATCGCCAAGGAGAGTTTCCATGAAGCATCTCAGTGCCTTGCTCGGCGGACTGCTTTTCCTCGCTCCAGCCATGCCGGTTCCAATGGCTGCGCAGGAACAGCAGAAGCCGGCGATCACCGAGACGAATCTGAAGGTGGGAGAGACGGCGCCGGATTTCACTTTGCCCAGCGACCAGAAGGATCCGGTCACGCTGAGCCAGTTCCGGGGCAAGAAAACCGTCATCCTCGCTTTCTACGTCTTGGCCTTCACCGGTGGCTGAACGAAGGAATTACAGGCCTATCAGTCTGATCTGGCCAAGCTGGAAGCAAGTGACACGGTCGTTTTTGGAATCAGCATCGATAGTCCCGCCGCCAACGGCGCCTTTGCCAAGCAAATCGGCGTCACCTTTCCGCTCCTCAGCGACATGAATCACAAGGTGCTGAAAGCCTACGGCATCCTCAAATCCTACGATCTGAAAGTGGACCAGTATGAATTCGCGCGCCGCACCACCTTCGTGATCGACAAGCAAGGCGTGATTCAACACATTGTGCAGGATAACAGCGCAGTGGACCCGGCCAGCGCCGTGGACATCTGCCTGGGCCTGCACAATAAGCCCGCGCAATAACTGTTTTCTCTTTCCGGCAGCCCGGAGGCCGGCCAAAGCAAAATGGCCGGCCCCCGGGCAGTACTCAGTGTAGGGGCCGACTTCACGTTTACCCTGAGCCTCGAAGGGCCGCGCTCTTTGTTTCTCTGTGTAGGGGCCGGCTTCAGCCGCGCCCTCTTTTTATTTGCGGGATACCAAACCAGCTCAAGGAAGATGCAGAATTACTTTCGGGGCGGGATTCACTCGTCGCAACAATATCTCATTGGCGCGCGAACTCGCCCGGCTGCGCTTCCAGGCGAATCCCAGAATCAACAGAAACATCGTGAGCGGCGGCAGCAGCAAAGTAAGAATAGCCTTGTCCAGCGCGCGCTCGCCCTGTTTCCCCGCGGCGCTCGCGCTGGTCTGGCACATCACGCAGCCTTGTGCGGAGGAAGCCGGCGCGAGTGGAAACGCCGCGCTCAGAATCAGCATCAGAACCGCCCCTGCCGCGAATCGCTTCATCAAGATATTCCTCAATGCGTCCGCATCTGCATCAGCCGCACGCTATCCGGGAAGAACATGATCAGCATCATGCAAATGCAAAAGACCATCGCCGGGATCAGAATTAGAAACAGGCTCAGCCTTTCAAACCGCAGGTGCATGAAGTAAGACAAAATCAAGGCCGACTTGATCAGCGACAGTCCGATCAAAATCGTCAGCATTAAATAGGGATGCAGCTGGAAGTATGCCAGCAAGACTTCGATCGCCGTCAGCAGCAGAAGCCAGAACCACACCCACAGGAACAGTTTGGTTGTTCCCACTTCGTGTCCATCGTCCACCGTTACCGCACCGTGTGCGCTCATCCGTTCGCTCCGCTTCTCAGCCCTTCAGGCTGACGGACATCAAATACAGCATGGGGAAAACAAACATCCACACCAGGTCCACGAAGTGCCAGTAAAGGCCGCTCACTTCCACGTGATCGGCATTGAATTTTCCGCGGCCGTAGCCGAAGGCCATGATCCAGAGGTAGAGGACTCCGATGGTAACGTGCAGCATGTGCAGCCCGGTAATCCCGAAGAAGGTGCCGCCAAACAATGGCACGTTCCACGGATTCGACCAGGGCGTGACTCCCTCATTGAACAGCCGGAACCATTCGCCCAGGTGCAAAATCACGAAGGCCGCGCCGAGAATCGAAGTGGCAATCAAATATTTCACGGTCTTGCTTCGCTCGCCTTTGTGCGCCGCGTTGACGCCCATCACCATGGTCAAGCTGCTCGACAGCAGGATCAAGGTCAGGAAACTGGCGTTCAGAATCGCGGGAGAAAATGGAAACGGCCGCGGCCAGTCCGGATTCGCCAGCCGCACCCACGCATAACTGATCAGCAGCACCGAAAAAGTGATCGAGTCGGAGATGATAAACAGCCACATCCCGAACTTGATCGACTTGACCGCAAATGGCGATCCCCCGCCCGACCACGGAGAATCGGCCACAATTTCGAATTCAGTGTCTGACACGCTTCACCGTCCCAGATAAAGAAGTAGAAGCAGAAACACCCACAGCCCATCCATGAAGTGCCAATAAATTGCCGTCACTTCCGTGGCCGTCGAGCGTTCGATGTGCGCGCGACGGAAATTCCGCCATCCCACGAAAAGCAACGCAACAATGCCGCCCAGCAGGTGCATTCCGTGCGCCGCCGTCAAGACGTAGAAAAAGCTGCTGCTTGGATTGCTCACCAGATAGACGCCGGCTGCCGCGAGTTGCCGCCAGGCAAGAAATTGTCCGCCGAGGAACAACAGTCCCAGCACGGTGGTAAGCGCCCACCAGTACCGGAAATTTTCCAGATTTGACTGATTCAGTTCGCGCCGCGCTCGTTCAATCGTTACGCTGCTGGCCAGCAGCACCAGCGTGTTCAGCCACAGGATTTTGGGCAGCGTGAAAGTCTGCCAGTCGAGCGATATTCCCTTGCGCACGATGTAGGCGCTCGTCAGAGCCATGAAGAACATCAGAATGCCGGCCAGGCCCACCGTCATGCCGGTGATATAGGCGCGCTGCGGCACCGCCCCGCTTCGCTCGGCCTGATCGCCTCCGTCACCGCCAAAGCCCGGCCCGCCCGAGCCACTGCCGCCACGGCCTCCGCCGCCACGCCTGATCTCGAGTTCTTCGCTGACCGTTGTTGCAGCCATTCGGACGACCTGCTCCTATTTTGTCTTCCCAACCGCGGCCGGAGGCACGTTTTGCACGACGTAATCCTCGGTCTCTCCGGGTAAACTGTAGTCGTACGGGCCACGATAAACGCTCGGATAATGTCCGCCAAAGTTGTCGAAAGCCGGCGGCGAGGAGGTGATCCACTCGAGCGTGGTGCCATGCCACGGATTTTCCGATGCTTTTTCACCGAACTTCAAGCTCCAGAAGAAATTGAAAAGGAAAATCAACTGGGCCGCCGCCGTTCCAAACGCGGCGATCGTGATGAAGTAGTGGACGGGATGCAGCGGAAGCAGAAAATGATTGGCGCTCAGTTCCGCATAGCGCCGCGGGTTGCCGGCCATGCCCAGGTAATGCATGGGCATGAACACACAATAGACGCCGATAAAAGTCAGCCAGAAGTGTACCTTTCCCATCGGCTCATTCATCATCCGGCCGAACATTTTTCCAAACCAGAAATAGGTGGCCGCAAAGATTCCAAAGATGGCCGCCACCCCCATGATCAAGTGGAAGTGCGCAACGACGAAGAACGTGTCGTGGAAGTAGAGGTCAAGCGCCGGCTGCGCCAGAAAAAGCCCGGAAAGTCCGCCGGTCACGAACAGCGAGACGAACCCGATCGCGAACAGCATGGGCGAGGTGAACTGAATCTTGCCGCCCCACAGGGTGCCCAGCCAGTTAAAGGTTTTGATCGCCGAAGGCACGCCGATCGACATGGTCAGCACGGAAAACGCGATGGCCGAATAGGGGCTCATGCCGCTGATGAACATGTGATGGCCCCAGACCAT
>JBGPTK010000308.1:0-4031 GCA_041490605.1 Terriglobia bacterium | reverse complement strand
CGTCGTGCAGGAAAATCAGCGGAATCAAGTTCTGATTGCAATCCAGGATGAAGCGCGCGGCCTTGTCGGCCGATTCGGTGTAGATCACGCCGCCGAATTCAATTCGCTTGTCTCCCGTTCCCGGAGCGACCGTGTGTACATGCATTTTCTGGTTGGCGACGATTCCCACGGCCCAGCCGCCAATCCGCGCGTAGCCGCAGAGCAGCGTCTTGCCATACTCGGGGCGATATTCCTCCCACAGCCCGCCGTCCACGATGCGCGCGATGATATCGGTCATGTTGTATTGCTTGCCGGGATCGACGGAAAACATTCCATAGATATCCTCGACGTGATACGCGGGCGGCTCGGCGGGGATGTGATCGAATGGCGCATACGGGCGGTGGCCGGTCTTATCGATCAGCGCGCGAATCCGTAGGATGCAGGCGTCGTCATCCGGCTCGCGAAAATCGATTGTGCCGCTCACCGCGGCGTGCATTTTGGCGCCGCCCAGTTCCTCGGCGGAAGTCTTCTGGCCGATCGCTGACTGCACCAGCGCGGGGCCGGCCAGAAAAAGGCCGCTGCCTTCGGTCATCAGGATTTTGTCGCACATGATCGGCAGATAAGCGCCGCCGGCCACGCACATGCCCATGATGGCGGCGATTTGAGGAATGCCCATGGCGCTCATCACCGCATTGTTGCGGAAGACGCGGCCGAAATCATCGGTATCGGGAAAAACGTCTTCCTGCAGGGGAAGAAAAACGCCCGCGGAATCGACCAGGTAAATTGTGGGGATATGGTTATCAATGGAAATATTCTGCGCGCGAATCACCTTTTTCGCGGTCATGGGGAAAAAGGCGCCGGCTTTTACGGTAGCGTCGTTGGCGATGATCATCACCAGCCGGTTAGAGACGCGCGCAAGGCCTGTGATGGTGCCCGCCGCCGGTGCGCCGCCCCATTCTTCATACATTTCGTGCGCGGCGTACAAGCCCAGCTCGAAGAAATGCGTGTGCGGATCGATCAGTTTGGCGATGCGCTCGCGCGCCGTCAAGCGGCCTTTCTTGTGCTGCGATTCGATGGCCTTCGCGCCGCCGCCCTGGCGAATCTGCTCTTCCTGATTCTTGATCTCCGTGAGCAGGTCGATGATGTAGCGGTGGTTCTTCTTGAAGTCGGGAGAATCGTGCTTCACGTGGGATTCAATTTTCGAGCCAGCCAAGTGGGAACCCTCGCCTCGTCAAAAGAAGAGGCAGTATACGGTATTTCGCAACGATTACGCGAGCGCGGCTGCGCCTTTTTGAGTTTCTCTGCGTTCTTTGCACTTCCTATCGAAGATTGCAATGGATATTGCATCTGCTTCGCCCAGGATACTCCGGTCAGCGAGGAATGATCCGTCCCCGCCTGCTTCACTCCGCGAATCCCTCGGCGCTCTCAGCGCCTCTGCGGTAATTCTATCTTTAGCTGTGCACCGGCATCACTACTAGGGCAGCCACGAGATTTCGGTGCTTTGCGGTTGCGCGAGAAACCCGTATAATTCTTAGTGTTCAGCAGGGCAATTGCGTTAAATCCACCCAAGGAGGCGCCTATGTCTGCCGTGAGCAACAGAGGGAATAGGTCTGCCTCCGAAGCGCGCCTTTAGTTTGCAGCGTGGCGTGTAGTATTCATTCTTTCTCGCGGCCATTTGCGCGGGAAGAATTTCCGGCGGACCTGTTTTCTCCTCTTGCTAAATGCTCTGGCAGCCGTGTGTCCAGCGGCGGCCAGAAACTTCCACTGCGTCACAAACATGCCCCATGCAGCGGGCCAGCGCGCTCGAGCCGCGCGCACAGAGGAGATCTACAGTGGATCTGAAGACATTGGGATGGAATTCGTTTTTCGAAGAGCATTTTTCGGCGATTGAAGAAAAGGGGCTGGTTCCGGCGCGCGTGGTGGAAGAAATGAAGGGATTCCACAAAGTGCGCGACACGCAGGGCGAATATCTTGCGGAAATTTCGGGGAAAATCCGTTTTCAGGCGGAGGAGCGCGAAGACCTTCCGGCGGTGGGAGACTGGGTGGCGATTGCTCCCCGGGCGGAAGCAGGCCGCGCGCGCATCCAATGGATTTTGCCGCGCAAAACAAAACTCTCCAGAAAAGTAGCTGGTAAAGCCCAGACCGAACAAATCGTGGCCACGAATGTGGATACGGTGTTCCTGGTCAGCTCGCTGAATCGCGATTTAAATGCGCGGAGGATTGAACGCTATCTCGCCGCCGTGTGGGAAAGCGGAGCGCGGCCGGTGGTGCTCTTGAACAAAGCCGATCTTTGCGACGATTCCGCCGCCCTCGCGGCCGAAGTGGAAGAAGTGGTCCTGGGTGTTCCGGTGCACGTGCTCAGCGCCAGCGAAGGGATTGGGATTCCGGCGGTGCGGAATTATCTGGTGATGGGAGAGACGGCGGCGTTCGTCGGCTCCTCGGGAGTGGGGAAATCGACCATCATCAATGCGCTGGCCGGCGAGGAGATGCTGCGCGTCCAGGCGGTGAGGGAAGGCGGCGATCGCGGAAAACATACCACCACGGCGCGGCAGATGATTTTTCTGCCGGGCGGCGGCATCGTGATCGACACGCCGGGGATGAGAGAGCTGCAGTTGTGGGAAATCGACGAGGGCGTTCAGCAGACTTTCGAGGATATTGAGGCGTTTGCGCTGGAGTGCAAGTTCCGCGATTGCGGCCACTCCGGGGAGCCGGGCTGCGCGGTGGAAGCGGCGATTCAGGGCGGGGAATTGCAGCGGGAACGCCTCGAGAATTTCAAGAAGCTAAAAGCGGAATTGGAGTTTCAGGCCAGCAAGGTCGATCCGAAAGTAGCGCAAGAGAGAAAGGAAAGATGGCTGAAGATTCATAAGGCGGCCAGGAAAAAGGGAAACCGCATTTGAAATTTCCCCGAGGGCATTTCCTGCACTAGGGCCTGCTTGCGGAAGCATGTGAGCCAGAAGCGCGGGCAAATTCGAAAGCCTCCTGGAGGACTTCCTCGGGCGCCACAACTCGCCGAACGAGCCCAATGGCGAGTGCCTCGGCGGCGTCAACGATACGGGCCGTCGAGAGCATGTCGAGCGCGCGCGAGCGGCCAATCAAACGGGGAAGGCGAGCTGTTCCGCCCCAGCCGGTGATGATTCCGATTTTGCCCCCGGGATGGGCGAAGGAGGAGTCGCTGGCGGCGATGCGCCTATGGCAGGCGAGAGCCAGATCGAGCCCTCCCCCAAAGCAGTATCCGCGGATGGCGGCAATCACCGGGATTGGCGAGCGTTCGATTTTGTTCATGAGCGATTGGCCTAGGGCTGAGAAGCGCATGGCCTCGGGCGCGCTGAGTGCGCTGACTTCGTTCAGATCGGCGCCGGCAGCGAACGCTTGCGTGGTGCCGGTAATTACGACGGCGCGAATTGACGAACCTGCCGGCGCCGCCGCGAGCAACGCACCCAAGTGAATATGAAGCTCGGATAAAAGTGCGCGCGAGAGGCGCGGGAAGCCATCCATATTTTCAAGTTGAAGGAGATGGACTTGGCCAAGAGTCAGGGAGCGAAGCGTCGAGTCCACCGGAAATCAGGCTTTGGACTGGGTCGGCGCGAAGCGCTGGCGAATGAATTCGACGATTCCGTGCGTGGTGGAGCCGGGGAGGAAGACTTCGGCGATGCCGGCTTTTTTCAAGGCGGGAATATCGGCTTCGGGAATGATCCCGCCGATCAGGACGGTAACGTCGTTCATGCCCTTTTCGCGAAGCAGTTCCATCAGGCGCGGGCAGATAGTGTTGTGAGCCCCGGAAAGAATGGATAGTCCGATCACGTCCACGTCTTCCTGCACGGCCGCGGAGGCAATCATCTCCGGAGTCTGGCGCAGCCCCGTGTAAATCACTTCCATTCCGGCATCCCGCAAGGCCCGCGCAATAATCTTGGCGCCGCGGTCGTGCCCGTCAAGCCCCGGCTTGGCAATCAAAACTCGTATTCTCTTTTCCGTCATCTCTCTCTGCGTTTTCCTTGCTCTGCTTTCTCTTTGCTCTGCTTTCTCTTTGCTCTGCTTTCTCTTTGCTCTGTGTT
>JBGPTK010000307.1:0-4033 GCA_041490605.1 Terriglobia bacterium | reverse complement strand
GTGCCAGGTATATTATTGCCTTAATTAGGGTTCCCCACACAAATGTAAGACACCACATCCGTAGTCCCGCCGCTGATCGTAATCGCCGAAGCCGACTTCGCGCTAACCCGCGCCGCCCCAGCCGTAGTTTCATCGCAAATCACGCAATCACTCCCTCTGTCATTCCGAGCCATACGCCCACTCCGACCGTCCAGTCAACTGTCAAAGGGCGAGGAATCCCGCGCATCTCTCGCCACCTTCCACCGGCTCCAACCTGCTTACGCCGCCGCCCTACTTCCTAGTTCGGGTTCCCCACACAAATGTAAGACACCACATCCGTAGTCCCGCCGCTGATCGTAATCGCCGAAGCCGACTTCGCGCTAACCCGCGCCGCCCCAGCCGTAGTCTCATCGCAAATCACGCCACAACTCTCCCCGTCATTCCGAGCCCTACGCCCACTCCGACCGTCCAGTCAACTGTCAAAGGGCGAGGAATCCCGCGCAGTTCGCGCCACCATCCACCCCCTACAATTCGCCAACGCTGCACTCCCTAGTTCGGGTTCCCCACACAAATGTAAGACACCACATCCGTAGTCCCACCGCTGATCGTAATCGAAGACGCCGATTTCGCGCTCACCCGCGCCGCCCCAGCCGTCGTCTCATCGCTCACCACGCACACCGGCGTCGAAGCAAACGCCGTAGTAAACGTCACCACTTTCGTTCCCGAAACCAGCGTCACTACTCCCGCCACATCATTCCCACCAGTAATCTGATTCAAATGCCCGCTCACCGCCAGGCTTCCATTCACGGTTGACGCTCCACCGCTCGCCGAATCCGACAGCGGCGCAGCCTGCGGCCGCCAGGTAGCTTGTCCCTCAGCCAGGTAAACATCATCAATCCAAATTTGTTTATTGCCGCCGGTGGCCCACCACATCACGCGGATGAACGCGGTGCCGGCCGGAACCCGGAACGTAAAACTGTATCGCTGGTACGTATTGGCAACTCCAGCCACCAAATCACTGCCCAGATCGTGGCCGTTGATGCCGTTCCCCGCGCCGTTGTAGGTTAACGTCGCCGGGCCGAAATTAGTGCCGCTGGCTCCGGAGAAAGATTGGCCGATCACCGAGCCGGTGGTGATGGTCGCGCTCGAAGAATCCAGCAGGCGAATCGAAAATCGCATGTGCGTGCTGGTGGTCGGCGCCGCCCATAGGAACGTCAGCGTGTACGCCTTCGACGGATCGACGGGAATTTTGCTCGCCGCGCTCACCGTGACGCCGGGAATCGAAACGGAGCCGTCTCCCACTTTCGCGGCGGCGCTGCCGGAATTAATCGTGGTGGTTTCCTTGGTGGTTTCGCCCGTATCGTCCCAATTGCCCGCGGATTTGAAGGAACTGTAGCCGAAAAGGGTGGTCGTGCCGCCCCAGCCTTCCATCCCCGCGTTGGGCAGCAAATTCTGTCCGGGCGACATGCCGATGCTGCCGCCCGCCGATTGCGGTAGAAGCGAATTCGCTCCATTCGAGCGGATCGTCATCAGGCCCGATCCATCCGAAATGTTCGTGGTATTGCTGTTGAAATAGGCGCCGTCCAGAATCACCGGGCCCGCCAGTGAATCGGCCGCCGTCTGCACGGCGATATTGTTATTTTCGAATCTCCCGCCCACAAAATGAATGCCGACGCCGCGCTGAATGTTCAAGCCCACGCCCGTGCCGGAAAATGCTTCGAAGGTGCAGCCGAAGCAATCCACTTCGTCCGGATTCGCGGAATCGCCCGTGTTCCCGATGGTGAAGCCGGTGTTGTTCGTGCCGCCGCTGAATCGAATGCCGAAGAATCGCTGGGCATTCATCGCCCCTCGCAGCACGATTCCGTTTCCGGTGGATGCGCCGTCGATCGTCAAATGTTCGTAATTGTTGTAGTAGCTGGTGACCAGCGACGTGTTGTTGGCGAAGATCTGCGTGCCGAAGGCATAGACGTAAAGATTCCGCAGCACGGAATTGTAGAAGCCCAGCATGTCGATGCCGATGCTGGTTCCAAAAGTGGTGGAGCCCTGCCCGCGAATCACGAAGCCTTCCAGGTGTACGGATTTCGCCGAGCCCTGGTTCACCGATTTGATTCCCGTGGCCCCGGACACGCTGTTCACTTCGATCAGGGTGCCGTTGAAATTCGCGCTGGTCGAGCCCAGGCCGATGATCGACGCGCTGTCGTCCAGCGTGAAGGAAGGATTCGCCGTCAGCTTCCAATCCGCCGCGCCGAGCAGCAATTTCTGATTCGCGCCCAGGGCGATGGTTGCGGTCCCGTTTTGAATGCCGGTAAAACCGCGCGCGTCGCAGGTTCCGCCCGCCGCGGGCAACGCGGCAAGGCACGCAATCACTTTCGCTCCCATGTCCGCGCCGGAAAATTGATCGGCGAACAGAACGGAGTTGCTCCCCGCAAGAGCCGCCGTGCCATTCCACATCACGGATTGCCCCGCGACTCCCGAGCCGCTGACGCCGCCGGAGCTGGAGACCAGCTTCCACGCGCCGCCGTTGCACGCGTAGAAATTTCCGTTGGTCGTATCCACGGCGATGTCCTGCACGCCGCATGATCCGCTCGGCGCTCCGCTGAAAAGCCTCGGATTTCCGGCGCCTACCGTGGTCACATTTCCCTGCGCATTCACCAGGAATGGCGCAAGCAAAATCATTGAAGCTGCAAAAATAGTTTTGTGTCTCATTCGTTTTTCACTCGCTGAAAAGAATTTCCTTCTGTCATCCCCAGCGTGGCCTCTTTCCTCTGCGCTCTCTACGGCAAACTCCGGCAACGCGCAAAATAACCGGCAACCTGCAATCCCCCGCCTCAAACACTCAGCGAAACAGTGATCGCCCCGCCGCCGGTTTGCGAGACCAGCTTCGCGCGCAGAAATTTTGCCTGCACGTTCGCCACTTGCCTCCGCTCGCCGGCCGTGGCCGTGCTCGAATCAAGCGTCTGGTAACTCGCGTCCGCATCCACGTCGGCCGATTGCAATTGCACGCTGACTGCGCTCGGCGCGGAGGCGAACGACGTTTGCCACGCCACCACCCGCCCTCCCGCTCCGGTTCCTCCCCCCGTAAGGGCCAGCGCGAACTGCTGGCTCGCTTGCGGCGGCGTGGGCCCCTCGGCGCTGAATGGATTCACCACATCCCCCGGAAACACCGAAAACGGCGGATTCTGCGATTGATAATTCGGCATCGTCTCCCCTCCCCCTTTCAATAAAGTAATCCCAGTCTGCTCGGCCCAGTTCCGCGCCCAAACTCCGCGTCCTCTGCGCCTCGGCGATAAAACTCCGGCCAACCACCAGCCGAAATTCCACCCGCAATCGGGGACGCTTATCTCAGTTTTGTTTTGCGGCTTTTGAATTCAGGTATTCGGTGTCGCGGTCGCTGCGGATACACAAATCGAGTCTATGGTTAGAAACTCTACGCCCCATTACTTTTCTTGTCAAGTCCTTTCTTGTGTAGAAATTTTCGTCCAAGGTAAAATAATTCAAAATTGCAAAAGTGAACGGAAAAAATAAAGCCCCGCTTTCCCCTCCCGGTTCGCGCAACCACCAAATTCTAAAACTCTTAAGAACGATCCCGGGAACGCCAATCTCCCGATGGGCGCTCTGCAATCCTAAATCCCAGCGAAACAGCAACCACTCCGCTCCACCCCTCCTCACCCGGCGGGCAAGACCTGTACCACCGCCTGTACCCTCGTACAGGCCCATCGGTCATTGCATGGCACGGCACAGTGGGGACCGCGGCGATTGTTTGCCCCAACCGCGCGGCGTACCCTGAGAATGCAATCGAACGGGGTCGCTGCCCGGGAGGCACTCCAGTGAATCGGCTTCCAGCCCAACGAATCTTGCGAAGTGTTGCCATTGTATTTTTCGGCGCAATTCTTTTGCTTGCAAGCTTCGCGGCGCCGCGCGCCGGAGCTGCCGCTCTTCCCTCTCCTTCTGCTGCCAAGCGTGCAGGCAATCCGCTGACGAAAATCGAAGTAGTTGGATTTCTGGCCGCGGGCGAATCCTCCGCGTACCTGGCCTCGGTGGTAGGCGAGCGCGG
>JBGPTK010000306.1:0-4039 GCA_041490605.1 Terriglobia bacterium | reverse complement strand
TCGGAGACAATTTGCACCCAGTGGTTCTCGAGCAGCTTGAATTTGATTTCGCCCTCGGGAAGCAGGCGGACCAGCTCGAGCAGCTTTTTCGCCGGAATCGTTCCGGCGCCTTCTTTCTTTACCTTGGCTTCACAGGACGTGCGGATGCTGAGCTCGAGATCGGTGGCGGTGATGGTGACCCGGTTGCCCTTGGCCTCGCAGAGCAAATGCGAAAGAATGGGAATGGTCGTCTTGCGTTCGACGACTCCTTGCGTGTAAGAGAGTTCTTCGAGCAGGTCGAAATTCTTAACGCTAAATTCCATAGACCGGGCCTCACTTTGTTTCTGCTGGCAGCGGCTAACTCTACTATCTTTCTTTATTAAGTATAAATGAAAACCAGTAGCAGTAACCGGGCTTGTGGAAATTGCAGGTATCTCCGCAAGTCCCGCGCAGGGCGTGATATCTAAGCCCGAAACAGGCCAGGCTTCCTGTGGAAGCCGCCGCGCCTTTGTGCAAAATCGCGGAAGAATCTTTCACCAAACCGCGAAACAGGGGCTTTGTCCACAGGCTTCCACAGGACGGCACAGGCAAAACGGGCGGCGGACCCGGCCCGCGCGGGGAACTCTATCCGAATGAATCCAGTAACCTGTTGATCGTCCTGTTCAAATCCTTGTCGGTGCGGCGCAAATTTTCGATCTTATTGATCGAGTGCAGGACGGTGGTGTGATGCTTGCCGCCAAACTGGCGGCCGATCTCCGGCAGCGAGGCGGCGGTAAGCTGCTTCACCAGGAACATGGCGACCTGGCGCGGGTAGGCAATCACCTTGGAATTGCTGCGAATCTTCAAATCCTGTGCGCGCAAACCGAAATGCTCGCCCACACGCTTCTGAATCTGCTCGATGGTCACTTTTTTGTCGTGAGTATCGATCAGATTGCGAAGCACCTGCTGGGCGGTGGCCAGATCGATTTCACATCCGGTGAGCGAGGCATAGGCGGTCAAGCGGATCAGCGCGCCTTCGAGCTCGCGGATATTCGATTTGATCGAGCGCGCGATATACTCGGCGACATCGTCCGGCAGTTTGACGCGCTCGTTTTCCGCCTTCTTCTGCAAGATGGCGATCTTGGTTTCCAGGTCGGGCATCTGAATATCGGCGATCAAGCCCCATTCAAAACGCGAGCGCAACCGTTCTTCGATGGCGGAAATTTCCTTGGGCGGACAATCCGAGGAAATCACGATCTGCTTCTGCTGGTCGTAGAGCGCGTTGAAGGTATGGAAGAATTCTTCCTGGGTGCGTTCCTTGGCGGCGATGAATTGAATGTCGTCGACCAGCAGCACATCCATGGAGCGCACCCGGTCGCGGAAACTGGTCATGCGGTCGAAGCGGATCGAGGCAATCACCTCGTTCGTAAATTTTTCCGCGCTCACATAGGTGAGCCGCGCCGCGGGATTGCGTTTCTTGATGGTGTGGCCGATGGCCTGCATCAAGTGCGTCTTGCCCAGGCCCACCCCGCCGTAGAGGAACAAGGGGTTGTACGATTTGGAGGGTTGCTCGGCGACGGCCTGCGAGGCGGCATGAGCAAACTGATTGGACGCGCCGACCACGAAGGTATCAAACGTGTAGCGCGGGTTCAGTTGATGATTTACGGAGTCGAAATCGAGTTTAGCTTGCGCGGCGGGCGAAGGAGCGTCAGGTTCCGGCTCCGAGCTAACAAATTCCAATTGGGCGTCCGGCAGGCCGACTTCGGCCAGAACTCCTTGAAGGATCTGGCTATAGGTTTCCGTCAACCGCTTGCGGAACAGGCGGGTGGGCACCCGGACAACCAGGCGGCCTTCGGAAGACTCCTCCAGGCGGGTGGGACGGAACCAAGTATTAAAGCTGTGCGGATTCACACGGCGTTCGATGTGTTCGAGGATCTTTTCCCAAGGGTTCATTAAACAGCCCACTCCCGTAGATTTCCACCGAAGTGGAAATCTTGTGGAAAACCACGCCTGAATTGCAGGGTCCCGTTAAGAATTAGCCCTTAGTGCAGCTCAGGCGCCTGATGTTACCCCAAGCCGCATGCATCCGCGCTAGAGGAGCACGGATAACCAATCCTGGGAAGAGCGGGGGTTACCAGGACGAGGCGGGGATTCTGCCTAAATGTGGGCGCGGGAGCAAGAAAAAAGAATATGGGGCAGGCGCGCGATCTTCACAGACGATTCACAGGTTTTCCACAGGCCGCCCGGGGACAAAAATCAGCTTTACTTTTCACGAAAATCCTCAGGCGGTCTTCGCGCGGGCCGCGGAAGGAAGTTTTGCCATCCACAGCGGCGCATAACGCATCAAGAACGCATTCAAGAGAATCGTGATCAAGGAGGCGGCCAAAGTTGCGTTGTAAACGGCGCGGCCCACCAGGCCGGCGCTGCGCGAAACCTCAACCAACAGAAAGGAAAATTCACCAATCTGCGTCAGGCCGATTGCGACGGCGACGGCAGTCCAGAACGGATATCCAAACAGGCGCACCACCAGAGTCCAAACCAGCAATTTTCCAACAACGATCAAGAGAAGCATGGTGGCCAACAATCCCAGGCTCGAGAACAATTCCTGGGGCTCGATCAACGCGCCGACGGTAACGAAGAAAAGCGCGACGAACGCGTTGCGGAGCGGCAAGAGTTGCGTCATGGTTTGATGCGTGAACTGAGAGCCGCTGATCACCAGCCCGGCGAGGAAGGCGCCAAACGCAGCGGAGAGGCCTGCCGCATGCGTCAGCGTGGCCGTGCCGAGCGAGATGGTGAGCGCCGCCAGGAGAAACAATTCCTCATCCTTCGTTTTGGCCACCCGCAGGAGCAGGGGTGGTATGCCCTTCACCGCCAGCAACACGATCGGGATGAGCAGCAGAAAAGCCTTGCCCAACGTCCAGGCGATATGACCGATGTGAACATTTCCTTCTCCGGCCAGCGTCGGCAGCAGAACCGTCAGGATCACCACGGCAAAATCCTCGACCAGCGTAATTCCGATCATCACGTGGCCTTGCGTGGAATTCTGATCGCCGCGATCCATCAGCAGGCGCACCATCACCATGGTGCTGGCGACGGAGATCACAGCTCCCATCACCAGTCCCTGCATTAAGGGCCAGCCCAATACTTTCGCGGTGAGCGTGCCCAGGCCGAGCGAGAGCATGATGCCGATGGGGGCGCCGAGGAGGGCGACCCATTTCACTTGCAATAGTTCCTTAATGGAAAATTCCAAGCCCACGGTGAACATCAGCAAGACGACGCCAATTTCCGCGAACAGCTCAAAATTATGCGGGTCGGAGATGCTGATGCCCGGCGTGAAAGGACTGATGATGATGCCGCCGGCGACGAACCCCAGAATCAACGGGAGACGCAATCGCCAGGCGAGGAGGCCGCCCCCGAGGGCAGCCGCGAAAATGCAGGCGAGATCGCGAAACAGAACGGGGGTATCCATGGAGGCGTCATCATAGCATTGGAAGAACCGGGCAGTGACGCCTCGCCGAGAAAAGCAGAATTATTTTTCGGGCGCGGCTGGCGGCGGTGGGGGAGCAGACTTGGGTTTGTCCGGGCGAGCGAAATCGTAAATGCCCAGGGAGTCCGTAGCGAGGAGCAGGCGATCCGGTTCGACAAGAATGGATACGGGCTCGACGCGTTCGCCTTGCCTGGTAAACGTGCGGTAGGTGACCTTACGGTTTCCCTCGCGGTCGAGCTGAAGCAATTGATCGCCCAAGGCGACAAAAACCACCTGCGTTTGCGGGTCAACTCCGACGGCGTTGATGACCCGCTTGAAATTCGGCGCGGTTTTCTTTACGTCCTGCTCGGAAATTTCGCGGCGCACGGCCGCGGCCTGGCGCTGGAGGTCAATCGAGGTGAGAGCAACGTCGAAAGCCGCGAAACCGAAGCGATCGTACTTGCGCAGAGTGGGCTCCGGAAAATAAGAAAATGAATAGTAGACATGGCCGGCGGCGTCGGTCTCCAGATTGCCCATGTTCAGGAAGCGATTGAGATCCGCGTGTTCCGCCAATTCAGTAACATCCCCGAATTCACGGACGACCTTTCCCCTCGA
>JBGPTK010000305.1:0-4069 GCA_041490605.1 Terriglobia bacterium | reverse complement strand
TTTTGATTGCCATTTATTTGATTGCGGGAGCTGTGGCGGTGCGGGCGCAGAAACCGGCGGCTGCTGGTGACGCTGCCAAGCCGCTGCCCTCTGTTGCGGAAAAGACGGAGGGGATGCAGAAGTTTCCGGGCTATTTCAATTTTTACTGGGACGCGCGGGCGGGGAAAATCTGGCTGGAAATCGACAAGTGGAATGCGGAATTTCTTTACCTGGAGTCTTTACCTGCCGGGGTGGGCTCGAATGATATTGGATTAGACCGCGGGCAATTAGGGCAAGGGCGAATCGCGCGGTTCGAGCGCACCGGGCCGCGCGTATTGCTGATCCAGCCGAACTACGATTACCGCGCGATCACGGACAATGCGGACGAACGGCGCTCGGTGGCCGAAGCCTTCGCGCAATCCGCGCTGTGGGGATTCGACGTGGCGGCTGAGGACGGCGACAAGGCGCTGGTGGACGCGACGGGATTTTATTTGCGCGACGCGCACGACGTGGTGGGCGCGCTGAAGAGAACCAAACAGGGCGCTTTCCACCTGGACGCTTCGCGCTGCGCTTTTTACCTGCCGCAAACGAAGAATTTTCCGCAAAACACGGAAGTGGAGACGACTCTGACGTTCGCGGGCGATGAACCGGGACCTTACGTGCAGCAGGTGGCGCCCACTCCGGAAGCGATTACGGTGCGGGAGCACCAGTCGTTCGTGCAATTGCCGCCCGCCGGTTACAAGCCGCGCGTTTTCGATCCGCGCGCCGGGTTCATCGGCATGAGCTACATGGATTATTCGACTCCGGTAAGTGAGCCGATCGTGAAGCGGTTCATCATCCGGCACCGGTTGGAGAAAAAGGAGCCGGGCGCGGCGGCGAGCGAGGCAGTGAAGCCGATTGTTTATTACCTGGATCGCGGAGCGCCGGAGCCGATTCGCTCGGCGCTGCTGGAGGGGGCGCGGTGGTGGAGCGCGGCGTTTGAAGCGGCGGGATACAAGGATGCGTTTCGAGTGGAGTTGATGCCGGAAGGCGCCGATCCGATGGACGCGCGTTACAACGTGATTCAGTGGATCCACCGCGCCACGCGCGGCTGGTCCTACGGCGAAGCAATCATCGATCCGCGAACGGGGGAAATCATCAAAGGACAGGTGAGCCTGGGTTCGCTGCGCGTGCGGCAGGATTATTTGATCGCGGAAGGGCTGCTGGCTCCTTATGAAAAGGGGAAACCGCTTTCGCCCAAGATGCTGGAAATGGCGCTGGCGCGGCTGCGTCAATTGGCGGCGCACGAAGTGGGGCACACGCTTGGCCTGATGCACAATTTCACGGCCAGCACGGTGAACCGCGCGTCGGTGATGGATTATCCGCCGCCCTACGTGAAGCTGGGGGCGGACGGAATTCCCGATCTTTCCGATGCTTACGCAACCGGAATTGGAGAATGGGACAAGGCCGCGATTCTATTTGGATATCAGGAATTTCCGGCGGGCGCGGATGAAGCGGCGGGACTGAACAAGACGTTGAACGAGGCGTTTGGCCGAGGGTTGCGGTACCTGACCGATCAGGATGCGCGGCCGGCGGGCAGCGCGAGTCCCGTGGCGCATTTGTGGGATAGCGGGCCGAATGCGGTGGATGAATTGAGCCGCGTGATGCAGGTTCGCGCCGCGGCGCTGCGCCGGTTTTCGGAAAATAACATTCGTGAAGGCGCGCCGCTGGCAACGCTCGAAGACGTGCTGGCGCCGATTTACCTGTATCACCGCTACCAGGTGGAAGCGGCGGCGAAAACGATTGGAGGGCTCAACTACACATTCGCGCTGCGGGGCGATGGAGAAATTCCGGCGGAGATTGTGCCGGCGGAGGAACAGCGGAAGGCGCTCGATGCCGTGCTGGCTACGCTGCAACCGGGCGTTCTGGCGCTGCCCGAACCGCTGCTGAAATTGATCCCGCCGCGGCCGCCGGAATATCCGCGCAGCGCGAAAGAGGACTTTCATACACGCACCGCGCCGGCGTTCGACGCGCTGGCTCCGGCGGAAGCCGCGGCGCAGCATGTGCTTAATTTCGTGTTCAATCCGGATCGCGCGATGCGCCTGGTGGAATATCACGCGCGCGCCGGCAATAATCCCGGCTTCGGCGAGGTGCTGGACAAGACGCTTGCGGCCACCTGGAAGGCTCCGCGCGAGAGTGGATACAATGCGGAAATCCAGCGCACCGTGAATGGAGTGGCGCTTTACGACCTGATCTCGCTTTCGATGAATGCGCAAGCGGCGGGCCAGGTGCGGGCAATTTCCGCGCAGAAGCTCAACGAATTGAAATACTGGCTGAGCAGTCAACTGGGTTCTATTTCCGACGAGAGCTGGCGCGCCCACTATTCGTTCGCGCTCTCGCAGATCAGACAATTGCAGGAAGATCCGAAACAGCTTAACCTGACGAGACCGAGTGATCCGCCCGAGGGACAACCCATCGGAACAGATGTGTTCTTCCCGGGCTCGGACGATTACGGCTGGAACTAGCACCATGCGCTGGTCTCTTACGTAATCATTAATCATCCAACTTGACAATATAGCGTGCGGCTGGGTAGGCTCGGCCCATCTCTCCTATGGGCAGCGGGGCCTCGGGATTCCTCACTCCGTTCGGAATGACGCCTTGGGCGCAGTGACGCAGCGGGGGGCGTGGCGCCTGGAGAGATTAGGAATCGAAATGGAACAGGAGTCTTATCTCGCTTGGGTGGCGCTGGCACTGACGCCTGGACTGGGCGGGCGCATGGCAGGGAAACTGTTGCGCGAGTTCGGGAGCCCGGAAGCGGTTTTCAATGCTTCGCTCACATCGCTGGAAGCGCAGCGATTGCCAGTTGCGGTGGCGCAGGCGATCCATTCACGACAACCGCTCAGCACGGCGGCTAAAGAATTGGCCCAGGTGGAACAGGCCGGCTGCCGGTTGCTGACCTGGGACGAACCGGCCTACCCACACCTGCTGCGGGAAATTTACGATCCACCTCCGCTGCTGTATGTTCGCGGAAACATTGAGCTTCTGGACCGGCATACGATTTCGATCGTGGGGACGCGTCGTCCGACCCCCTATGGGAATCAAATGGCAGAGAAGCTGGCCCACGATCTGGCGGAACGGGGCCTGGCGATCGTGAGCGGGCTGGCTCGAGGGATTGACTCGAGCGCGCACAAAGGCGCTCTGGCCGCAACGCGCGGAGCGACGATCGGCGTACTCGGCTGCGGGATCGACGTGGTCTATCCAAAAGAAAATAAAAAGCTTTTCGCACAAATGGAGGAACGGGGAGCGATTATCTCGGAATTTCCGATGGGAGCGTTTCCCGCGCCGCAGAATTTTCCCATCCGCAATCGGATAATAGCTGGTATGGCACTTGGGGTTGTTGTTGTGGAAGGCGCACAGTATTCTGGATCTCTGATCACGGGCCGGCTGGGAATGGAATTCAGCCGGGAAGTTTACGGTGTTCCCGGCAACGTGACGCAACCAACGAGTTTCGGACCGAACCAGCTGATCAAGCAGGGCGCGAAGCTGGTGACGGGTTGGGAAGACGTGATCGAAGAATTGCCGACGGAAATCCGGGCGCAGCTTCTGCCGGTGGAGACAACGAGCAGCGAAGAACGCGCATCGCTGGTGCAGCAGGATCTGAATGCCAGCGAATTGACGCTCTACAACCTGCTGGGCGTGGATCAGGCGCGGCACGTGGATGAATTGATGGAAGTTTCCGGTTTAAGTTCCTCGGAAGTGCTGGCTACCCTGTTCGACCTGGAGATGAAAGGCGTGATCCGGCAGTTGCCTGGGAAACAGTTCTTAAAAGTTCTGTTGTAAGCAAGGCGCCGGATACGGTAAGGATTTTAAAGACACTATGGCAAGTTCACTGGTAATCGTGGAATCGCCCGCGAAGGCGAAGACCATCAACAAATACCTGGGGCGGAATTACAAGGTCCGGGCTTCTTACGGCCATGTGATGGATCTGCCGAAGAAAACACTCGGCGTGGACGTCGAGGCTGACTTCGAGCCGACCTATGAAGTGGTTCCCGGAAAGTCGAAAATCATTTCCGAACTGAAAAGCCTGGCCAAGGATTCCGACGCCATTTAC
>JBGPTK010000304.1:0-4079 GCA_041490605.1 Terriglobia bacterium | reverse complement strand
GAAAATGCGAACATCATTTTCGGCGCGGTGATGGATGAAGCGATGAAGGAATCGGTGAAAATCACGGTGATCGCGGCGGGTTTCCGCGAAGTCAGCCAGCGCAAGCCGGCTCAGCGGCCGTCCTATCTGCCGAAAACGTGGAAGGCCGCGCGCGAAGAGCATCCGGAGCAGCACGGCGAGTTGATGCGGGATATCCCGCGCGAAACTCCCAAGGAAATGCCGCGGGAAGTGGCGCGTGAGGCGGTTCGTCCAGTGGTCCGCGAAGTGGCGCCGGATGTGCCGGCGGATGACCTGGACGTGCCGACGTTTCTGCGGCGGCAAGCGCAAAAAGCGTAGCAATCGATATTTTCTCCCTGGGGGCGCGGCATTTTTTGCGGGTGAAGTGAAAGTGTGCCGTGCCTCGATGGAGCTTCTCGTTGTGTCAACGCAGAAACCTCTGAACGGCGCTCCTTGAATCGCTTCATCCAAATACGACAATCGGTTCATCGAACCATGCTGGACGAAGCGCGGCGAGTGCCGGGCGAGGAATGCTGCGGGCTGCTGGCAGGAAGCGATGGCCTGATCACCGCGATTTTTCCGGCGAACAACGCGCTGGCCAGCCCGAGCCGGTATGAAATTACGCCTGTGGAATTATTCCGGCTGACGCGCGAGATTCGTGCGGCGGGCTTGGAATTAATGGGAATCTACCACTCGCATCCGGGTGGTGAAAATCGGCCATCGGCGCGCGATATCGAGCGCGCCTACTATCCCGACGCCGCCTATTTCATCGTCTCGCCTCGACCGGACGCACTCGATCCCATCCGCGCGTTTTCCATCCGCGATGGCCGGGTGGCAGAGCTTGCGATTCAAATGGAAGAAGATTTATCGCGCTGACCGGCGAATCAACCGCACAAAAAACTCCACACTCCCGATCTGATTCCTCAGCGGTTTGCCGGAGCCGTATGGAGTCTGTGTAGGGCCGCATCGGCGGCTTTGAGGCGGCGCGCGTAAAGAGGGAAACGCGCGGTGAGCGCGGCGACCTGGTCGCGAATGTGCCGCTCGTTCGCCGCATCGTTCAGGTCGGCGAGCACCTCCGTAATCCAGCCGGCGATATCATCCATTTCCGGCTCGCGCAGGCCACGCGTGGTGATCGCCGGCGTGCCAACTCGAATGCCGCCGGCTTTCATGGGCGGCTGCGTATCGAAGGGAATCGCATTCTTGTTCACGGTCATCCCCGCGCGTTCGAGAGCGAGTTCGGCGTCGCGTCCCGTCATTCCACGCGATTGCAGGTCCACCAGGAACAGATGATTATCCGTGCCGCCGGTGACGATGCGGAATCCCCGCTGGGTAATTCCCGCCGCCAGGGCGCGTGCGTTCGCCACTACCTGGCTTTGGTATTCCCGGAATCCAGGCTCCATCGCTTCCTTCAGGCACACTGCTTTGGCCGCGATGATGTGTTCCAGCGGGCCGCCCTGCGTGCCGGGGAATGTGGTGCGGTCCAGGTCCTTCGCGAATTGTTCGCGGCACATCACCATGCCTCCGCGCGGGCCGCGCAGGGTTTTGTGCGTGGTGGTGGAAACAAAATCGGCATGAGGAACCGGACTGGGATGAAGCCCCGTGGCCACCAGGCCGGCGATGTGCGCCATATCCACAAAGAAAAGCGCGCCCACGGATTTCGCAATTTCCGAGAGCCGCGCAAAATCGATAATTCGGGAATAGGCGCTCGCGCCGGCCACGATCATGCGGGGATTGTGCTCGCGGGCCAGCCGGTCCACTTCGTCGTAGTCCAGAGTTTCGGTTTCCTTGGTCACGCCGTAGGGCACGAACTTGTAAAACTTGCCGGAAAAATTCAGGGGATGGCCGTGCGTCAGGTGGCCGCCATGCGCCAGGTTCATCCCCAGCACCGTATCGCCGGGTTGCAGCACGCTCATATAAACGGAAATATTCGCTTGCGTGCCGGAATGCGCCTGCACGTTGGCATGTTCGGCGCCGAAAAGCTGCTTGGCGCGCTCGATGGCGAGCCGTTCGACGCGGTCCACGTTCTCGCAGCCTCCGTAATAGCGCTTGCCGGGATAGCCCTCGGCATATTTGTTGCTGAAGACGGAGCCCATCGCCTCCATCACGGCTTCCGAAATAAAGTTTTCCGACGCGATCAGCTCGAGGCCGCCCGATTGCCGGCGCACTTCGTCGTTCATCGCCGCCGCTACTTCGGGATCAACTTCCTCGAGGGAGCGCTTCATTCGCCGCTGTTCAGCAGTTTCGTTTGTCATGTTCGGGAATCCGCCTATGGGCTGGAGTTTCGGCCACGCGCAAGTTCACCCGATTCTAACGAAGGCCTCCGCCCTTTGCAATCGCACGCGCCGGCGGGCGCATCCATGGGTCAATAGCGCCGGCGCGGAAAGTGGAACAGGGAATGCAATGCCTGCGGCCCTCTACTCGCTCCTTCGCTTGTGGCTAATCACTGTGCAGTCTATATTAGATGTGGTTTTTGCGTTTGAGGCGCCCACGAATTGCCGGGCTGCGGACTTGCGCGCGGGAAATGGAATTCGCAATCCTCTTTGAAAGGTAATTAAGGAAATCAATGCCCAATCCCGGCGCACCACCCGATAAAGCGCCCATCCCCGGAGTCAAGAACCTGATCGCCATTGCCAGCGGCAAGGGGGGCGTCGGCAAGACCACGCTGGCCGTGAATCTTGCCATCGCGCTGCAGCGCATGGGCGCTTCCGTTGGCCTGCTCGACGCCGACGTGTACGGCCCCAACGTTCCGATCATGCTTGGCTCGACGGAGCAGCCGCGCGCCGAAAGCGAACGCGTGATCATTCCGGTGGAGGCCTACGGCCTGAAAATGATTTCGATGGGCTTGCTGAATCCCGGTGACAAGCCGCTCATCTGGCGCGGCCCCATGCTTCATAGCGTGGTGCAGCAATTCCTGCGCGGCGTGAAATGGGGCGAGACGGATTACCTGATCGTCGACCTGCCGCCCGGAACCGGCGACGTGCAGCTCACGCTGATTCAGAGTGTGGTCGTCACCGGCGCGGTGCTGGTGACCACGCCTTCGATCGTGGCGCTGGCCGACGTGCGCAAGGCGATCGAAATGTTTCGCCAGGTGAACGTCGAGATTCTCGGCGTGGTTGAGAACATGAGCTATTTTAGCTGCCCGCACTGCCAGGAACGCATCGACGTGTTCGGCCACGGCGAAGGCGAACGAATGGCGCAGCTTTTCAGCGTCCCTTTCCTGGGCGAAGTGGAAATTGACCCGCAAATCCGGATTGGCGGCGACAGCGGCAAGCCCGTCACCTCCTTCGGCGAAGATGCCCCTGGCGCAAGAAGCCTTTATGCCGTGGCGCGCGCTCTGGCCGCGCGAATCGCTGCAGTGAATTCGTCCGCCACCGGACCCACGGTGCAAATCCTTTAGGCGTTTTTTAATTGGCGCTGCCCCAGGCGGGGAATTCCGTTGCCGCTTCGCCTTTCTGTCGTCAACAAATTAAAATGTCCGCTTTCGCCTTTCTTGTCAGCCTGAGGGGCGTATGTTAGCGTTGCATGTTTATTCTTATCGGTGTAGCGCATCCTGTTTCGCGGCGCTTTGGGCCCGCAGTCATTCCGAAGGCCGGCTCCATCGGCCTGAGGAATCCCGAAAAAGCGTCCAAATTCGCCGATGCGTTCTTTCGTGTTGCATTGATTGGTTGAGGTGAAGATTTGATTCGCAGCTACAAAGGCCGAACACCGCAAATCGCGGCCACCGCCTACATTGACGCCGCCGCCGTGGTGATCGGCGATGTGACGATCGGCGAGCATTCGAGCGTGTGGCCCTGCACGGTGATTCGCGGCGACGTCCACTACATTCGCATCGGCGCGCGCACCAATATCCAGGATGGCTGCGTGTGCCACGTGATGAAAGACGAATTTCCGCTGATTGTGGGCGATGGCGTGACGGTGGGCCATGGCGTGGTGCTGCACGGCTGCACAATCGAATCGCGCTGCCTGATCGGAATGGGCTCGATCATTTTGAATGGCGCAAAGATTGGAGCGGGCACGATCATCGCCGCCGGAACGCTGGTGCCCGAAGGCACGGTGGTCCCGCCGGGCAGCCTGTTCATGGG
>JBGPTK010000303.1:0-4133 GCA_041490605.1 Terriglobia bacterium | reverse complement strand
GGACGAATTGCAGATCGAACCGCGGCTGCTGAAAAATTAATTGAACGCATGCGCCGCGAATTTGCAAGGATCTCCGCACGCGCCCGGCGAGTAAAATCATGTCCCACAATTTATTGCGAGGCTTGGCCGAATCCGCGAATCACTTCCCCGCCCTGGGTCCGGGAAATTGCCGGAATCGCCGGCGCGCAAATGGTGCTCGATCCAGGCTCGCGCGTCACCGGCGAGCAAGTGGCCCGAGCGATGCCGGATGTAATCATAATCGCCTGGACGGCGACCGCAGACCGGCCCTCGATTCGCAAAACTCTCGAAAATCCAGCTTGGCAGGATGTGCCCGCAGTCAAAAATCGCCGCGTAATCGTTTTGCGCGACGAACTGCTGAATACGCCGGGCCCGCCGCTCGTGCAGGGCGCCAAAGCGCTTTTTCGCGCAATCCACTCGCCGCCGCTGCGAAAGTAGTCTTTTGGTTTTTCGGTCTTCCTGAACAAGCGCCTTTTGCGCCGTGAAGGATCCAGAGTACGCTTCGCCCGAACCACCGCGATCAATGCCACGCAAGCTGTTGCCCTCCACGACCCAGCCAAAATCCGAATCGCGGCCAAAGCAAATTTCACGATATGATCGAACAAAAAAAGTAGCAGCTCTCATCGCCAAGGGGATCGCAATGCTTCTTGTAGTCGCCGGACTGATCGAACACCAAGGAAACTTGCTCGTCTGCCAGCGCCGGAGGGACGACACGTTCGCTCTGCAATGGGAATTTCCGGGCGGCAAAGTTCGCCCCGGCGAAGCGCTTCCGGCAGCCCTCGCTCGCGAGTTGCGCGAGGAACTCGGAGTGATCGCCCAAGTGGGCGCGGAACTCTATCGCACCCGGCATCGCTACAAGGAGCTCTCCACCGAAATCGAACTGGTGTTTTTTGCCGCGCAAGTCGACCCGCTCTCAATCCGAAATCTGGTCTTCGAGCAAATGCAGTGGGCCAAGCCGGCCGCGCTGCCTGCCATGAATTTTCTTCCCGCGGACCGCGAATTGATCCTAAAACTGGCCAGCGGCGAATTGAGCCTGAATTGGCTGTCATCCTGAGCGCGCGCCTTTTTTACCCTGAGCCCCGAAGGGCGCGCGGCGAAGCATCCCGAGCACAAGCCGCGCAAACCCTGGCGCTCCCTGGCACACTAAAGCTGCGTTTGGCTCGTCTTCTCACCGAATTGAACCACTGCCCACTTGCGAGCGAGTTGTAGTACTCCTACCCACAATTGGTACTGCTCAACGATTGGCGCGAGCCGCGTTCAGGAGTATTCTATAGAGTCAAAATAAAAGGACTGTCGCCGAGGATCTCCATACTGTAGATCAGCCGGCCAACCGAAAAGGACACACAGATAACATGAGTGAAAGCGTGATCGCCCGGCCGTCGGCGTCGGAAGAAATTGAAATACAGGAGTGGGTGGAGTCTCTCGACGCGGTTCTGAAAAGCAGCGGCCCCGGGGAAGTCAGTCATATCCTCAATCGATTGCGCCAGTACGCCGCAACTCGCGGGGTAGACCTTCCCTTTTCCGCGCAGACTCCCTACGTCAACACCATTCCGCTCCGCCAGCAGGCTATGTTTCCCGGCGACCAGGAAATCGAACGCCGCATCAAGAGCCTGGTCCGCTGGAACGCGTTGGCCATGGTGGTGCGCGCCAACCGCGTCGAGCACGGCATCGGCGGCCACATTTCCACCTACGCTTCGGCGGCAACTCTGTTCGAGATTGGATTCAATCACTTCTTCCGCGCGCGTACCGAAGAATTCGAGGGAGATACCGTCTACTTCCAGGGCCACGCTTCACCGGGCGTTTACGCGCGCGCCTTCCTCGAAGGCCGCATCACCGCCGCGCAATTGGAAAATTTCCGCGGCGAGTTGAAACCGGGTGGCGGGCTGTGTTCTTATCCTCACCCCTGGCTGATGCCGGATTTCTGGGAATTCCCCACCGTCTCGATGGGCTTGAGCCCGATCATGGCGATCTATCAGGCCCGCTTCAATCGTTACCTGGAAAATCGCGGCCTGAAACCCCAAACGGACGCCAAGGTGTGGGCCTTCCTCGGCGACGGCGAAACGGACGAGCCCGAAAGCCTGGGCGCGATCACGCTGGCTTCGCGCGAACACCTCGACAATTTGATTTTTGTGGTGAACTGCAATCTGCAGCGCCTGGACGGCCCGGTGCGCGGCAATGGACAGATCATTCAGGAACTCGAAGCCGCATTCCGCGGAGCGGGCTGGAACGTCATCAAAGTGATTTGGGGAAGCGACTGGGATCCCATCCTCGAGATGGATTCCGATGGGCTGCTGATCGAGAAAATGGGCGAGATGCTGGACGGCGAATCCCAAAAATTGGTCGTCGAGTCCGGGTCCTACATTCGAGATCATTTCTTCGGAAGCGATCCGCGCTTGCTCAAACTGGTGGCTACTCTTTCGGACGATGCCCTGCGCCGCCTGCGCCTGGGCGGGCACGACCCGCGCAAGGTCTATGCGGCATACAAGGCGGCAGTCGAGCATAAAGGCTCGCCCACCGTGATCCTGGCCCGCACGATCAAGGGCTATGGACTCGGTGAAAGCGGCGAGGGCCGCAACATCACCCACCAGCAGAAGAAATTGAACGAGGACGAATTGCGCCTGTTCCGCTCGCGCTTCGGCATTCCTCTGAACGATGAGGACGTGGCCGAGACTCCCTTCTACCGCCCGCCGGAGGACAGCCCGGAAATTCAGTATCTGCGCGCGCGCCGCGCGGAGTTGGGCGGCTATGTGCCCAAGCGCTCGGTCCGCGCCAAGCCCCTGCTGGCCGCCGAGCACGACGAGCTCTTCAAGGAATTCGCCGAAGGCAGCGAGAGCCGCGAAGTTTCCACCACCATGGTTTTCGTCCGCATGCTCAACAAAATGATGAAAGATCCGGAGATCGGAAAACTGGTTGTTCCGATTGTTCCCGACGAGGCGCGCACCTTCGGCATGGAATCGCTCTTCCGCCATGTGGGAATTTATTCCAGCGCCGGCCAGCTTTACGAGCCAGTGGACGTGCACACTTTGCTTTATTACAAGGAAGCCAAAGACGGCCAAATCCTGGAAGAAGGAATCACCGAAGCCGGATCGATGTCCTCGTTTATCGCCGCGGGTTCCGCTTACGCCACCCACGGCATCAACACCATCCCGTTCTTTATTTTCTATTCCATGTTCGGATTCCAGCGCATCGCCGATTTGATCTGGGCCGCCGCGGACATGCGCTGTCGCGGCTTTCTCCTGGGCGGCACTTCGGGACGCACTACGCTGGCGGGCGAAGGATTGCAGCACCAGGACGGCAATAGTCACGTGCTCGCGCTTCCCGTTCCCAACCTGCTGGCTTACGACCCCGCCTTTGCCTTCGAAGTGGCGGTGATCATCCAGGACGGCATTCGCCGGATGTACAAGGAAAACGAAAGCATTTTTTATTACATCACCGTGATGAACGAGCCTTACCAGATGCCGCCGATGCCCGCTGGCTCGAAAGACGGGATTCTGAAAGGCATGTATCGCTTCCGCGCTTCGGAAAACAAAAAATCGAAGCTACGCGCGCAGCTTTTCGGCAGCGGCGCCATTTTGCGCGAAGCTCTGCAAGCCCAGGAAATCCTCGAGCAGAAATTCGGCGTGGCCGCCGACGTGTGGAGTGTGACCAGCTACAAGCAACTCTACAACGACGGCCTGGACACCGAACGCTGGAACATGCTCCATCCCACCGAAAAACAGCGCGTCCCTTATGTGACGCAGTGTCTAGCCGATTCTCCAGGTGTGCTGGTGGCCGCCACCGACTATCTCAAGGCCCTCCCCAACGTAGTCAGCAAGTGGATGCCTCGCCGCCTTTCCGCTCTCGGCACGGACGGCTTCGGCCGCAGCGAGAGCCGCGCCTCTCTGCGAGACTTCTTCGAGGTCGATTCGCGCTTCATCGCCTACTCCACCCTGGTCGAACTGCTGCACGAAGGACAAATCCAACCGTCCGTCGTTCAGAAAGCGATCAAGGAACTCGACATCAAAGTAGACAAGTCGAATCCGCGCACTTCCTAACCGCCGGCGCACAACCACTCTTGCGGTCATTCCGAGGAGTCATGGCCCTTGCCTTTCCATGACGACGAGGAATCCCGAGTC
>JBGPTK010000302.1:0-4146 GCA_041490605.1 Terriglobia bacterium | reverse complement strand
GCTTCACGATGCCGAATTGGACGAGGTTCTGCAGTTCTTTCGGCTGCATTTGCAGGACCGCACTCGCCTGCTTTAGCTTTAGCCCCCGCTTTGGCATAGCTCCTCCGATTAGCATCTAAATATTAGTCCGTAATAGTCTGCTAGTCAAGAGGCCGATTCCACCGGACATTTGTGCGGACCTCGATCTTACCCCGCAATAAGTGCCTCGCGTTCACCTCCGCGTGAGAGCTATACCCCGTCAGTGAGAATTGGGGCGCCTCAGGGGTTAAAACCCCTGAGTTTTCAGCGCGTCCATGCCGGAGCTTCCCGATCAAGAGCATCGCGTTCGGCACAAAGCCCCGATATAAGGCATCGGGGTAAACATCGGGACGCCCCGATCGAAAGCATCGGGTCCGATACAAAGCATCGGACTCCAAAAGGCGGAGGTAAACTCCAGCTCCGACCTGCCAAAAAGCTAGGCCAATCTCAGATTAGGACAGCAACGAGGAAGGCGCGCTGTTGTTGTCTATCGGGTGTGGCGCTATGCTGAAGGCACG
This sequence comes from Terriglobia bacterium, assembly GCA_041490605.1. GTDB lineage: Bacteria > Acidobacteriota > Terriglobia > Acidiferrales > UBA7541 > JBGPTK01. Next base: position 3,610 of record JBGPTK010000302.1, on the reverse strand, counting down.
GTTGCCCGCCACGCAACCAAACCCAAACCGTCGGGCTGGCATCCTATGTTTTGAGATTGCCGGAAGCGAGTGAGGCGCAGGCCCGGACCTGAAGAATGATCAGTGAGACAATGAGACAGAACAATATGGTCCGGCTGCTGATCCCGCTCATGGCAACGATCTGGTGCGTGCCGGCTCCGCGCGCGCAGCAATCCAAGCCATCTCCCCCAAAAGGTGAACCCGCCGGCGTTCCCGTTTTGCCCAAGGCAAAAAAGCTGATTCTGACGGATGGGAGCTACCAACTGGCGCAGAGCTACGAGATCAAAGGCGACCGGGTGCGCTATTTCAGCGTGGAGCGCGCGCAATGGGAAGAACTCCCCACGTCGATGGTGGATTGGGATGCCACGCGCAAGACCGAATCGGAAGACAGCAAGCAGGCCGAGGATGTGGTTGCAAAGCTGAAGACTGAGGAAGCGTCGAAGCGTGTCGTTGACGTCGACGTGGATGCCAGCATCGAAGTGGCTCCCGGAATTTTCCTGCCCCCGGGAGAGGGCGTGTATCTGCTGGACGGCAAGGGAGTATTTCCGTTGACGCAGGTGGGAGCGGACATCAAGACGAACAAAACTCGCGCCCTGGAGCGAATCCTGGTGCCCATTCCCATCGTGCCCGGAAGGCAGACTGTTTTCGTCAACGGACAACACGCCAAATTCCGGATCACCAATCGCGAGCCGGAATTTTTCATTCGCACGGCCGATGGACGGGAACCAAAGATCGACCTGGTGCTGGCGCAGATTCACAAAGACACCCGGCAGCTTGAATTTCTGGATTCCTATTTCGCGGAGACTACCGCGAAGCGGAAATCGATGCTCCTGCAGACATGGGAAGTGACCAAGGGCGTCTACCGGTTCACACTCGGACAAAAACTCGCGCCGGGTGAATACGCGATTGTAGAGGTCATGGAACAGAAGGACGTACAACTCGACGTCTGGGACTTCGGCATCGACAGCTCCGCGAAGAAGTAGGACACAGGCAGTTCCAGCGCAAGCAGTCCTCAGAAGCAGACCGTTGTCAGGCCTTGGATGTGACCGGCTCGCAAATCTCCACCAAGAGCGCCGCAAGTTCGGAAAGTTGGAAGGGTTTTTGAACCACGTGCGCGCCGGGGCCGGTGAACGCTTCGAGCGCCGGCGGCGCCAGCAATTCTCCCGTCATGAAGATGAATTTCTGCGGCGGAATGCTCAAGTTCGCCAGAACATGCTGGAAGAATTTCTCGCCGTTCATTCCCGGCAAATGGTAATCGCACAGAATCGCATCATAGGCTTGCGCCGCCAGCCGCTCGAGCCCTTCCTCGGAAGTGGAAACGCATTCCACCCTCAAGCCGCGGGCGGACATTCCCGCCTGAATCAGCTCACGAATTCCCGCTTCGTCGTCGATCACAAGAATGGAATGACCGCGCAGCGAGGAAGAAACGGAAGTGGGTTTGGCCACCGGAGGCAGTTCCACCCGGCTCGCTGCCGGCAGCACAACTCGAAAGACGCAGCCCTCGCCCGGCGTTGATTGCACTTCGATGGTGCCTTCGTGCTCCTTGATCAAAGTCATGGAGACGGTAAGGCCGAGACCGGTGCCGCCACCCGGACGCTTGGTGGTGAAAAAAGGATCGAAAATTTTCGGCAAAACCTCGGGGCGGATGCCCGCGCCATCGTCCTGGATCAACACCCAAACCAGGCCAATCGAATGGCCGGCTCGCACGCGAATCGTGCCGTGATCGCGCACTTCTCGAATCGCCTGCTCCGCATTCACCAGAAGGTTCAAGAAAACCTGCAGGAGCTGGTTGGCGTCGGCATCGACGGGGGGAAGATCCTGGGGGGCCTCGAAATCCACGGAAATATGGTATTGGTTCAGGGAATGGTTCTGCAGATCGAGCGCGCGCTGAACCACCGTTTCGAGCTGCACTCGGGTGCGGCTGGTGGCGGGCGGGCGGGAGAACGCGAGCAATCCCTGAACGATTTGCGCGGCGCGGCGGGCTTGCTGGTAAACCAGGTTGGTTTGCCGGCGCGTCTGATCATCGGTGGCCCGTTCATGCAATAGATCGCTGACGCCGAGAATCGCGGTGAGCGGGTTGTTCAATTCGTGGGCCACGCCCGCGACCATCTGCCCCATGGCCGCCAACTTTTCCCGCTGGATCGATTGTTGTTCGAGGCGCTTCGATTCGGTGACGTCGCGCGCCGACGCGACAACGCCGGCGATCTTCCCGGCGACGTCGAACAAGGGGCTGGCATCGGCCCGAATGGTCCGCCAACTGCCATCCCGGTGCAAGGAGCGATATTCCAACTGCGCAAAGGTTTGTTCGCCGGCAATCAAACTGTCGTAGGCGCTCAGCAGGGAGGGCTGATCCTCGGCGAATGTTCGATCGCTGAGAAATGTTCCCACAAGCTCCGCGGGCTTGTGCCCGGTCAGGTCCTCGATGCGATGGCTGGCATAAGTGATCCGGCGCGCGGAGTCGAGCACCACAATGGCATCGGGAAAACTGGCGATGAGCTGGCGAATGAATTCCTGTCCTTCGTGAAGCCGGTTCTCCGCCTCACGCCGGCTGGTGATGTCCATCAGCGTGCCTTGAATGCGGGTGATCCGTCCGGAAGCATCCCGCGTCGCGGAAGCGGAATTCATGCAGAGAAGCGGCGTGCCGTCTTTCCGGCGGAGAAGGGTTTCCTGGTCGCTGAACGCGCCACGCTTTTCCAGTTCCGCGAGCAGGCGGGAACGGTTCGAAGGGTCCACGTGAAGGTCCTGCGCTTCAATCGCCAGCAGCTCTTCCTTTTTTTCGTAGCCCAACATGCGCACGAAAGCAGGATTCGCATCCAGGATCTTCCCTTCCTGCGTGGTGCTATAGACGCCCTCCTGAAGGCTTTCAAAAAGCTCGCTGAAGCGGGCTTCGGATTCGCGCTGGGCGGTTATGTCCCGGGCCAGCCCTCCCGCGGCGGCCACCTGGCCGTCCTTCAGCACGGCATGGAGGATGCAATCGTAATAGCGCAGCTCGCCCGTCTTGCGCAGGCGCGCGCGAACCACCCCTGACCAGGAGTGCTTTTCCAGAAACCTCGGCAAAGCACGCTCGATTTCTTCCCGGGCGGGCTCCAAGAGAAACTCATCAAGCCCGTGGCGGATCACATCGTTAAACCCAAGACCCAGGATTTCCACGAACCGCCGGTTGACGAGTTGAATTTCGCCCGTTAAGGATAGCGTGAAGACAACATGATCGAGACTATCGATCAGGTCGCGGTATCCCCGCTGCGAACGCGAGACCAGCTCGAGAAGCTGATCGAACTGTTTGTCCGTCGGTGGAGACGCGGCGTTCGCCTGAAGCCCGCGAACAAAGCCTCGCAGTTCGGTGATCTCGCGGCGCTTGGTCCACGAGTAGGCTCCGAAGAGCACGGACAGCACCAGTATCCCCAGCGGGAGCGCTTCGAGACGCATGGGAAGCGAGCGAAAAGTTTGCCAGCTTGCTGCCAGGAATCCCGCTGCCAGCAAGACGAGGAACAAGAGACTCGCTCGCCATAACTGGTTCTCTTTGCGCTCCATCTGTTCTTGCTGGGAAGGCGCACTTGTCCGGCCGTGTTCCGGGGTGGGCATGGGCAAAGTT
>JBGPTK010000301.1:0-4147 GCA_041490605.1 Terriglobia bacterium | reverse complement strand
TTCATCGCACCAATCTCTGACCTGGATTCTGGGGGACGGGTTCAAGCCCAACTGAATACGTCTACAGGAACCGTTCTAAAGAATTAGAAACAGCCTCGAATGGGAGCCGATGTTGTGTCTCTACACTTATCCGAAAGCAGTTAGATTGTCAATTAGCACAAAAGAGCCATCTCAGACCCCACCGTACCAGAGTGATGTAGAGCCGCCCTTCAGGGCGGCGCCTGCAGCCGCACCTGCACCCTCGGATGCCGCCCTGAAGGGCGGCGCTACACGAGCGGACCACTTGATTTATTTTGGGTTGCGGATTTTTTCGGCTAGGGTACGGGCGCGCTGGCGGGCGATATCTAGATATTGGCTGTCGGCGGCGAGTTGATCGAGCACCGGCAGAAGTCTATCGGGCTCGGGAATCACTTTGCGATTGTAATCCGTTTCGATGCGCTGCACGGCCTCGTTCACGCCCAGCCGGTCGAAGCGCATGGCCCGCTGCAGGGCCGACAAATCTTCCATCTCGATGGCCAGGCCTTCGAAAATATCCAGCAACTGGTTCGCGGGCGTGCTCAGCGTGTAGTTGAAAGTGGCTTCGTGCGTCTCGCCGCCTTTCTCGTAACGGAATGTTTTCTCTCCCAGGTTGGCAATCTTTCGATGAACATCCAGATTGGCTTTGTCGAAATTGTGGAGCTGCGCGGCGAGCGAAAAAATCCGCTGCGCAAGTGACGGGCTAACCTGCAGCGGCTGTGCGTCCGCATCTTCATCAAGCTGGTGGATGTCCCAGGTTCCCGTGCCGCTCTCGTCTATTTTAATCTCGACGAATTCCGGATAGCTGGATTTGAATACCTTTCGATACGTGATCGTGGCGCCCGTGGCAGCCGTGAGCCATGCCGGAAGCACGGCGAGCAAAAATAGCAGCGGCGAAACAAGCCGCGACGAAACGGGCCGCGAATGGAGTCTTCCTCCGGCGCTCATGACAGGATTTTGATGCGCGCCGCGCGCGAGCGGCCGTGCGCCTCCGGCGCGATCCGGCAGTTTTTCAGCAATCCATTCGGACCGCGGCCGCCGCCGGCAATGATCGCAACCGCCGCGGCATTCGCCGAACGCAACGAGATTGCCAGCCGCTCTTTGGCTTGCGAAAGCTGCGCATGGCAAAGCGCGACGGCCAGGGCGTCGGCCGCGTCGGATGGTTCCGGAGTTTCGCGCAGGTTCAGCAGGACGCGCACCATTTGTTGCATCTGCTGCTTCGATGCCGCGCCGTAGCCGGCCACGCTGGCCTTCACTTCGCGCGGCGAATAACTGTGCGCCGGGATTCCGGCTTGTTCCGCCGCCAGCAGCACCACGCCGCGCACTTCGGCAAGCTTCAGGGCCGTCCGCGCATTCAGCGCCGTGAAGACGGATTCGACCGCCACCGCGTCAGGCGAATATTTTTCCAGAAGTTGCTCGATCAGGAGATGAATATCCCGCAGCCGCGCTCCGAAGGTCATGCGCGCGGGCAGCTTCAACGCGCCAAAATCCAGCAGGCGCGTGGCGCGGCCCTCCATTTCGACGATTCCATATCCCGTGGCCCCCGCGAATGCCGGGTCCACGCCCAACACTCGCAGTTTTTTTGCGGTCTCAAGAGGCGCGCGTTGTGCTGGAAGAGGCATGGGCGACACGGAGAGTGTACGTGCGCCGAAAAACGGAGGGTAGTGTTTTTTACGCAGTCGCGGCGGGATAGGAACCACCGATCGGCATCCCCCGCCCGAATTTATTGCAAAGGCGGCGGAATTTTGAAGAAATCTAGCTGGCGCTGACCGCGGCCTGAATTTCTTTTTCGTCGATGTCGAAATTGGCGGAGACCTGCTGGACGTCGTCGTGGTCTTCCAGCGCTTCCATCAGCCGCAGCATCTGCTGCGCCTGGTTTCCGGTAAGCTTCACGAAATTCTTGGGCACCCAGCCCACTTCGGCGGAGGCCGGAGTAATCCCCGCGGCCACCACCGCTTCGCGAACTTTTTCAAACGCTTCGGGCGGCGTCAAAACTTCCCACGAGGAGCCATCGTCGCGCAGATCATCCGCGCCCGCATCCAGCACGATGCTCATCAGCTTGTCTTCTTCCGCCAGCTCTTTGGGGATGATGATATCGCCCTTGCGCTGGAACATCCAGCCAACGGCGCCGGTCTCGGCCAGGTTTCCGCCATGCTTCGACATCACGTGCCGGATATCGCTGACGATGCGGTTGCGATTGCTGGTGACCACCTGCACCAGCATCCCTACGCCGCCCGGACCATACCCTTCAAACGTTACTTCGTCGAGCGTTTCCCCTTCCAGTGTGCCGGCGCCGCGCTGGATGGCTCGCTCCACGTTGTCGTTGGGCATGTTCTCGTTCTTGGCGGCAAGAATCGCCGTGCGCAGCCGGGGATTCGTATCAGGATCAGAGCCCCCCACCCGCGTGGCAATGGTGATTTCACGAATAATCTTGGTAAAGGCTTTGCCGCGCTTGGCGTCGGTGGCCGCCTTCTTGTGCTTGATGGTCGCCCACTTCGAATGACCGGACATGCGAATATCCTCGACTGGTAAGTGGCAGGCGCGCAACTCCCAGGGACGGTCGGAAGAAACGCAGATGCTCTCGCTCTTGCCGCGCCAGTCTAGCATACCCCCAAGCCGCTGGCCAACACCGGTCACCAGCCAGGCCCCAATGTACTGGCGCTATCCAGCGCGGCGCGGTCGTGATAAATTGTCGCGCGTCATCGAGGCGCCATGCCGGCATCCGTCAGGGAGATCTCAGAATTCGCGCTGCTTTCCTTCACCTCAATCTTCTTTTTGGTGGACCCCTTCGCGGTAATTCCCACGTTCCTGGCCATTACCGAAGGCGCGGATGCACTGGAGCGGAAAAGGATGGCGCGCAAGTCAGGATGGACCTGCCTGATCGTGCTCAGCGGGTTTGCTCTGGCCGGGAGCTTGATTTTCCGCATGTTTGGAATCACCTTGCCGGCTTTCAAAATTGCCGGAGGCTTGATTCTGCTGCACATCGGCCTGGACATGCTGCAGGCGCGGCGCTCGAGCCAGAATGAAACGCCGGGAGAAGCGGCGGAAGGCGCGGCGAAAGAAGATGCCAGCATCATTCCTCTCGGCATTCCCATGCTGGCCGGGCCGGGAACCATTTCCACGGTGATGGTGCTGATCGGCGAATCGCACACCTGGTGGGAGCACGCGATCATCTACGGCTCGATTATCGCCAGTTCGTTAATTTCCTATCTCGTCCTGGCGGGGGCAGACCGGGTCCGCGGATTTCTAGGCGAAACGGGAATCCGGATTCTCATGCGGCTGATGGGTCTGCTCCTCACTGCGTTGGCGGTGCAATTCGTTTTGAATGGTCTCACCGATCTGGGCCTGATCAAGCTGTCTCTCGGCCAAAGATAAGGTTTTTCGGCGATCTGCCGATCTTCTATTTGGATACTCAAGAAACTTGCTGTTTCCCGATGGTTCAGGGGCGGCTATTCCGGAATGGCTCCGGTAGCCGAAGTAACTTGAAGATAAACAACTCGATTCATGGAACTTGAAGCAACGCCCATCCTGGTGTAGAAGAAATATAATGGGCGGAGGGTATGGTTGCTTCCGCGCCGCGGGGCAATAGTATTGCATTGGCCCCGAAGGGGATAGCACGTCTAGATTTTGCTTGCCGAAGATGCTACAAGTCTGCCTGCTGAAGCGGGCCTTACAATATGCCTGAGAGTTGCAGTGCCGTCGGGTGCAAGGCGCCGGTACCTCCGGGGCTTGAGTCTGAGCGGATGTGTCTGCTGCACTACACTCTGCAGCTCGAGCAGGATTGCGCCAAGATGCGCCGCGAGACTGCTCCAGGCAACACCAGCAAAGAGCGGCAAATGGAAATCATTCGCTATATCTCCGATGGCGGAGAGCGCCTGGCCCGCGTCGCTACCAGTGGCATCCACTTAACCGACGAAATCAAGGCGCGCGTGCTGAGCACCTTCCTCACCTTGATGAATTTCCGCGAAAATCTCGACCGCTCGCTGCAGCGCCAATCCACCGTCCGCACCTTCGGCCGCTAGTTATCGATCGTAGCCGGGAATCCTTGAATTCCGCGATTCCATCCTGCAATCTAATTCCTGTGCGAAATCGTGAAGCGGCCAACCGCGGCCTGGCCGGAATCGTCTGCTGC
>JBGPTK010000300.1:0-4156 GCA_041490605.1 Terriglobia bacterium | reverse complement strand
TGCAAGAGGCTGTCGCACAACGGCATCAAAGGTCAATGCCCCTATCTTGCTTTCCAACTGCATCCAACTGACGATTCCGTCCTGCACAGATAAACACTTGTACTTGGCACCTGTCGCATCGAAATAGAAATGTCCAGGTACGGGGGCGGGTGTAGGAGTTATCTCTGACACTGAAACGGCACCATCCTTATATTTCCGCCGAATTGCCGTTATCCCCTCCTTTCTTGCTTCTGCAGCAAGCTTCAGCAAATCTGCATCATTACGCTCCTCCAGTTCGTGAATCAATCCATCCGTTTCATTTGTACTTGTTATGAAGGCCAAGTTGTCGATATTTTCGAGGTGGAGCCGGATCAACAATAGGGCATGATGTGAGTTTCTGTATGCTCGGTCAAGAACCTGTCTTAGCTGATGAAAGTTGGCGGAATCGCGGGCACATAACGGATTTAGATCAGTAAGCTTTTCAGAATCCTCGTTAATTTGATAGACCAAACTGTAGACCGCGTTGATTGATGTTCGTTCCGCTCTGGATAAGTCCAAGTTAATTTCCGGAAAATGCTCGGCGTGAACTTGGACAGGGATCAGAACAGGACCGTGGTTCGCCAATTCTTGCAGGCAGGACAATTGAATCATGCATTCAATCGTGATCAGGTTTCGCAAGAGCCACGGTTGCAGCTCGCCGATTTCGGTTTGTAGCGCCCGCTTGAGCTTACGTCTCCGATAAAGAGTTTTTCCTAACCCCCAAACTTGTCCAGCCAGGAATGAAATGCAGGCAATACCCAGGCCAAGCACGATTTCAAGCGCCCGCTCCCTAGGAATGTCCATGGATCTGCTCCCATTCTTCACCCGTTAAGGCAGTAATCGTGGCCAATCCGTGTAACTACACGCGAGAATGCGATCGCCCGAGGGCGGATTCACTGTACACGCTTCTTGGTCCAACCGGCAGAAGCTTGTTTATGTTTCGGCAGGATATTCGGGAGGCGTCGATTTGGTGCACAATTTGGTGCACACCCATTTAACTTTGCGTCCCAACTGGTAGTTGCTCCTCACAGAAGCGATTGGGCCTAAACGCAAGCAGATATTAGCGAATAGCAGCGTCGCACCGAATGTATCATATGGCCCGGTACAACGTGTCAAGGTAGCGCTCTAACCAACTGAGCTACGGGCCTAACTTTCACGACTACCAAACAAACACGAGCGATTTCCAGCGTCCTGACGAACGCTAGTTTATCATTCGCAAAAGAGCGTGCATAGCGTGCTGTGCGGGCGAGGCTGGCGCAAGCGATGCAGCGCCTCAGCGGGCCGCGGGAACGAATACTCGCGCGGGAGCCTGCAGTTCCACTCCGGAAAGTTCGGTGATGACTTTCAAGGGAACGAATTCCTTTTTCTTGCCAAGCTGGGCCCGGAACGTGAGCCGGTATTGCTGCCCCAGCAATTTCGACAATTGATGCAAGTAGGGAGCGAAGGCGAGCGGAGTTTGCAAACCCTGGAAGAACGATTCGCCGCCCGTTTCCGAGGCGATGCGGCTAAGGCAGCCCTGGCCATTGTTGATGAGAAAAGAATTTCCGGAAACCTGGGCCGCTCCATTGGCAAAAATGGTGTAGACGGTGGCTTCGGCGCGCTGCGCGGAGTCGATCGCTTCCTGCAGGTCCATGTTGGCTCCGGGGTTCGAATCCGTAATCCCGCGGAACAAGTCGATTCCATTGCTCACCAGGAGCACGGCGCGGCGATTGCGCCCGGCGCCGGCAGGCCAATGCTTCAAAAGATCGGAAGCCGCCTGGAAAATGCTGGCGCCTTCCTGGTTGCGGCCGAGCGGCAGGCGCAGCGCTTTCGCGGCCAGGTCGCGATTCACGGTAAAGTCCTGAGCCTTCCGCGCCGATCCGAAATCGCTATAAAAGACGGCAACGCGGGTGGAAGGAGGCAGCGCGCGAATAAAATTGGAAATATCGGAGAGTTGCAACCCCAGACTCGAGTCCAGCGAGTTGTCGATCAAGATCGCTAAATCCAGGCCGGTATGACGATCTTTTGCCGACACCCATTCCACCACCGGACGCCGGTCTTTCCCCTGCCGGACGATCACATCGTTCTGCGTGACGGGCGGTGGCGGCGCCTTGTCGCGGCCTTTGGCGGTGACCGTCACGTGGATAAGGTCCGGCGACTTCGAGGATCCTTCCTGCGCCCGCGCGGAGATGGCGCTAACACCGATCGCCGCCAAAACCAGGCCTAGACGCGCAAGTCTCGCGTAACTCTTCATCATCATTATTTTCCCTCGAAGGGCTCCGCCAGCGCCCTGCTTACGTTAGATGTTCCGATTCAAGTTTCTGGATGCAAAAAGGAAACCGGCCAATCACCGCTATCATCGCCCTTGCCATCTTGCGCCTTCGCGCGGCGCGCGAAGACAACTATTCCCGCTTGCGACACAGCACCCGGCGGATTCGCCCGGCATCCGCGATAGGTATGGTATTCATGGATGAAGCGTTTTGTCGAGAGATGCCGCCCGAATTCCGGCGCGGCGAAAGGCAGGGCGCTGGTGGAGGAATGAATTTCATGGAACCCCCGGTCCCGCCCTTATCTGCATCTCCTGTTGCTGAAGCAGCGCCGCCAAAAATTCCCACGCAGCGGGTCATCGCGGCGATGGTCCAGAAATCGAAACAGGTGAGCGACCTGATTTTTTCGGTGGGAAGTTTGCCGCTGGTGGAATTGAACGGCCAGCTTGTGCCGGTGGAAATGCCGGGACTGCAAAAGCTGAAGCCCGCCGATACGGGACAGATCGCCAACGATTTGATTGGAGCGAACAAGCTGGCGCTGCAGAAACTGCGTGACCAGGGCTCCTGCGACATTTCCTACAGCTTGCCGAACCTGGCGCGATTCCGCGTGAACATATTCGTTCAGCGCGGCACGTACGCCATCGTGATGCGGGTGATTCCCACGAAAATTCCGGTATTCGCGGATTTGAATTTGCCGCCCCAGCTGGCGGATTGCGTGGAGCTGCGGAACGGCGTGGTGCTGGTGACCGGTCCGACCGGATCGGGGAAATCCTCCACGCTGGCCGCGATTTTGAACCAGATCAACCAGGAGAAGGCGTACCACATCATCACCATCGAAGATCCCATCGAGTTTCTGCACAACCACAAGAAATCCATTATTCACCAGCGCGAATTGCACAGCGATACTCCCAGCTTCGCGCTGGCTCTCCGCGCGGCGCTGCGGCAGGCGCCGAAAGTGATTCTGGTGGGCGAAATGCGCGACCGCGAAACGATTGAAATCGCGCTGGAGGCCGCGGAAACCGGCCACCTGGTTTTCTCGACCCTGCACACCATCGACGCGTCGAAAACGGTGGAGCGCATCATCGGCGCGTTTCCCCTGGGCGACCAGCAGCAGGTGCGCAACCGCCTGGCGAAATCCTTCCGCTATTTTATTTCGCAACGGCTGGTGCCGCGCAAGGATGGCAAGGGGCGCCTGGGCGTGTTCGAAATTTTGAAATCGACGATGCGCACCCGCGAATATATCGAGAAGGGCGATGGCGAAGGTAAATCGCTCCTGGATGCGATGCAGGACGGCTCGCTCGAGGGCATGCAGCATTTTGACGGCGAACTCGAGAGGTATGTTCGCGGCGGCACGATCGGCATGGAAACGGCGCTGGGCTACGCAACCAATGCCGGAAATTTCCAGTTGCAACTGGCCGACTTCGCCGAGGACGCGCGCGCGCAAGAATCAGCGCACGCGGAAAAAGCCGGCGGCAAAACAGAAATCGAAATCACGCGTTAACCCCAATCTACAAAACACGAATAACTGCCCCACGCTTCCCTCTGAGGCCGGGAGGATGCGCCACCCGAGGCGACTGCATTCACCGGTCAAAAACCGGGAACACTCTTACGGAGCTCTGCTTTCGAGTGGACGCACGTCCCGGTCGATCTCTGCCCGTAATTCGTCTTCGGCCACATCCAGCTCATACTGGATCTGCATGTTCATCCAAAATCCGGGAGTAGTTTTGAAATAGCGCGCCAGGCGCAGAGCGGTATCCGCGGTGATTCCACGGCGCTCCGCAATGATGTCCGCAATCCGTGTCACCGGCACTCGCAGGTCCATCGCCAACTGATTCATGCTGAGCCCGTAAGGCTTTAGAAAATCCTCGCGCAGGTGTTCCCCGGGATGAACC
>JBGPTK010000299.1:0-4161 GCA_041490605.1 Terriglobia bacterium | reverse complement strand
CTTGGCTTTGGCGCGCTGGCCGATCCGGCGGTGTGGCTGGGGCGCCTGCCGGTGCCCGCATCATGGCTTTCGAGCGCGGAACTTCTGGACGCCGCTTCGCTGCTCGATACCGTCACAGGCCTGAAGCAGACTCTGCGTGGTGAAGCCGCGAAGTATCCGCGCCTGGCAGCCCTTGCGGCCGGGTTGGGCGATTTCCGCTCGCAATCCGCCGCCATCCGCCACGCGATTCTGCCCAACGGCGAAATCAACGACAACGCTTCGCACGAATTGGCCCGCATCCGCGGCGCGCAGGTGCAGGCGCGCCAGACGGTGCGGCACACTCTCGAAAAAATCCTGCGCGCCCGCGGCGAGGAAGCCGGCCAGGATTACGTCACGCTGCGCAACGACCGCTTTGTGATCCCCGTTCGCGCCGCCGATCGCCGCGCCGTCCCAGGTGTAGTCCACGGAGCCAGTGCCACGGGACAAACCGTGTTCGTCGAGCCGCTCGAAGCGCTCGAGTGGAACAACCGCCTGGTCCAGCTCGCCGAAGACGAAGCCGCCGAAATCGCGCGCATTCTTGCGGAATTAACTGACCGGCTGCGGATCGATCGCGGGCCGCTGGAAGCTGCTGCGGCCGCGATTGCCGAAATCGATTCCGTATTCGCGCGCGCCCGTTTTGCCCGCGACTTCAATTGCGTCATCCCGGAATTCTCGGCCGGAAATTCCTTGCGGCTCGAAGCCGCGCGCCATCCCGTTCTCGAGGAAAATCTGCGCAAACAGGGGCGGGAAATCGTATCCATTTCGCTGGAACTTGGCGGCCGCGAAACAGTGATGGTGATCAGCGGCCCAAATACCGGCGGCAAAACGGTTTCTCTCAAGACAGTCGGCATGGCCGCGCTGGCCGCGCAGTCGGGGATTCCCGTGGCCGCGGCGAAGGCCGAGCTGCCGATTTTCGATTGCGTGCTCGCTGATATCGGCGACGAACAATCCATCACCGCCGATCTTTCCACGTTTTCCGCGCACATGCTGAATCTGCGCGGCATGCTGGAAGTCGCCACGGATCATTCCCTGGTGCTGGTGGACGAAATGGGCACTGGCACGGCGCCGGAAGAGGGCGCGGCGCTGGCCGTGGCGCTGCTCGAGGAATTTCGCGCGCGGCGGGCGCTGACAATCGCCACGACGCACCACGATCGTTTGAAATCCTACGCTTCCACCACTCCCGGCATCGTCAATGCCGCGGTGGAATTCGATACGGTCCACCTGCGGCCCACCTATCGCCTGCTCGTCGGTGTCCCCGGCGTTTCCAGCGGAATCGATATCGCGCAACGCCTCGGCTTGCCCGCCCCTGTGATCGAACGCGCGCGCGCCGGCCTTTCGCCTGAAACGCGCGAGGCGCAGGCGCTGATTGCCTATTTGCATCGCAGCCGCGACGAAGTGGAAGAAATCAAGCGGCAAGCTCGCGAGGAACTCGAGCGCCTCGAAGCAGAAAGACGCGGCTTGCAAACCGAATGGGTGGACCGCCAGCGAAAAAGGCTCGCGGAGCTCGAAAAGAAATTCAACGAAACCGTCAAGCAGTTGCAAGCGGACGTGGCGCGATTCACCGCTGAAATCTCCGACAGGCGGGAACGCGAAAAACTGGAAAAATCCGCCGGGCGGCGGCTCACGAAAATCGGAGCCGACGCGCATGAGGATGTGAATGCCGCGATGCTCGAGCATCTGGCCGAATCCCAGGCCGATCTCGGCGTCATCGTGCCCTTGCCGGTGCTGCCGGTGGAACCCGAAGTGCTTGTCGCCGGCGCCCGCGTTCGCGTTCGAGGAATGAAGCAGCCGGTGATTTTCCGCCGCATCGATGGCCGCGATGCCGAAGTGCTTGCAGGGCCGCTACGGATGAAAATTCCGCTGTCCGACATCCTCGGTGTCGAGGACGAGTCCGCAGCGCACGCGTCAGGTTCGGCGCCGGCAGCTTCCACGCGCCGCGTGACGGTGCACGCCCAGCCCAGCGAAGAATCCGCCATTGATGAAATCAACGTGATCGGTTGCAATGTGGAGGAAGCGTCGCGCCGCTTGGAGAAATTTCTCAACGACGCCACGCTTGCGAATCTTCCGCGCCTGCGCGTCGTCCACGGATACGGCACCGGTGCCCTGCGCCGCGGCCTGGCGGCATTCTTAAAGTCCCACCCACTGGTGGAGAATATCCATGCGGAGACAGCCGACCACGGCGGCGAAGCTGTCACAGTAGTAGAATTGCGAAGCTAACATGGCGGAAGCGGGATCATTCGCGGATCGCGTGAAGCAGCAGGCGGACATCGTCCGCGTGGTCGGCGAATACGTGCGCCTGAAAAAAAGCGGGCAGAATTTCACCGGCCTGTGTCCCTTCCATCAGGAAAAAACGCCCTCGTTCGCCGTGCATCCCGTGAAGCAGATTTATCACTGCTTCGGCTGCGGCGTCGGCGGCGACGTCTTCAAGTTCGTAATGGAAATGGAAAAGTGCCAGTTTCCCGAAGCGATTCGCACCGTCGCCGAAAAATGCGGTATCGCCATTCCCCAGCCGCGCGAGCGCTCGCCCGAAGAGCGCCAGGCCAATCAGCAGCGCGCGGCAATAGTGGAAATGCATCGCATGGCCGCGGAATTTTTCGCGCGGATGCTGACAAATTCGCCCGAAGGCAAAGCGGCGCACGCCTATTTGGAAGATCGCGGCCTGGATCCGGAAGCAATCGCCCGATTCGGCCTGGGCTACGCGCCGTCGGCTGGCGATTCGCTCTATCGCCACCTGAAAACAAAATACGCCGACAAGCTGCTCGAATCTTCCGGCCTTTTCTCGCGCGATCAAAGCGAGCGCCTCTACGACCGCTTCCGCCGCCGCATCATGTTTCCGATCGCCAACGAAACCGGGAAAGTAATCGCCTTCGGCGGCCGCGCCCTGGGCGACGACATGCCCAAATACATGAATTCGCCCGAGACGCCCATTTATTCCAAGAGCAACGTGCTCTATTACCTGAACCAGGCCAAGGAAACGATTCGCCAGCGCGATTTTATCGTCCTTGTCGAGGGCTATATGGATACGATTGCCGTGGCCCGCGCGGGCGTAACGAACGTGGTGGCCAGCTGCGGAACCAGCCTGGCGGAAGGGCAAATAAAATTAATCGCCCGCTTCACTCATCGCGTGGTGGTGAATTACGACCCCGACACCGCGGGCCAGACCGCCACGGAGCGCTCGCTCACTCTTCTGCTGGAAAAAGATTTTGATGTGCGCGTCCTCGCTCTGCCGGGCGGCGCTGATCCCGACAAGTTTATTCAGCAGCAGGGCGCGGAAAGCTACCAGAAGCTGCTGACGCAAGCGCCGCCCTATCTGGATTACCTGATCGGCCGCGCCCGGCGGATGGATCGCACCACTGCCCAGGGCAAGCTGGCCGCCGTGAATTTCCTGATGCCCTACCTGCAGCGCATTCCCAACAACCTGCTGCGCTCCGAGTGGGCCTCGCGCATCGCCTCCGAGTTGCGCATTGAAGAGCCGGTTCTGCGCGAATCCCTTCGCAAGGCGGCGGCCGAGCGCCGCAGTGAAGTAAAGCCCAAGCCGGAATTGATGGGCCAGGTGATCAAGCCCGCCGAGCGCCGGCTGATGCAGATGCTGGTGGAAGCCGAGGGGTTCCGCGAGCGGCTGGCGCTGGAAATCAGCAAAGATGGTTTGCATCAAGGCCTCGAAACTGAAAAAATCTTCGCCGCCCTCATTGAAGCAGCCTCGTCCGGAACCCGGCCTGATCCCGCAACTCTGGCCGAAGCTCTGCCGGAATATGAGGGCCGCCTTCTCTTTGAAATCCTGTTTGAGACGTCCTCGGCGCCTGGCTGGGACGAGGCCGAAAGCTGCCTGGGCGTGCTGCGCCGCCGCCGCGTCGAGCTCGAATTGTCGGTGGTTCAGCAGAAAATCGAAAAGCAACCAGCGGCAGTGGAGCTTCGGGAACTACTCACTCGCAAGCAAGAGCTGCATAAGTTGCTGTCCAGTTTAGGGTAATCCCTGAATCCAATCATTCTCCCCGGGCATCTAAACATCACGATTGACTCAGTTCCACTCTACTGTATATGCTAGTAGGGTTTGGAGGAAACGGGCGGAGAGCGCCGTGCATCCAACTCACCTTGGACGGCACGGTGCACTGGACGAGCGCGGGCGCGGAGTCGAAGCGAGTT
>JBGPTK010000298.1:0-4185 GCA_041490605.1 Terriglobia bacterium | reverse complement strand
TTCGCCCGCGGGCTTCGCGTGCTCCGCGGGAATTGTTCCCTCGCAATAGCGTTCGATCATGGTTAGCGTGCGGCTGGCGAGATTGCCCAGGCCGTTGGCGAGATCGCTGTTGTAGCGCGTAAGCAGCGAATCGCGGCTGAAATTGCCGTCGTGGCCGAACACCATTTCCCGCAGCAGGAAATAGCGCAGCGCGTCGACGCCGAGCGTGCGCGCGATGGGTTGCGGATATTGCATGTTGCCGCGCGATTTGCTCATCTTCTCTTCGGCGAAAAGCCACCAGCCGTGCGCGAAGATTTGTTTCGGCAGAGGCTCCTTCGCCGCCATCAGGAATGCCGGCCAGTAGACGGCATGAAAACGCAGAATTTCCTTGCCCACCAAGTGCAAATCCGCGGGCCAATATTTCTCCCATTGCACTTCGTCGTCGCCGTAGCCGACTCCGGACATGTAGCTGGTGAGCGCGTCGTACCAGACGTAGAAAACGTGGTTTTCGTCTCCGGGCCACGGAATTCCCCATTTCACGGAAGTCCGGCTGACGGAAAGATCGCGCAGGCCGCCGCGCACGAAAGCGATCACTTCATTGCGCCGCGTTTCGGGCTGCACGAAATCCGGCTGCTTTTCGTAAAGCTCGAGCAGGCGATCCTGAAAGCCCGACAATTTAAAATAGTAATTTTCCTCGCGAACCCGCTCGGTGGGGCGCTTACACTCGGGACACAATCCGCCGGGAAGCGGCTCGTCCACGTACATCTCATCCGAAACGCAATACTGGCCCTCGTAGTGGCCCTTGTAGATGTAGCCGTTGTCTTGCGCGAGGTGCAGCAATCGCTGGACCGCGCGTTCGTGGCGCGGTTCGGTGGTGCGGATGAACCGGTCGAAATTAAGATCGAGCTCCTGCCAGAGCTGGCGGTATTGCGCGGAGATTCGATCGGCGAATTGTTGCGGCGTGACGCCCGCGGCCTTGGCCGCCCGCTCCACTTTTTGGCCGTGCTCGTCCGTGCCGGTGAGCGCCACCACGTCGTAGCCGCACATCCGCTTATAGCGCGCGATGGTATCGGCCACCACCGACGTGTAGGTGTGCCCCAGGTGAGGCCGCGCGTTCACGTAGTAGATCGGCGTGGTGAAATAAAACTTTTTCTTCGATTGGGATTGGGGCATGGGCTATTTATTCGACTCGCGCTGTTTTTCAAAGTGAAATGACGCGGCGGCCAGCACTTGCTTCAGCGGCACGCCTTTCTGCGCCGCGATGCGCCGGCAATCTTCGTATTCCGGCGCGGCATTCAGCACCGTGCCATTCATGCGCGCGATTTTCATGCGAATTTCGCCGAGCGGCGTCGAGATATTGATGGTCTCGCGGTCGAGGACGCGGCGGCGAACTTCGTAAGTGCGCACGCCGATGGTCGTGGTCTCGCGGAAAATCAGGTCGATCAATTGATCGACGTCAGCTGGCTTCGCCAGCAGCGTGACGAGAATTCCGGGACGATTCTTCTTCATTTGCACCGGCGTCGAAAAAATATCGAGAGCGCCGGCGGCCAACGCTTTTTCTGCAAAGTAGCCGTAAATTTGCGGGCTCATGTCGTCGAAATTTGCCTCGATCACTTCCACCGGTTCGTCCCAGTGGATTTTCTCGCCGGCGCCAACCGCATCGCCGATCAGGATGCGGAGAACGTTGGGCTGTTCGGCGAGATCGGCTGAGCCTGCTCCATATCCGATCACGCGCAGATTCATTGCTGGAATCTTAGCGTATTGTTTGGAGAGAGTGGTGGCGATGGCGGCCCCGGTAGGCGTCACGAGCTCTTTTTGAATTCCGGTCGAGAAGGTGGGGGCGTCGCGCAGCAGTTCGGCGGTGGCGGGCGCGGGCACAGGAAGCAATCCGTGAGCAGTGTTGACTCGACCTCCACCGACGTCGAGGGCCGAGCAGGCGAACTCATCGATACCCAGCAATTCGAAACCGATCGCGGCGCCAACGATGTCTATGATGGAATCCACGGCGCCCACTTCATGGAAATGGATTTTTTCCACGGGCACCTGATGGACTTTGGCTTCCGCCTCGCCGAGCCGCGTGAAGATTCGTTTGGCGCGATCCGCGGCGCGAGGGGCAATTCCGGACTGGTCGATCATGCCGAGAATGACGCTGAGACCGCGGTGATGGTGATGCTCATCAGCTTCCACCTTAAGGTGGGTAGCGAAAATCCCCCGGCGCTGTACTTTTTCCGCGGAAATGTTCCAGCCGGTGAGCGGCAGGCGGCGAAGCTCGCCTTCCAATTGCGCGAGGCCGGCGCCCGCGTCCACCAAGGCGCCCAGGACCATGTCGCCGCTGATCCCCGAGAAACAATCGAAGTAGGCAATCTTCATAATTTGCGAATACTTGGTTCAGATTCGAGCGCAACTACGAAAATGACAGATTTCGTCGCGCAAATGCGAAAAATAGATACTAGTCTGGGCCTCCGAAGCTGTCAAATCAGGGGGCCTCTTTGACGGCCCCTGCCGGTTTACCTATAATCGCGTGATTCCCTTGTCGCAAGGAGCCGCGTGTACCAAGTCATCGAAGCCCGCATCCGCAAAGCGATTTTGCGCCACATTCATAAGCACTACAGCATCGACGTTCCGGTTGTGACCGAGCGGCCGCCCCGCCTGCAGATGGGAGAAGTGGCGTCGCCGGTTTGCTTCGAACTGGCGCGCAAATTGAAGAAGCCTCCGCGGCTGATCGCGCAGGAAATCGCCAACAAGATTGCCCCGATCGAAGGCGTGGCGCGGCTGGAAGTTGCCGGCGGCGGTTATTTGAATGCGTATCTGGAGCGCGGGACGTTCTTCCGCACGGCGATCGAGCGCGCCGGGCACGAAGCGGTTCATGCATCAGCGGATGCGCCGAAAGCCATCGTCGAGCACACCAACATCAATCCGAATAAAGCCGCGCATATCGGGCACCTTCGCAATGCCGCGCTGGGCGATGCGTTTGTGCGGCTGCTGCGTTACACGGGCCGCCGCGTCGAGGTGCAGAACTACATCGATAATACCGGCGTGCAGGTGGCCGACGTCGTCCTGGGGTTCCTGCACCTCCAGAAGAAAACTCCCGATGAAGTTCGCTTGCTCGCCGCAGAGCCGCGATTTGATTATTTGTGCTGGGATCTCTACGCGCGGGTGACGGTATTTCTGGAGGAAGACAAGACCCGGCTCGCGCTGCGCGGAGAACTTTTGCATGCCATCGAGGCCGGAACCGGCGCCGCGGCCGATATCGCCGAAATCGTTTCCACGGCCATTGTTCGCTGCCACCTGCTCACCATGGACCGCCTGGGGATCGAATATGATTTATTGCCGCGCGAGAGTGAAATCCTGCACTTGAAATTCTGGGATTCGGCGTTCGCCACCATGATCGAACGGGGCGTGATCCATAAAGCAACGGCCGGAAAGAACGCGGGATGCTGGGTGATGAAGCTCGCGACGGAAGCCAGCGAAGTCACTACAGGCGAGACTGCACCGGCTAACGTGGATGACGACGCGGATACAAAAATTATCGTGCGTTCGAATGGAACCGTCACTTACGTGGGCAAGGACATCGCTTACCAGCTTTGGAAGTTCGGGCTGCTGGGAAAGGATTTTCATTATGCGCGATTCCACCAGTATCCCGGCGGCCATACCGTGTGGGTCACTCGATCGGGCGAGAGCGAAATGGATTCCCCCGCGTTTGGGAACGCGACGCAGGTGTATAACGTGATCGATTCCCGGCAGGCGTATTTGCAAAACGTCGTTTTTGAAGCGCTCGGCGCGCTGGGATTCAAGGAGCAGGCGGATCAATCCGTCCATTTTTCCTATGAGATGGTAGCGCTCTCGCCGAGTTGCGCCGCCGAAATGGGTTACGAAATTCCCGCGGAGGACGCAAAGAAGCCATACGTGGAAGTGAGCGGGCGCAAGGGCCAGGGAGTAAAGGCGGACGATTTGCTCGATCAACTCGAATCGAACGCGCGCCAGGAAGTGGATGCGCGGCATCCGGAAATTCCGGAGGCGGAACGCGCCGCCATCGCGCACGCCATCGCCATTGGGGCGCTGCGATATTTCCTGCTGAAATTCACGTGCGGCACGATTATCGCATTCGATTTCAAGGAAGCGCTCAGCTTCGATGGTGAAACCGGGCCCTACGTGCAATACGCCGTGGTCCGCGCACGGAATATTTTCCGGAAGCTACGCGAGCAG
>JBGPTK010000297.1:0-4194 GCA_041490605.1 Terriglobia bacterium | reverse complement strand
TGATGAATTCCTCGCGCAAATCTTCCACATAAGCCGCGCTCGCGCCCGTCGCCAGCGCTTTTTTCCGCGCCGCTTCCAGATCCTCCTGCTGGCCCAGGTCGCCGATCATGGCGATCACTTCGCAGCCGTAGGTTTCGATCAACCAGGGAATGATGATCGAAGTATCGAGTCCTCCGGAATAGGCAAGCACCACTTTCTTTGGCAAGCGAATCTCCTTAGCCGAGTAACGTGAGTAGAATGGCTTTCTGCGCGTGCAGGCGGCTTTCTGCCTGATCGAAAACAATCGATTGCGGCGAATCGATCACCGCGGCGGTGACTTCCGAGCCGCGGTGCGCCGGAAGGCAGTGCATGAACACCGCATCCGGCGCCGCGTGCGCGAACAGAGCTTCGTTCACCTGGTACGGCGCGAATATTTTCTCGCGTTCCGCGGCCTCGTCTTCCTGGCCCATACTGGCCCACACGTCCGTGTAGACCGCCTGCGCCCCGGCCACCGCTTCTTCCGGCGATCGCAAAATTTCAATTCTTCCGCGCGTCTCGCGGGCGGCGCGTTTCGCTTCGGCCACAATTTCGGGATCGGGTTCATAGCCCGCGGGCGTTGCGATCCGCATATGCGCTCCCACGCGCGCTCCAATCGAGAGCAGCGAGTGGCACATATTGTTTCCGTCGCCCACGTAGGCGAATTTCAGGCCGCGCAGGCTGCCGTAGCGTTCCTCCAGAGTGAAGAAATCCGCCAGCGCCTGGCAAGGATGGTACCGGTCTGACAGGGCATTAATCACCGGTATCCCCGCATTGTCCGCCAGTTCCTGCACCACCTGCTGCTCAAATGTTCGGATCGCAATGCCATGCACCCAGCGTTCCAGGTTGTGCGCCACATCCGCAATGGATTCCCGCTTGCCCAGCCGCGAATTCGTGTGATCCAGAAAAACGGCCCCTCCGCCCAGGCTCGCGATCCCCACCTCGAACGTCACTCGAGTGCGCAACGAAGGCTTCTCGAAAATCAGAGCCAGGAAACGCCCTGCCAGCGCGCCTCGATAACGGTCAGGGTGGGCTTTTACATCGGACGCCATGTTGAAGAGATCGTGGATCTGCGCCGGGCCCCATTCCATGCCCGTCAACAAATCGCGCGCCGGAGCCACGGCTGTGGTTGTCACTACAGCGTTCATCTTGATTACCTCGTGGCGGCCAGCGCCACCGGTTCAGCCTTCGCATCCAGCGCGTGTTCATCAGGCTTCGCTTTCGGCTGGGGCGTCTTGGCCAGGACTGTTTCCAGTTTTCCGAGGAATTCCTTCACCTCTTGTGCGCGTATGATGAACGGCGGCAGCAGGCGCAGCGTGTGTTCGTGCGTGCAATTGATGATCAGGCCGTTGCGCAGCGCGCCTTCCACATACGGCGCGCCATCCACTGTAAGTTCCACGCCAAGCATCAGGCCTTCTCCCCGTACTTCACGGATAAAATCGAATTTCGCGGCCAGTTTTTCCAGGCCCGCGCGCAGTTCCGCGCCGCGTGCTCGGACGTTTTCGATCAATTTCTCTTCTTCCACCGTGGTCAAAAATTCAAGCGCGGCAGCGCAGATCAGCGGGCCGCCGCCGAACGTCGAGCCATGCAATCCCGGCGAAAGCGCGGAAGCGAATTCTTCGCTGGCGATAAACGCGCCGAGCGGAAGGCCTCCCGCCAGGGGCTTCGCCACGGTAACGATATCGGGCCGCGCTTCAAATTTCTGATACGCGAATCGCCGCCCCGTCCGCCCCAGCCCGCTTTGAATTTCGTCGGCGATCAACGCGGCCTGGTGGGCCTGGGTCAGGTCCCGCGCGCGCTGCCAGAATTCTTCGCTGACCGGATATATCCCGCCTTCACCCTGCATCGGCTCAATCACCAGGGCGCAGACGCCGCCCCCGGCATTGGGTTCGAATTTTGCTTCCAGGTCCTCCACGTCGTTGAACCGCACGAACTCCACGCCCGGCACCAGGGGCTCAAACGGCTCGCGGTATTTCGCCGTCGCCGTAATCGAAAGCGCGCCGAAGGTCCGTCCGTGAAACGAATTTTCCAGGGCCAAAAACCGGGTTCTCGGCGGCAGTCCGCCGCTCGCATGTTTGTGCGCGTAAATCCGCGCCAGTTTCAACGCTCCTTCCACCGCCTCGCTGCCGCTGTTCGAGAAGAAAACGCGGTCCAGCCCCGACCACTTGGCCAGTTTGCGGGCCAGAGGCCCCTGATAAGGATTGTGGAACAAATTCGAAAAATGGACGCCGTTCGCGGCCTCGCGGCGAATCACCCGCACCAGCCGCGTATGCGAGTGGCCCAGGGCATTCACCGCGATGCCGCCCAGAAAATCGAGGTACTTTTTGCCCTTCGAATCAAAAAGGTAGCAGCCCTTGCCATGTGTGAACACCACCGGCGGTCGCCGGTACGTGTTCATCAAATGTTTCGCTTCGTCGCGACGGATTCGCGCCGCGCTCACCCGCCCCGCCTTTTTTGGCTTTGCTGATTTCATCGCACTGCCTTTGCCGCGCGTGAAGCGGTGCGCGTGAATATATAAATGACGCGCGTTCCCGGACCCTTCGCGCCGCTGGCCGCGGAAAGCAGCGCGCGCGGCCGCGTCCCGCCGGCGATGCGCACCTGCCGCACGCCGCCCGCCAGCGCCCTCTTCGCCGCCTCCAGTTTCAGCACCATGCCTCCCGACACTTTGTGCTGCCGGATCAAATCCTCAATATCACCGCCGTTCACCGCCGAGAGCACTTTCTCGCCGTCCAGCACCCCCGCCACGTCCGTCAGGAAAATCAGCCGGTCGGCGTGGCAATATTCCGCGCAGGCCGCCGCCATGTGATCGGCATTGATGTTATAAAGCTCGCCGTCCGCTCCCAGTCCCAGGCACGACGCCACCGGGACCACCCCTGCTCGCCACAGCGAGGTCAGAAATTCCAGATTGACGCCGGTCACGTAGCCGACGAAGCCCAGCCCGCCCGTCACCTCGTTGTGCATCATCGGCTCGGCCAGAAAGCACGCCGAATCCGATGCCGCGATTCCCACCGCCGGGTGCCCCGCCAGTGAAATGGCCGCGGCCATTCGCTTGTTCAGCAAACCGCCCAAGACCATCACGGCCACGTCGCGCGTTTCACGATCGGTCACGCGCAAGCCGTTCACGAAGCGGCTCTCGATCCCCATCCGCGCCAGTGTCGCGGTAAACAGTTTTCCGCCGCCGTGCACCACCAGCAGTTCATGCCCTTCTTTCGCCAGTTCCACGATTTGCCGCGCGATGCTCTGAACGTATTCTTCGTGTTCCAGCAGCGCCCCGGCGATTTTTACGACGAGTCTCATATCAGTCCTGTGGTCTCGGGATAGCCCAGCATCCCATTCAAGTTTTGCACCGCTTGCCCGGCGGCGCCCTTCCCCAGATTGTCGAGGCAGGAAACGATCACCAGCCGCTGGCCCGATGGATCGAGCGCGAAGCCGATGTCGCAAAAATTCGTGTGCGTCACATGCTGCAATTCCGGCAGGCGGCCCG
The DNA here is from genome assembly GCA_041490605.1 of Terriglobia bacterium. GTDB lineage: Bacteria > Acidobacteriota > Terriglobia > Acidiferrales > UBA7541 > JBGPTK01. The sequence goes on along the minus strand of JBGPTK010000297.1, from coordinate 695 downwards.
CCGGTGAAATACGCACCAGTTTCCGCCCGGCATAAAACTGCCGGTACAGTCCTTCGATTTCATCGGCTTTGTGCGGCTCGCTCAGCCACACATACAGAGTCGACAGAATCCCGCGCTCCACCGGCAGCAGATGCGTGGTGAACATCACGTCGCCGGGTTCGAGTCCCAGACGTCCGGTAATTTCCGGCGTGTGCCGGTGCGTGAACACCCCGTACGCGCGAAAATTTTCGTTCACTTCGACAAAGTGTGTTTCGCGCTTCGGTTCTTTTCCCGCGCCGCTCACGCCCGATTTACAATCGCAGACAATCCCCCTCTCCCGCGCCACCCAGCCGGATTCCATCAGCGGCCGCAAGCCCAGAATCACCGAAGTGGCGTAGCAGCCCGGATTCGCAACCAGCTTCGCATCCGCTTGTGCCGCCGGATAAAGCTCGGGCAAGCCGTATACCGCGGCATCCAACAACTCCCGCGCCCCCGCCGGAATCTTGTACCAGTGCGAAAATGTTTCCGGCTCGCGGAATCGGAACGCTCCGCTCAAATCCACCACCGGAATCCCCGCCGCGGCGAGTTCCGGCGCAAGCTCGATGGAAGCCTCGTGCGGCGTGGAAAGAAAAACGGCGCGCGCTCCGCTCTTCGCGATCGCCTCCGCCGAGTACGTCCGGCATGGCGCGTCGCCCCAGCCGCGCAATTGCGGAAAC
>JBGPTK010000296.1:0-4211 GCA_041490605.1 Terriglobia bacterium | reverse complement strand
GGCTTCTTCCGGCTCTTCACAGACTTCGAGAAGCGGCCCGGCTCGCCGCGAAACACGTTCGATCTGCCAGAGAGCATCGCGGCGATGAAACCCGGATCTACTCCCGACGAAATTCAAGGCGCCAATCTCCGCAAGCGCCGTTAGCTCCGATTTCTGCAGCGCAGGCACGCGAAGTTTCAAATCATCGATCGAACGCAACGCCCGCGCATCGCGTTGCGCGGCAATTGCGCGCCCAACTTCCTCACGCAAGCCCTTGACGTAGCGCAAACCAAGACGAACGGAAAAGTTTTCGCCATTCTTTTCCAGCGTGCAAAGCCAGTCTGAGCGCGTCACGTCGATGGGACGCACGCGCAGGCCATGGCGCTGTGCGTCCTTGACCAGCGTAGCGGGATGATAAAAACCCATGGGTTGATTGTTCAGCATCGCAGCGGTAAATGCGGCGAGATAATGACATTTCAAATAGGCGCTGGCGTATGCAATCAGCGCAAAACTCGCCGCGTGGGATTCTGGAAATCCATACAACGCAAACGAAGTAATCGATTTCACGAGGGTATCTTGGACCTGGCCGGTGATTCCGTTTCTGTCCATTCCGCACCGCAGCTTCACTTCCACGTCCTTCATAAGTCTCTCGGAACGTTTGAAACCAAACGCTCGCCGTAATTCTTCCGCCTCGCCTCCTGTAAACCCTGCCGCAATCATGGCCATCCGCAGCAACTGCTCCTGAAACAGCGGGACTCCCAGGGTGCGCTCCAGCACCGGTTCGAGAGAAGGATGCAAACACTCCGCCGGCTCGCGTCCCTGACGGCGTTTCAAATAAGGATGAACCATTTTTCCGACAATCGGACCCGGCCGTATGATCGCCACCTGCACAACGATGTCGTAAAAACATTTTGGCCGCAGCCGCGGCAAACAAGCCATCTGCGCGCGGCTCTCGATTTGGAACATCCCAACCGTGTCCGCTTTCTGCAGCGTCTCGTAAACCACCGGATCATCCGCAGGCAAACGCCCCAGGTCCACTTCCTCCCCGTAGTGTTCCCGAATGATCTGCAGCGAATCCTCAAGCACCGCCATCATTCCCAATCCGAGCAGGTCCACTTTGACGATGCCCATGTCCGCGCAATCTTCCTTATCCCATTGCATCACCACGCGGCCCGGCATCGTCGCAGGCTCCAGCGGCACCACCGAATCCAACTGCCCCTGGCAAACCACCAGCCCCCCGGAATGCTGCCCCAAATGCCGCGGCAAATCCTGCACTTGCACGCACAACTCAAAAAACTTGCGAATCTTCGGATGCTTCAGATCGAAACCCGCATCGCTAAAATGATGTTCCAGCGTGTCATTCGTATCCTTGTATTCCCACGCGCTCACCAGGCCAGCCAAGCGGCCCAGCGTTTCCGGATCAAAGGACAAAGCTTTGCCGATTTCCCGCGCCGCCGAACGCCCTCGATACGTGATGACGTTGGCAGTCATGGCCGCCCCCAGCTTTCCGTAACGTTCATATACATACTGAATGGCGCGTTCGCGCTGATCTCCGCTGGGAAGGTCAAGGTCGATATCCGGCCATTCGCCGCGCTCTTCCGAGAGAAACCTCTCGAAGAGAAGGCCCATGCCGACCGGATCGACAGCGGTGATCCCGAGCGCATAGCACACGGCGCTATTCGCCGCCGATCCCCGTCCTTGCACGAGAATATTTTTCTCCCGGCAGAAGCGCACAATGTCCCAAACGATCAGGAAATACCCCGGAAGGTCGAGTTTTTCGATGAGCGCCAGCTCGCGATCGATTTGCAGGCGCGCCTTCTCATTGCCGGATCCGTAGCGCGAAATCATTCCCTCGCGAGTGCGCTCCCGCAGAAACTGCATTTGTGTTCCGCCGCCCGGAACCGGATATTTCGGAAACTCATATCCCAGATCCTTCAGCGTGAATTGCAAACGCGAGGAAAGACTCTGCGTGTTTGCAATCGCTTCCGGAAGATCGGCGAACAACTCCTCCATCTCCGCAGGTGATTTCAGATGCCGCTCCGGATTGCGGCTCAGCAGCCGTCCGGCGGTCGCAAGATTGCGATGGTTGCGAATGCAGGTAAAAACATCCAGCAATTCCCTTTCGTGCGGCAACGCATGACAAACGCCATTGGTCGCCAGCAAAGGCAAGGACAATTTACGCGCAATCTCCACAGCGGCCTGATTGCGGGCCTCCTCCGAGCGGCAATAATGTCTTTGCAATTCCACATAAACATTTCCGCGGCCAAAGATCTTGCATAACCGCCGCACGCACTCCATCCCCCGCGCGAGCCCGCCTTTTTCCAGCGCATTGGCAAGCGGCCCTCCTTCTCCTCCCGTCAGGCAGACGAGGCCCGCGCTCATTTCAGCCAGCTCTTCCGCCACGATGTGACCTTCCCCTTTTCGTGCGCGCAATTTCATCCGCGTAATGGCCCGGCACAGATTCTGATAACCCTCGCGCGATTCCACGAGTAACGGGTAACGCCATCCGAAAACAGACGTAACTTCGGCGCCGATGTGCGCTCGCAAAGAAATCTTTTTTGCTGCCTGGTAAAAACGCGGCGCGCCGTACACTCCGTCCCGATCGAGCATCGCCATCGACGCCATGCCGCGTTCAGCGCACACACTGGCTAATTCTTCGGGCACCGAGGCCCCTTCAAGAAAACTGAAAGCGGAACGCGCATGCAGTTCGGTGTACGTCAATCGTAAAACCCGCGCACAAACCAACTTCGCCGCAGCGCATCGTAATAAATGCGGTACACCCCGTATTGCGGCCACGAACCCACACTTTGCCCGCGCTGCCCGTGAGCAGCTCCAAAATCAACGGCCAAATCCCATTCATTCTGATCCCAGGCATCTTCCTGCCACCAATCTCCCGAGCCGCGCCATGGACCCGAAGCCGCCACCACGTCGCCATGCATTCCGCGAAAACAAACCCACACCGGCCTTTCTTCGCACAACTCAACGGTCACAGGCACCGAAGGTCTGATCGCCCGAAATCCAATCATCGTCTTGCGTATTTGTTGACGCTCTTCCGCATCAACGAAAATGCCGCTTCTCCGGCGATTCTTGGCTCGCTCTCTGGAAGCAAAGAAATGGCTCATCCGGAAAGTTTCCGGCCTGTGAGTATCGAGCAGCTCCGGCGCGCCAATATTGGAATCACCCACCAGCTTCGCAAGCCGCGCGAGGGTGAGTTCCAGCTTTTCCGGATCGGGAGCGCACGGCACAAACAATCCACTTTGCGCCACACGCGGAGGAGCCGAATCCGCTACCAGAACAATTTTCTGAATGGGCGCCTTCGGAGGATCCGCTTGCAGCAGCAAGCGAAGCAATTTCAAGAGCATTTTGGAATCCCGCACGGAGACAGGCAGGGTCAGAACTTTTACATACTCCTTCGCCGCCGTCTTTTTTCGAGAATCGTCCTTCAGCGCTTGAACATCCTTCTCAAAAGAAGGTTCCAACTCGAATCGGATGTGCACGGCACGGACGGCCAGAGCCCGCGCTTCCAATCGCGCGCAAAGCTGGTCGAGCAATCGGCCCAACAAAAACGATAACGGTTCCAGATCTTCGACGGAATCCTCGAGCTCCATTTCCTCTTCAAATCTCAGATTCGGTTCCGCCAGCACCAGCGAGCGTTTGCATGCTCCTCGAGCCAATTCGTGCAGGCGAACTCCTACTTGCCCCAGGCGCTCCGAAAGCTGCAGTACCGGCAACGCCGCCAGATCCCGCAAAGTATCCACGCCCCAACGCTCCAGAGTCTCAAGTACCTCCGTCCCCGTCGAAAGCACGTGAACCGGCAAGCCCCCTAAACGGTCGATTTCCTCACCTGCGGAAATAACCGTGATTCCAGAGAAACCCCGGGCGGCAAGAATGGCCACTTCAATGTTGGAAGCAACACCAATTCGCGGGATCACACCAACGCGGGAGGCGCGCCGCGCTAATTCACGAGCGATATTTTCATCTGCGCCAAATAATGCCGCGAGCCCGTCAAGATCGAGAACGATCGTATCCGCCGCAGTATCTTCCACGCGGGGAGATACGCTCCACGCCACATCCAGCAGAGCGGCATGAGTGGCCTTCTCTTGCGCTTCGGAGCGCTGACGGATTTCTACGCCGCGGAATTCCTCGGCTTGCGACTTCGTCATGCCTAGCTGGATTCCGGCTTGGAACGCTGCCGCATTGGCTGCGACAACGCTCCACAGCGGCGGCGTTCC
>JBGPTK010000295.1:0-4265 GCA_041490605.1 Terriglobia bacterium | reverse complement strand
TTACGGACCGAAACGCGCCAGCCAGCCTACTGTGTGACGTCTCATCTCAAGCGCGTAGGCGACGCTTGAGGAGACGAGCTACCTACCTTTTGGGTTAGGCGGCCAAAGGCAACTGCGTATTGGCAGTTGTTAATTTCCACCCGATTGCGGGCAGGTGGCGCCCGGCATGCCTTCGAGCCGCGACAGCCTCCGTCGAAACCGTGTCGCCCCCGTTGGTCAAGCTATTGTAACTCAGGATGGCAGGCCCGCGCGAACCGGCCAGGGAACGTCCCTAAGCTCGAGGAAAAAGCCAACAGGAGAGTTGTCATTCCGAGCCCGCAGTTTGGGCGAGGAATCCAGAGTCCACGTAAAATTACTTCAGGTTCTTCGCAAAAAACACCGTGATGCGATCCCACGCATCTTTCGCCGCTTCCGGCCGGTAGCCGGCCTTGTTATTGGGATTTTCAAAAGCGTGCCCCGCCCCATCATAAATTTTCACGTCAACAAACTTGCCGTCATCCTTCATAGTCTTCGCAAACGCATTGATCGCGTCCACCGGAATGCCGCGATCTTCCGCGCCGAAAATTCCGAGCACTGGCGCATGGATTTTCGCGATATCCGCGACATCGGTCGGCAGCGCTCCATAATTCACGACGCACGCCGCCAGCCGCGGCTCGGCCACGGCAAATTGCATTGACCAACTGCCTCCCATGCACCAGCCGATCGAGCCGATTTTGTTTTTGTCCACGTCTTTCCGTGATGCCAGGTAATCGAACGCCGCTTTCAAATCGCGCGTGCCGCGATCCTGCGGCAGGCCGCGCATCAATTCGTGCGCCTCGTCGGAGTTGGCCGCAATCTTTCCACGATAGAGATCGACGGCCAGCGCCACGTATCCCTGGTCCGCTAGTTTCTGCGCTTCTTCCTTCACCCAATCGTTTAATCCCCACCATTCGTGAATGACGATAATTCCTGGATGTTTTCCGGCAGTTCCGGGCGTGACCAGAAATCCCTGCACCGTTTCGTCGCCGCTTTTATAGTTGACCATTTCCGTCTTGGCCGGTTTCGCGACCAGGACGCCCGCAAGACCAATCGCCGACAGCAGAACAAGAGCAGCTAGAAATCGTCGAGTCATTTCGCACCTCAATCGAAGAATTTCCCAAGCCGGATTCCGAATCAACCGCTCGGGGTTGTATGCGCAGGCGGGAACCGTCTCATCGCCGCTTATTCGGGCTCCCGCTCGAGCGCAGTTGGCATTACTGAACTGCCGTCACCCGGATCTTTATGCCCACTTCTTCCCGAGTTCATCCAGCCCGGCTTTTCCCAGGTCTTCCGCGGTCATGGCAATTCGGAACTCACAGTCGGCGCCGAACACAAGAAACCACGGCTCCGCAAAGAACGGAAGTTGCGACTGGTTTTCCATATTGATGATCAGGATGGCGCAGCGGTGGCCGTTATTTTCCGTGAAGTAAGTAGCTTCGGGTTTCAAATCGGCCAGAATGCTCTGAATTTTTTTTCCGATCGAACCGTCCCTTACTGCTGCGTTGAATTTGTCATGCGGAAGCCGTGCCGTTAGAATCACTTTCATGTGTGTCTCCTCTGTTGGAATCGAATGCGGATGGCCGCGGCTCTTTCTGTCGCCGGCAAATGGAATCCAGTACTACGAACCCAATAGGCGTGTCGGAAGCCGGCACTTACTTACACCGTGTTTGAATACCGAGTCAAGCAACCCGGTGGGCATCAACCGCGGAATACGTGAGTCCCCCCAATCCCCTTCCAGGCTCAACTTTCGCCGTCTCAATCCTTTGCCGGGCCCCCCGCCACGCTCAGGAACGTCTTCAAGGAATGCCAGTTGACACTTTTTTAGCTGGTTTTCATAATCAAATGGAGAGTTTCGATCAAGGGAGTTTCAAACCGGTATTGTAACCCCGATGGATCAGCCTTCTCAAATCCAGCAGCGAGCGCTTGAGGAAGCAATTTCCCGCGTCCTCCGCGACAATTTGGCGGCCGTCCAGCGAACGGCCGAAGAATTGCAAGTCGCATGTGCCGACTTTGTCGCGGCGTGTTCCTCGAGCCGGCCGGCGAATTCTTTGCCGGCTATGCTGCGCACCCAGACGGCTGCGGCTTCGTTGTCGGCTCGCCTGGCAGTTCTCTCGAATCTGGTCACGTCCGCATTGCAGCCGAAGGAACGAAGCGCGGAAGAAACAGCCATGCTTCGCGCGGTCGCGTCAGATGTTGCGACGCAACAACGGGTGGTCCCGCCCCCCTGGGCAGTCGAGCCTCCGCCGGACTTGGCGCCCTCGCTGGAGTCGTCGATTTTCGAGGAGCCGCCAGCGACGATCGAGGACCTTGCGGATTCCGCCTGGGCCGAAGTCGCCGGAGAAGTGGCCGAGCCGCTCCCGGAGTCAACTCTCGACGAACCGGTGGCGGAAGAGCAAAATGTATTTGACGTAGCCCGCTTACCCGCCGAAGAGCAAGAACTCCATCGCCGGGCCAACCGAGTAGCCAAAGTGGCCATGCAAGACATCCAACTACTCAGGCCCGAAATGGTTCGTCAGGGCCTGGAACACAAAGACCTCTGCGCCAGATTGCGAAGTGATCTGGATAAAGCTCGCAAGGAATATGACCGTCGCTTCCATTCGATCGCTGATCACCCGGTGGATTACTTCCATCACTGGCTGGTGGCTATTCTGGCGGCCGGAAATCACGAAGCCCTCGGTGAATATCCTTATCCTTCTCCCGTCTTGCGACATTGAAGCCCGGCCAGTGAAAGCTCTCAGTTCGATTTCATGCGCGGGAGAATCGCTCGCATCCCCCGGTGGCCATTTCCGGATTGCTCTGATTCTCATCCTGATCCTTGCTCTTCTGGTTGTCCCCGCACAATCCTTCGCGGAATCCAAAACGCCGGCAAGCGCCGCATCCCCCGAACAAGAGCTCGAACAACTGGCGCGAACGCTGCACGACAATGGCACAGCCCGCGCCTACGACAATCTAAGAGCCTTCGCTCAACGGCGCTCGTCCGGCCTTCTCGGCAAGCGTGCGGCGCTCGCCCTCGGATATTTCGATTACTCCAGGGGCCACTATCCGCAGGCGCTGCGCTGGCTGCGCATCGCGGAAGACGATCTTGTCTTGCGGGAGTACGCGCTCTATTGGGGCGCCATGACGGAACGGGCCATGAACAACAATGCCGGAGCGCTCGCGCAGCTCAGCGTGCTTCACCGCGATTTTCCCGGCAGTGTGATGAACGAGCAAATTCTTCAGGCGCTCGGTGAAACGGCGCTGGCAGTCCAAAAACCAGCGTCGGCTCTTGCCGCGCTCGATGCCGAACCTTCCTTCAGCTCAAGACCGGCGCTGCTTTTCCTTCGGGGTGAATTGCGCGAGCAAGCCGGCCGTCTCGATGCCGCTGCCGCGGACTACCAGGCCGTCTATTACCAGCTTCCGCTGACTCCACAAGCAACGGAAGCCGGCAACAAACTCTCCTTCCTGGCGGCCAAACTCGGAGACAAATTTCCAAAAGCCACACTCGAAGAGAAGAAATCCCGCGCGCAAGCGCTTTACGATTCGCATCGTTGGCGCGAGGCGAACGAGGTTTATTCGAGATTGCTCAATGAATTCACGGGAGCGGACCGTGAACTCGCGCAGTTGCGCATGGCTCAATGCCGCGTCGGGCTCGGCTCCGGCGCGGATGTTCTGATCAGTCTCGCGATCTCCGACGCCGAAGTGGACGCCGAGCGTTTGTACTCGCTTTCGCAAGTGTACCGCTCGCAGAAACGTGAGCCCGAAATGCTCGCCGCCGTCGAACACACAGCCGCGCGTTCTCCCAAAAGCCGCTGGACCGAACAGGCTTTCTTCTCGACGGGGAACTACTACTGGGTTCAATTGGATTTGGATCGCGCCGGTCAATTCTACCGCCGCGTAGTTCAGGATTTTCCCGGCGGCTCGACCACGGTGATTGCCGACTGGCGCGTGGCCTGGCAAGCCTATCGCCAGCGCCAGCCGCAAGCTGCCAGCCTGCTCGAAGAACATATTCGCCGGCATCCCGGCTCAACCTACGTTTCCGATGCCTTGTACTGGCTGGGCCGCGTAGCCGAGCGATCGGGCAATGTGCCGCTCGCCCGCGCTTATTACACGAAGCTGGCGGATCGCTACCCACAAAATTATTTTGGTGCGCGAGCCGTGGAACGGCTGCGTGCCATCGGTCCCGGCCTTACGGACGCTGTCGCCATTCTCTCGCAAATTCCGCTGCTGCCCGCCGCGCCCCGGCTGGACGAAGATGTTCCGCCTGCTGC
>JBGPTK010000294.1:0-4271 GCA_041490605.1 Terriglobia bacterium | reverse complement strand
TTAGGTAACCATGAGCTCCAGGTCGATTGGGGTGGTTTCTGCTAGCGGCTTTCGGGGGCTTTTCAAGGTCTCTAGCTTGAAATGGGGGAGGCTGTAATTCGCCTGCATCAGCTAATGGAGGAAACAAGATCATGTTCAGAAGAATTTTGAATCCATGTCGGGGAATCGTGCTGCTCTTGGCTGTGATCTTTACAGCGGGAAGCGCCAGGGCGCAAGTCGGGTCGGGATCCTTTTATGGAAGGGTGACCGATCCTTCGGGAGCTGTGGTGGCGGGCGCCACACTCACCATTCTCAATCAGGGGACGGGCGCCCGGACTCAACTGAAGACCGATGCCGAGGGAAACTTCGTTTCCACCCCGCTGGCCATCGGCAAGTATACGGCGCAGGCGGCTGCACCCGGCTTCAATGCCGCGGAATTGAAAGACATTCTTCTCGAAATTGGCGACCGCCGCGATTTGAACTTTACCCTCCAGATCCAAGGCACCTCCTCGACTGTACGCGTGTCGGAGGCCGCTTCGTCACCCCTCCTGGAGAGCACTGTATCCAGCCTCGGACAGGTAATTCACGAGCAGAACATCGTGCAGTTGCCTCTCAATGGCCGGAACTTCGTCCAGTTGGGAACTCTGGCTCCGGGCGCAATCGCGTCCCAGGGCACCCAGTTCAACAACCCCTCGGCGAGCACCTCGGTACGCGGTGCCACTTCTTTGTCCGTCAGCGGAATGAGGGAGAACGCCAACGACTGGCGAATTGACGGCATTGACGACAACGAGTTGACGGCCGGTTCCATTTCCATTCTGCCGTCCCCCGACGCCATCCAGGAATTCAAAGTTCTTACCAACAACTATTCCGCGCAATACGGGCGAAGTGGCGGCGGAACGATTCTTTTGACCACGAAGTCGGGCACAAACTCTTACCACGGCGCCGCCTTCGAGTTCCTCCGCAACGACATTTTTGATGCCAAGACTTTCTTCGATCCCAAAAAGCCGGCCTTCCGTCAGAACCAGTTCGGCGGAGCGTTCGGCGGGCCGATCAAGAAGAACAAGATTTTCTTCTTCGGGGATTATCAAGGCCTGCGCATTCGCAAGGGCATTACAGCCATCTCGACGGTCCCGACGGCCCTGGCCCGCCAGGGAATCTTTACCGAAGCTGGACAGCCCACGATTTTCAATCCTTGCACGACCTATAACGCGGCCAGCCACACCTGCACCACCTTCAACGCGGGAGCGCGAGTTGCATTCGCCGGCAACACGATTCCCGCGAACATGCTCGATCCGATCGCTGTCCAGATCCTGAATTTTTATCCCATTCCCACTTCGCCGGGAGTCTCCAACAACTTCATCTTTACTGCCGAGCGCCGCTTAAATCAGGACGAAGGAGACGTCCGCATCGATGCGAACATCTCCTCAAAGGACACGTTGTATGGGCGTTTCAGCATAGACAACTCCTACCAGTTCTTTCCCGGCCCGCTGCCCGGGCTTGGGGGTGGCACAAGCTCTTTCGTGAGCTCCACAATCAACATACCCCGCGCCCGGAATATCGCCGTGGTCTGGAATCACATTTTCAGTCCCAGCCTGGTCAATCAAGCCGTCGCCGGATTCAACCGCATCTTCATCTCCGTTGTTGGTCCCAGCTACGGCACAGGAAATCTTTCCCAGCAACTGGGAATCCCGGGGGCAAATCAAGGCGACAAATTCACTTCGGGTTTGACGCGCTTTGATCTCACGGGATTCAATGGAATCGGCGACCGCCTCACCACGCCCTTGCTGCTGGGCTCCAATGTTTATCAATATTCGGACAACGTAAGCTGGGTTCATTCCCGCCACTCGTTCAATTTCGGGTTCGCCACGCTGTTCAACCAGTTAAACGGGACGGCTTACAATGCGCCTCGCGGCGACATGGCCTTCAGCGCGCTTTTTACGGCACAAAACAACGCCGGAGCCTTCCAGGGCGGCACCGGTTCGGCGGTCGCCAGTTTGCTCCTTGGTTTACCCGCCTCCGAGTTCCGCACAAACGTTTTCGGAGGTGATGTGACGGGACGGCGGTGGGTCGATTTCCGGACTTACTTCCAGGATGACTGGCGCATTTCCCCCAAGCTCACTCTCAATCTCGGGTTGGCCTACATGTTCATTACCGCGCCCACCGAGGCGGGCGGCCGCTTTTCCAACGTCGATCTCGCCACGCAAACCCTTCTGGTCGCCGGCGTGAACGCCTCCGATACGGGAAACGTTCAGACGCACTATCTGAACCTCCAGCCGCGAATCGGCTTTGCTTATACCCCGTTCCAGAATGCGGGGCTGGTCATCCGGGGCGGCTACGGCATTTTCAACGACTGGGCGCAGGGCGGAATGAACGGCCTGCAGGTGAATCCTCCATTTGTGGGCACTCCGACGTTTACGAGCGACAGCATTAACCCGGCTCGCATCCTGAGCCAGGGGTTCCCGGCGCCGACCGTCATTGACCCGGCTCACCCCTCAGGATCGGTTGAGTTCTGGCAAAACAACTTCCAACTGGGACGAGTTCAGCAGTGGAATTTCGGCATCCAGAAAGAAATGCCCGGACACATGGTCGCGACAATCGCTTACGCCGGAGCTAAGGCCGAGCATCTGCTCGACAAGAACGCAAACTTCAACGCTCCGCCACCCGGCCCGGGATCCATCAATGCACGCCGACCGTACCCGGTCTTTGCCAGCATCAATTATGACAACAGCCGGGCCTGGTCGATTTACCATTCCTTGCAGGCTAAGCTCGAAAAACGTTTCGCGACGGGATTGTATTTCTTGCTGGGCTACACATACTCGAAAGGACTTGGTAATGAACCCAGTGAGAACTTGACCTTCCAAGGCAGCGCGGCTGGCGCGGACTATTTTCCCTTCGCTCCTTTTGGAATCAATACGGACAAGGGGCTGAACGACAACGATCTCCGGCACTCCTTTACCGCGAGTTATCTCTACGAATTGCCGCTCGGGCGGAACCGCCGTTATGCTTCAAATGCCGGAGCGGTCCTCGACAAATTCATTGGCGGTTGGCAGTTGTCCGGAATCACCCGCATTCGCAGCGGCTACCCGCTCGGCGCAACCATGTCAACATCACTGCTCAATAACACCATGGCCAACCGGCCGAACATAACTTGCGACCCCAACTCTTCGGCCCCGCGAACGGTCCAAAAATGGTTTAACGTAGGCTGCTTTGCGGCGCCGGCCGCTTTTCAATGGGGCAATTCTTCTCGTACCTTTGGCAGCGGGCCGGACCAGGTGAATTTCGACTTCGCCATGGACAAGACATTCTCGCTTACGGAAACCTTGAATCTCCAGTTCCGCACCGAGATGTTCAACATCTTTAACCATGCGCAATTCGATCTTCCGAACACTGCCATTGGCACCGGCTCTTCCGGCACCATCACAGCGACGATCAACGATGGACGAGTGATTCAGTTCGGCTTGAAACTTGTTTTCTAGTTGGTTAGATCGATCATCAATCGGGTAGAATCGCCGTGACCAAAGGCCCGGAAAACGGTTCTGCATCGTACCGGCCCGCAGATCACTCTGCGCCGTCGCCGCAATCCATCGCCGGTCTACTGCGGGCCTTAGACCCCAGGAGGAGATCCCGATTGGAGGAGACCCAACAGAACTCCGCCGTACCCGATATATCCATCCACAAGGAAGTCCTACGAGACAAAATTTATAGCGTTCTTCTCGCTTGGATTTTCGAAGGCACGCTGAAACCGGGAGAAAAAATAGTCGAATCGGTTTTGGCGCGAAGGCTCAATGTCAGCCGCGTTCCGGTTCGGGAATCCCTGTGGCTGTTGGCGCAGCGGGGACTGGTCACGCTCAAGCCCCACCAGGGAGCGTTTGTCACCAAGCTTTCTGGCCGGGATATCCGCGAGATATTCGAACTTCGCGCTATTCTCGAAACGCACGCAGCCCAACTCGCGCGTGCCTCCCTGGACCCCGCCGGCGTCGCGCGTCTCCAGGGCGCGCTCGAGAATCTGGCCGATGCTGCTCGCGAGCGCAGCATGCAGCGCTTTACGGCAGCCGACATTGAATTTCACAAAGCCTTGTGGGATCTGGCCGGCAATCGCCACCTCACCAAAATTCTGACCGATATTTCCACGCGCTTCTTCGGTTATGAGCTGATCCGGGATGTGCCGCAATCTCCGAGCTTCCGTTTTGATGCGGTGGTTGAACAACACCGGAAAATGCTGCAACTCGTACTTTCGGGGACGCCGGAAGAGATCGAAGCCGGTTTCAAAATTGTGTTCAACGAATTCCTCG
>JBGPTK010000293.1:0-4293 GCA_041490605.1 Terriglobia bacterium | reverse complement strand
TCCTTGAAGTTGGGATAAGAGATCGGAAGTTTTACGAAATTGGCTCCGGTGATGACGGTTTTCGAATCCACCGTGGAAATATCCACGAGATTCGAAATGTCCTTCACCGGCAGCGGATTCAGCAACACCCCATTGATGACGGTGAAGATCGTGGTGTTCGCGCCGATCCCGAGTGCCAGGGAAAGAATCGCGACCGCGCTAAATCCCCGGTTTTTCCCGAGCATCCGCAGCGCGTAGCGTAAATCCTGCCAGAACGTATCCATACCTTTTACCTCCTGCTCTTTCGGATCGCCTTCTTCTCACTCGTATCTCAGCGCTACCAGCGGATCGACGCGCATGGCCCGGCGCGCCGGCAAGTAGCACGCGAAAATAGCGGTCACCACCAGCACCAGCGCCACAGCTGCAAACGTCAGTGGATCGGCTGGCTTTACGCCGAAAAGAAAGCTGGCCATCCAGCGCGTGACGACGATCGCGCCTGCGGTTCCCATCGCCATTCCGGCGAACACCAAACGCATGCCGTGGCCGACGACTACGCGCAACACATCCCGTGGCTGTGCGCCCAGCGCCATACGCACTCCAATCTCCCGCGTCCGCTGCGTCACCAGATAGGAAAGCACGCCGAATATGCCGGCCGCGGTCAAGATCAGCGAAATGCCTCCAAACGCGCCCAGGAGCAACGTGTTGAAACGGTCGCCTGCCCTGGATGCGGACACCACATCACCCATCATGCGAAACGCCGAAGCCGCTTCGGCCGGATCGACGGAACGCACCACTTGACGCACCTCGGCGGGTAGCGCCGCGGGATCCCCCGAACTCCGGACCACAAGATTCATGTTGAAGTTGGGCGATTGGGAGTAAGGCACGAACATTTCCGCCCGCGGAGTTTCCTGCAGCGCGAAGTGTTTGACCCCGCCGATGACGCCCACAATTTCCCGGCTGACGAATTCCGGCTTCCCTTCGAAAATATCCAGATGCTTCCCAATCGGGTTCTGGCCCGGGAAATAACGCTTCGCCAGCGGTTCGTTGATCAGCACAACCAGAGGCGTGCCGGCCGTGTCCTGGTGCGTGAACGCTCGCCCACTCAGCAGGGGGATGCGCATGGCTTGGAGATACTCCCCACCCACAACCCGGAAATCCGCATCGTTCCGGTCTTCAGCATGAGCGGGTGGATGCTCGCGAACCGTGAAAAAAGTATCGTTGGCCTGTCCACTGAGCGGCAATTCAGAAATCATCCCGGCGAAATCCGCGCCGGGAAGCGCATTTGTCCGGTCCAGTAAATCGTCAAAGAATGTTACGCGCGGCGGTTCGGTTTTGTATCTTTCGTAGGCCAGTGAAATTTGCGCGGTCACCGTCTTGGATGGATCGAAGCCCGGATTCACGTGGATCAGCCTCCAGAAACTATTCAGAAGCAAACCGGAAGCGATCAGGACAACCAGCGATAGCGTAACTTCCGCCACGACCAGAAAATTCTGCGTGCCATGCTTCGACCTCGAATCTCCCGCGGCGCCGCCTTCTTTCAAACTCTGGCTCAGATCCTGGCGGCTGGCTTGCAGAGCCGGTCCCAGGCCGAATAGAATTCCCGTCAGCAGAGAGACGCCTGCCGTGAAAGCCAGCACCGCGCCGCTTAGATTGATTTCATTCAACCGGGGAAGGTAATCCGGTCCCAGACTCTTGAGCGCGTCCACCCCGGCGCTGGCCAGAAATATTCCGGCGATTCCGCCGGCCAGCGCCAGCAGAAGGCTTTCGGTCAGCAGTTGGCGGAGCAGGCGTCCGCGGCCGGCTCCCAGCGCCGTGCGAATCGCAATCTCCTTCACGCGCGTGG
The DNA here is from genome assembly GCA_041490605.1 of Terriglobia bacterium. GTDB lineage: Bacteria > Acidobacteriota > Terriglobia > Acidiferrales > UBA7541 > JBGPTK01. The sequence goes on along the minus strand of JBGPTK010000293.1, from coordinate 2,471 downwards.
TGTTTCGAGCGAGAAGCAAGCTGGCAACATTGGAACATGCGATCAGCAGCACCAGTGCCACGGCGCCCAGAAGCACCAGCAAAGCCGGACCGGAATCGCCCACAAGCGCGGTTTTCAAGGGGACCAACCGGAGGCTCCACCCCGCATTCGTATCCGGAAATTGCATCGCCAGGCGGTTGGCAATGGTGTCCAATTCCGATTGCGCCTGCGAAATATTTACGCCGGGCTTGAGCAGACCGGCGGGCCGGAAGAAATGCGCCCGCCGCGAACTCATGCCTGCATTTTGAAGCGGCGCCGCAATCCAAATATCGCCGTCGGATAAAATCGGAAGATCCTCGCGTAATACTCCGATCACCGTGCGGCCCTTGCCGTCGATCGCCGCCAATTTTCCAATCACGCCTGGATCGCTGCCGAAACGTTCCTGCCACAGCCGATGGCCCAGAATCACGACTTGCGGGTCGCTCACTTGTTCGTCGGAAGGAAGAAATGTGCGGCCCAGCAGCGGTTGCACTCCCAGCGCTTCGAAGAAACCGCTGGTCACCATGGCGCCCTTAAGCTGCGCGGGCTGCTCATTGCCCGCAAGATTGAAGAGCGGGGTTCCCACGCTGATCGCGCCGATTTGCTCGAACACATGGTTCTGCGCCCGGTAATCCAGAAAATCGGCGGGCGAGACCGCGGCTTGATTGCCCAACTTGAAATTGCCCCAGGCCCACACCAGGCGGCCGGCATTTTTGAACGGCAGCGGGCGAAGGAGCACTCCATTCACCACGCTGAAAATCGCGGTGTTCGCGCCAATGCCCAAGGCGAGCGTAAGGATCGCAATCGCCGTGAAGCCCGGCGTACGGGAGAGAGCTCGAAATCCATAACGCAGGTCCTGCCAGAGTTGTTCCATCGGTGTTTCTTCCGTCCTATTCGTGCGTCAGGCTTCTGCGATCAATTCAAAAAGTGAAGCGTGACAAATGATGGGAGAGGGCTTTTGAATTCGCCCTCCCCTCGCCTCTCCTCACTCGTATCTCAGCGCTGCCAGCGGATCGATCTTCGTCGCGCGGCGGGCCGGCAAGTAGCAGGCCAGCAGCGCCACGGCAGACAGTAAGAGCGCCACCGCGGCGAACGTGACCGGGTCGGTGGCCTTCACGCCGAATAGCATGCTGGTCATCGCCCGTGACATTACCAAGGCCACCACAAACCCCAGCAAGACTCCGGCCAGCGTCAATCCCATCCCGCTCCCCAGGATCAGCCGCAGCACATCGCGCGCCTGCGCTCCCAACGCCATGCGGATTCCGATTTCCTGCATCCGCTGCGCCACGGAATAGGCCATCAATCCATAAATGCCGACGGCAGCGAGCGCCAGCGCCACCGTGGAAAACAGCGTCAGCAGGAGCGTGAGGAAGCGCGGGCGCGATTCGGCTGCGGAAAGAACTTCGTCCATCGTTCGCACGCCGGCGATCGGCAGCGCAGGATCGGCCTGGTGAATTATAGCGGAAGCGGAATTGGCCAACGCCGCCGGGTCGCCATTCGTTCGCAGGACAACGGAAAAGTTGTCGAGCCCGAAGCCGTTCTTTGCCATTTGGCGGTGCGGGAAATAAAGCTCCGTGCCTGCCGGGCGGTCGAGCCCGGCGTTCTTCACGTCCGCCACCACTCCGACGATTGTGAGCCAGTTCTTATTTCCCTCCGCATCAACACGCTTGCCGAGTGGACTTTGATTGCCCCAGAAATGCCGTGCCATCGTCTGATTGACGATCACGGCGGGAGGAGCGCCATCGCCATCACGCTGGTCAAATAGCCGGCCCTCGATCAGGGGAATGCCCATGGTTTCAAAGTAGTGATCGCTGACGGTCTGCCAGAAATCCACGTTTTGAATGGGCGCGTCCGGCCCCATGGGGAGGTTTTCGATCGTCGTGTCGTTGGCGTTGATCTGGCGCTCGGGCGGCAAGCCGGAAACAAGCGTCGCCGACTTCACACCGGGAAGAGCGGACAATCTTTCCTCGATGTTTGTCCAGAAAGCAATGCCGCTCTTGTTGTCCGGATAGACGGTATTCGTCAGCGCGACATTCATGGTCAGAAGTCCGTGCGGCGAGTAGCCGGGATTCACTTGCAGCAGGTTCCAGAAACCTCGAACCAAAAGGCCGCAGCCAACCAGCAGGACCAATGCCAGGGCGACTTCGCCAACCACGAGCGCGCGGCGGAACCAATGGGCGGTTGTGGTGGCCGTGGAACGGCCCGGCGCGGATTTCAGCGAGTCATGCAGATTTCTCGTGAACACTTGCACCAGCGGCGCCAGGCCGAAAAAGATTCCCGTAGCTACGCAAGTCAACAATGTGAACAGGAGGACTTTGGCGTTCATGGAAACTTCCGAGACGCGCGGGATCATTCCCGCGTTGCTGCTGACGATCAGATGCAGGCTCGCGTACGCCAGGACGAGTCCCGCGGCCGCGCCCAGCAGCGACAGCACTGTGCCCTCGACGATGAAT
>JBGPTK010000292.1:0-4294 GCA_041490605.1 Terriglobia bacterium | reverse complement strand
CAGCATCGGCCCATAATCTTCCCGCGATCCGTCGTCCGCGATGATCACCTCGAAATCGCGAAACGATTGGTGCGCCAGCGCAGCCACGTTCCGTTCCACCATGTCGGCGTCGTTGTAGCAAGCCACCACCACGGACGCCAATCCGCCGCCACGCGCGCCCACTCCGCGCGTTTCGTCCGCCGTTTTCGATTTCACCATCACTTCATCGGAAGGAATCGCCATAGCCCGCGATACACTTCTCCCATCCCGCCCGCACCGAGCGGCCCGACAATCTCATACGGCCCGAGTTTTGCTCCCGCCGCCAGCGTCATGGTTGTTTCAGCCTCGCTTCCCAATTCAGCAGCACAGTAATCGATTGCGACGCAGCAGAATCGGCAGCGGTGATCACCAGAAATCGGCTTCCATCCGAATTCACATCGAAGAATGGAGTTGAACTACTCGGCACCGCCAACTGGAAAAGCGGGTGGATCGATTTCACCTGCACCGACTTCTCGCTCATGGCCAGGTCCGCTTCCATCAGCCGGTTGCCCATCGTCAGGAAATAGAGATGATTCTTCTTGTCCCAGCGAACCAGCCAGCCCCCGCTTTGCGAAATTTGAAATTTGCCTCCGGGCCCGGGAAACGGAACCACGTACGCTTCCGGCCGGCCGGATTCATAGGAAAAATATGCGAGCCAACGCCCGTCCGCGGAAAAATTGCCGTCGTACTGGTCTGCAATTGTGGGAGCCACCTGAAATTGTTTTGCGTCACCGGATAGGGGCAACATCCAGTTTTCCCAGCGCGAATTCTTCAAAGTATGCACGTCGAAAGAAAGATTCCGGCCGTCCGGCGACCAATCGATAGCGTCAGCGAAATCGATTTCATCCGCGAATGTAAGAAGGGTTTCCTCCGCGCCTGATCCGTCAGCAGGCTTGCGGCAAATGCCAAGTTTGCCGTTCGGAAAGCACGTATAAGCAATGTACTTCCCTTCCTGCGACCAAACAGACCACGCCTTTCGCCCGGGTCCGAATGTCAGCCGCGTCCCCACTCCGCTGGATGCGGGAAATGACCATAGGTCTGACACGCGCGATTGCGCCTCTTCGATGTCTGCCAGAACGTGCGCGTCGTCGGGCGAAATCTTTGCTGACACGTACACCGCGGTCTCGCCAATCGACCCGGCAGGGTTGCCGCTGCGGTCAAACCATTCCAGGCGGCCCTCCGCTGATCCGCCCTGGTAGGCAAGAACCCCATTGCCGGAAACTGAGTAATTTTGCGATTCCGCCAGGGCGATGGCACTCCCGGAAAGCCTGCTGTGGATGGGATCAAATTGCTGTGCGAACACCCGGCCTGCGCCGACGAATAGCAGATACCCGGACGCGAATTTAGGAGAGCTCGCATCCTTGAGCACGAGAATTTTTTCGCTCGAATCGAGTGAGGCGGCCCAAATGGAGTTCGACCTGTCTTTGCCAAGGACCGCATAGACGAAATGCCGCCCGTCGGGAAAAAATGCAGGCGAGCCATGCTCCGATTCGCCCTCTTCGAGCTTCATTACCGGACGTGGGCTTCCGCCGGAAGAAGAGATTTGATTCAGCGGCCCATGGCAGCGTGGTGCGAACAATATCGTCCCGCCGTTCCCCCAGGCGCCGCCAAATGAATCAGGACAAAAGGCGTCGCTTAAAACCTGAATACTTACATTGTCCAGATCCACCGTCTTCAGTTTTCCATTGGCGAAAAAGCCCAGCAAGCGGCTGTCGGAAGACCAGAACGGCGCGGCGGCATCTTCCGTCCCCGCAAGAGATGTGGCTTGACTCGAACTCAGGGGCCGAATCCAGAGTTTGGTGACGCCATTCTGGTCGGTGGCGGAAAACGCCAGTTGCTTGCCGTCCGGCGAAACCACCACCGGACCAGCGCTGAATCCAAACGCGCGAAAACTCGTATCCGGCGGCGGAGGAATATAAGCCAGCACCGGCGAGGCTGCTGGGGCAGCGCCGTGCAGCTCGCTCCAGACTGCAAACCCAACGTCAATGAGTGTCAGGGCAATCACAAGCGGCCACGCGATTCGCTGAAGAAGCGCACGCCGCCCGGCAATCGATGGAACAGATTCCGCCGGCGTTGGTCCGCCCGAGAGAATTTCTTCAATCGCGATGCGCGCGTCGCCCATCGATTGCAGCCGCTGCTTCGGCTCCTTTCTCAGGCAACGCTCCAGCAAGCTGCGAATTCGCGGCGGCGTCGCCGCGGGAAGCTGCTTCCAATCCGGCTCCCCGCGCACCACCGCAGCCAATATATCCGTGGTCGTTTCCCCTCCGAACGATTGCTTCCCGCTCAACATTTCAAACAGCACGCAACCGAATGCCCAGATGTCCGCGCGGCGATCGACGCTTTTCCCTTTGGCCTGCTCCGGCGACATGTACGCCGCCGTCCCCAGAATCATCCCCGCCTGCGTCGCCATCCGGCTGATCGTCGGTGAACTCGAGATGTCCGCCGGCGCCATCTCGCTTTCCAGAGCCTTCGCCAATCCGAAATCGAGAATCTTTACCGCGTCATCTTTTGCCAGCTTGATGTTGGCAGGCTTCAAATCGCGATGAATGATGCCGCGCTCGTGCGCGTATTCCACCGCCTCGGCAATTTGTTTCGCGATCGGCAGCGCCTCTTCCACGGGCATCGCTCTCGTTTTGATCCGATCCCCCAGCGTCGGCCCTTCCACCAGCTCCATCGCCAGCGCATGCGCGTTGTTCGAATCTTCGAATCCATAAATCGACGCAATATTCGGATGATTCAGCGACGCCAGCACCTGCGCCTCGCGCCGCAGCCGCCCCATGCGCTCCGCATCCCGCGCAAATGCTTCCGGCAAAACCTTCAGCGCCACCTCGCGTCCCAGCCGCGTATCCTTCGCGCGATACACCTCTCCCATCCCGCCCGCGCCCAGCGGCGACACAATTTCATACGGCCCGAGTTTTGTCCCCGCCCCGAGCGTCACTTCACACCTCTCCCGCGGACGCGGCGTCGCAACGGCCGAAATCGGCGAGCGAAAATCTCCGGCTCATGGTGATGCAAATCGTCCAGCCTTTAAAAGTGGTTTTCAATCTTGGATGGTGAGCCTTAGTTGTGAACTTCGGAGCGTCACGAATGGCGGGCTTGGTATCACGATTCGCTGCTCTCAAATCGCTGCGCACTCCGCGCCGGTCACTCTTCGCAAATTTCCGGCCACTTGGCAGCGGCCTCCGGAACAAAATCGTTGGAAGCCTCGGCGGACGTGCCGTGCAGCGGAATCACCTTGTGCAGCCGCGTCAGCATCAGCACTTTTTCCACCATCCCGCCGGGGACCGCGGCCAATCGCAATCCGCCGCCGGATTTCCGCAGCCGCGAATGCGCTTTTACGATCATTCCGATCACGGGGCTATCGATGTAGCTCACGCGGGTGAAATCAAAAATCAGGCGCGTCTGGTTTCCCTTGATGTGCTCCTCGACCGCCGTTTCGATCCGCTCGCATTCCCGTCCCGCATGAATGCTTCCCGAAAACTCCACCACATGAATGCCCGGCTGAATTTCTTTTTTCAAAAGGTCCACGGTTTCACTCCTATTCAACGCCTTCGTATGGAAATTGCCGGATCAACCGGACGCAATCGGCCAGCGCGTTGGCCGCCGAATCTCCCCATCCCGCCGGCAAAAAAGCCGCTGTGCCCTGATTCACCTGCTTATCCGCCTCCGCAAAAAATCGCAGATGCTGTCCCGGCGGCGCCAGCGCGAACTCTTTCACGGTAATCCGGAATTCCACTTCCTTCCCCTGCTGGTGCTTCTTGATCGAATAAAACGAAAACTGCGTGAATTCCTCAATCTTTTCCGAATGCAGATCGCGCCACTCCATCGTTCACATCCTCCACCATATTAGCCATGTAGGGGCCGGCTTCAGCCGCGCCCATGCCTTGGTCCGGCGCATTTTAGGACGCGCTCCGCTCCCAAGTCAATTCCGCGGCCCGCCGGTTTTAGTGGCACAGGCACTCTTGCCTGCGCGCTCACGTCCAAGCATTCGGCAAATTCACGGCCAAGAGTAGCTGCGCTGCCGCCAACTCGCCCGCCACCACCGGGCGCGCGCAGTCGTAACGCCTCGTTCCGCAAACTATTTCTTCGCCGTCTGCGCCAAAAATTCAGCCGACGCTTCCGCCGCGGTGGGATGCAGCGAAATCACCTTGTGCAATTGCGTCAGCACCAACGCTCGCTCCACCATTCCACTCGCCACCGCAATCCGCAACTTCCCTCCAGCCTTCTTCAACTGCGAATGCGACCTCACGATCACTCCAATCACCGAGCTATCGAT
>JBGPTK010000291.1:0-4311 GCA_041490605.1 Terriglobia bacterium | reverse complement strand
CGCCCTGCAGGCTTTTAATGACGAAGTGCTGGACATGGATCATGTAAAATTCGCGCGGGAATGCGCCATCGATATTCCCGGCGAGGAAACCGAAGAAATCAGCAAGCTGGCCCGGCAATGGGATTGCTTCATCATGGCGCAGGCCAAAGCCAGGCACCCCGATATCAAGGACCGCTTCTTCAACGTCGGCTTCATCATCAATCCCCAGGGCGAAATTATCCTGCAGCATTACAAAGTGTCGCCGCTGTGGCCGGTGGAACATTCCGTCTGCCCGCATGACATCTACGATTGGTGGGTTGAGAAATATGGACGCAATCTCCAGGCATTTTGGCCCGTGGTGGATACGGAAATCGGGCGGATGGGCATCATGATGGCGAACGAAGGCTCGTATCCGGAAAATGCCCGGGCCCTGGCCATGAACGGCGCGGAGATTGTCTATCGCGCGTCCTACCCGCATCCCGGCACCGGCAACGATTACTTTGAAATCCAGAGCGCGGCGCGCGCCCTGGATAACAATATGTACATCGTCGCTCCCAACGTTGGCACCTATTACCTTTTCCCCGAAGAGACCACGCCCATCGATACCTTTGGCGGACACTCCTACATTTTCAATTACCGCGGCCAAAAGGTCGGCAAACTCGAATACAGCGGCGGATCGAGTTACGTCGCGGGCGTGATTGATGTCGAAGCCCTGCGCGATCATCGCGCCCGCGCCAAGTGGGATAATTGGATGAAAGACCTTCGCACCGAGCTTTACCAGATCGTTTACGAGAAGCCCATCTATCCCAAAAATCTTTATTTGAATCGCGAGCCGATGAAGCACGCCGAATACAACGAAAAAGTAACCAAGAAACAAATCGAACTGATGCACGAACGCGATATCTGGAAAAAGCCCGACCGCTAGTGTCCTGAGTCGGAAATTCGTCGCATGTTTTTTAGGGGGTCGGAGCTTTAGAGTCTGTGTGGCAACGTTGATTGGGGGCGGTTGTGTAGCGCCGCCCTTCAGGGCGGCATCTGTAGAATCAATCATATGCCCGCCTGAAGGCGGGCGCTACATGAACCAAGACCGAGTTGCCACACAGACTCTTTAGCTCCGGCATATGCTTTTGCAAGAAAAGGGTAGTGGGTCAGTTTGCAGTGGCACAGCCACTCTTGGCTGTGCACCCACCGAATGCCCGGACTAACGCGCACAGGCAAGAGTACCTGCGCCACGAAAACCGGCCGGAATAAGCAAACTGACCCACTACCAAGAAAAGCGGGCTTTAGCCCCTGAAGCTACGGCGCCATACAATCAGGTTCTTATGCCTCAAGATTCGAACACTCAACGCGAGCCATTCTTCCACGTCGATCCTCGCCGCACCGCGCTGCTGGTGATCGACATGCAAAACGCCTTTGTGGCGGAAGGCGCTGCCTTTGAGACTCCTCCCGCCCGCGCGATAATTCCATTGCTCGAAAAATTGATCACCTTCGCGCGAAAACATTCCATGCCCGTCATCTGGACGCAGTCCGACCACCGTCCGCCCATCGGCGGCCTGATGCTGAAAAAATTCCCCGCTATACGCCAGGGAACCTTGTGGCGCGATGATCCCAGCTTCCAGATGTATCCCGGAATGATGCAACCGCGCGAAGGTTCCTCGGAATATTGCATCGTTAAGCACAAGTATGATTCCTTCTTCGAGACCGAACTCGACGCCATCCTCCGCTATCACAAGATCGAAACGATCATCATCACCGGCACCGCCACGAACGTCTGTTGCGAATCCACCGCGCGCTCCGCGTTCATGCGCGATTACCAGGTGGCCTTTCCCAGCGACACCAATGCCACCTTCGACCAGGCCATGCATCAGGCCACTCTCAAAAATATCGATCTGTTCTTCGGCCGCGTGCTCACCACCGCCGAACTTCTGGCTGAAATGGAACGAGCCGCGAAAGGGAATTCCGATCAGGCGCGCGCCGCTCAAGTGCCTCGCACCTGAAAAAACCTCGCATGAGCGACACCTTTGACGCCATCTTTGTGGGCAGCGGGATAAATTCCCTGGTCGGCGCGGCGCTCCTGGCCAAAGCCGGCTGGAAGGTTTGCGTTCTCGAGCGCAACTCCTGGTTCGGCGGCAACATCCGCACGGCGGAGATCACCGAGCCCGGATTCGTCCACGATGTTTACTCCGCGTGGCATCCCCTGTTCACCGGCTCCGAATCTTTTCGAATCCTGAAGAATGATCTCGAATCTCGCGGCCTGGAATATCGGAACACCGAATATCCAACGGCGGCGCTTTTTCCAGACGGCAGCTCGGCGTTTCTTTCCACCTCGCAATCCGCGAATCAGGAAGAATTTGAACGTCACGCGGCGGGCGATGGCGATGCTTGGGCTCGCGAAGTCGAAACTTTCCTGGGCAAAGCGGAGCTTGCATTCGGTTTGCTCGGCACGGAAATTTGGTCCTGGGATGGCGCGCGCCTGGTGGGGAAGTGGCTTCGCCGCATGAAGGTGCGCGGATCGCTCGAATTCGCCTCGGAGTTACTGAGCACCAGCCGCGATTGGCTCACCCAAACTTTCCACTCCCCGAAAATTCACGGGCTTCTCGCTCCGTGGGTCCTGCACACGGGTCTCGGCCCCGACAATGCCACCTCGGGCTACATGAACAAACTGATTGCCGTGGCGTTGCAGTTGGGAGGAATGCCCGTGCCGAAGGGCGGGGGAGCGCGATTGGCGGACGCGCTCGTAAAACTGATTCAAGATTTGGGCGGAACACTCGAGCCCGATGCGCATGTGGGAAGTGTGGAGGTTCGCAACGGCCGCGCCGTGGGCGTCCGCCTTCAAGGAAAAGTGATCGAAGCGCGCCGCGCCGTCATCTGCAACGTCACTCCCAACCAGCTTTATCTTTCCCTGCTGGATTCCCGCGTCGTGCCGGACTGGGTCGCCAAAAATACAAAACGATTCCGCTACGGCCGCGCCGATATGCAGATTCACATCGCGCTCTCCGAGCCTCCCCGCTGGCAAAGTGAAGCCGCGCGTCTCGATCGCACCGCCATCATCCACGTTTGTGACGGGCTCAACGGCGTTTCGCGCGCCGTGAACGAAGCCGAACGAGGCCTCTTGCCTGCCGATCCCACCATCGTGCTCGGCCAACCCGTCGCCGTCGATCCATCCCGCTGCCCGAAAGGTTCCTGGATTTTCTGGATTCAGCTTCAGGAACTTCCCAGCCGTCCCACCGGCGACGCTGCGGGAAAACTGGACACCGGCGACGGCGAATGGACCGAATCTCTCCGCGAACATTTCGCCGATCGCGTCATCCAAAAACTGGAGCGTCAGATTCCGAATCTCACCTCGGCCATGAGGAAACGCGTCGTCATTTCCCCCGCCGATCTGGCGCGCACGAATATTAATTTGGTGGGAGGCGATCCCTACGCAGGTTCCTGCGACCCCAGCCAATTTTTCCTGTGGCGCCCGCTCCCGGGTCTGCCCAGCCATCGCACCCCAATTGGCAGCCTCTACCACATTGGAGCCTCCACCCATCCCGGGCCCGGCCTTCATGGCGCTTCAGGACTCCTGGCCGCCAAGGATCTCCTCGGCCGGTCCGCATTCAAACGAATATCCTCCCGATAGCGGCTTTCGAAGCCCTGTTTTCGGGCGCGTGGGCAGCTCAGGAAACTGGTGACCATAGGCTAAGTGCTGGTATTTATCGCGGCTTCCGCCAAAAGAGGTCGATCCACGCCCGGATTCCACAATTCTTCCGGTTTGTGGCGGCGATAGTACGATGATATTTTTGGCGGGAGACAGAAGTGCCCTTGCCCCCCGTATCCAGTCGATCGTGCCAGGTGGTCGATATCAAAGCCTGATTGACTTCAATATCCTGCCGGAGTAGGGTGTGGTGCTTTTGCGGAAAATCCCACAAGTCCAAGGAGAGCAACATGCCAGTGCGGCTAGCGCTTTTTGCGGTGGTGTTGTGTACCTGTTTCGCCCCGATCGTCTCGGCCCAGGACGCGGCCAAGGTCGATCCCAAGCATTACACCGTCGTCAGCGAGAACGCCCAGGTTCGCATTCTGAAAGTTCATTACGGCCCGCACGAGAAGTCGGTGATGCACAGCCATCCAGCGGCGGTTGTGGTGTTCCTCACCGACGCCAACGGGCAGTTCAACTTTCCCGGCGGGAAAAAGGAAGAGTGGACCCGCAAGGCGGGCGAGGCGCAATACGGCCCGAGCACCATCCATTTGCCGGAAAACACCGGTGACAAAGGGATGGATGCGATCGTTGTCGAGCTGAAAAGCAAGCCGGCCAAGCCAGCGATGGCGGAAAAGAAGTAATTTCCGGCGCTG
>JBGPTK010000290.1:0-4318 GCA_041490605.1 Terriglobia bacterium | reverse complement strand
GTGATGGGAGTGTAATCGCTGAACGTGCTGGCCAGCATGTCGCCGTCCTTATCGTACCGGCAATCTTCCATCAGCGCGGCGCCAATGCCATGCGCGGTCGCTCCGTGGACCTGGCCTTCGACGATCATGGGATTGATTGCCTTGCCGCAATCGTCGACCGAAGCATAAGCGAGAATTTTCGGCTGAAAAGTCTCGCGATCGATCTCGATCACGGCTATATGCAACTGGGAGGCATAGGTGAGCGTCAGATTTCCGTACTTGCGCGCGACGTCGGGAACCGTGAAGGGAGCTTTATAAACGTAGCGGCAATTTAGAGTGACGTCCTCAAACGATTGCGGCAACTCCGCATTGTTCACGTTGACCAGATTCGCCAGTCCCCAATAATTGATGGATTTTCCGTTTCCCTTCACGCGGACTTCAGGGCCTTGCTTGCCAACGCCGAATTCCAGGTCTTTTTCATTCGCTTTCAGGGCGAAGGCCGCCAGGCGGCTCATTTCCGCTTTCAGCTTTTGCGCCGCGCCGTGAATCGCGGAAAGCCCGGTGACGGCGAACTGGCTGGCGTAGGTTCCGGTGTGGCCGGTGTAAACGTTTTGATCGCTATCGAAGCCGGGGCGAATATTGATGAGTTCCGGCGGGATGCCCAGGACTTCGGCGACGACTTGCGACGCTGTCGTCTCGTGGCCCTGGCCCTGCGGAACGGAGCCGAGGCTGACCACAACCTCGCCGTAAATATCCAGCTTGGCGTTGGCGGCTTTGGACTGGCCCGAATACGGCGCGTACGAATTGATGATTCGCGCCTGGCCGAAATTATTGGTGCCGGAATCGAGCGTGCTGCCGATTCCGATGCCGATCATGCGGCCTTCTTCGCGCGCTTTCTTTTGTTTTTGCTTCCAATCGTCCCAGCCGATCAAGCCTTTGGCGATTTTGAGCATCTGCGGATAATTGCCCGAGTCATAAATGCAGCCGTTCGGGGTGGTATAGGGAAATTCCTCCGGCTGGATGTAATTGCGCATGCGGATCGTGTCGTTGGGGATTCCCAGGGCGTGGCCGCATAAATCGATGACGCGCTCGAGAAACCACAAATGCTGCATGCGCGAATAACCGCGGTTCGGGCCTACCGGACACTTGTTCGTGACCACCTGGGAAAAATCGATGCGCATGCTTTTGATGCGATAGGCGCCCGGCAGCACTTGCGCCCAAATGATGCAACCCAGCGGCTCGTAGCGCGGATAGGCTCCGCAATCATCGATGTGCCGCGAATCAATGGCGGTGATTACGCCATCCTTATCGAGCGCCACGCGAGTATCCAGAAAGGTGCGCTCGTTGCCGTGGGCGCTCGCGAGCATGTGCTCGGTGCGGGTTTCGGTCCACTTCACGGGCTTGCCGCCCGTTTTGCGCGAAGCCAGTGCGCAGATCGCCATGTAGGGATAATTCGTGATCTTGATTCCGAAGCCGCCGCCGATATCCTGGCTCTGCATGCGCATCTGGTCGATGCGCACGCCCAGCGCCGGGGAAAGAAATTGCGCCGCGAATGCTGGGAAGGAATTGTTGGCCCAGAAGTTGATTCGATCTTCCTTCAGAATCCATTGGCCAATTACCGCATTGTTTTCCAGCGGAGTGCTGGAGAAGCGATGAAAGTGGAGCCGGTCAATGTGGACAACGTGGGCCGCCCTGGCAAAGGCTTTGTCGACTTCGCCATATTCGAATTCGCCGTGCCAATTTCGATTCGTTCCCGCGCCTTCGTGAAGAATGGATTCATCCTTGAGCGCGGTCTCCGCATCCATCACCACCGGCAGGCCCTGGTATTCCACTTCCACTAACTCCGCACCGTCTTCGGCGATCATCGCGGAAATCGCAACCACGGCGGCGACGGGCTCGCCTTGATACCGGACTTTTTCCACGGCCATGGGATAATCCACGATCTGCTGTCCGACGCCGGGACCAATTTCAGGAAATGGCTTTACCAGGCGGGCCACCTCCGCGCCCGTCAGCGTGCAAACCACTCCCGGCAAAGCCTCCGCTCGCGACACATCGACTCGTTCGATTTTCGCGTGCGCGTATGGCGAACGAACCATTTTCACGTAGAGCATGCCTTCCAGTTTGTTGTCGTCCACGAAAATGCCGCGGCCTTGCACCAGGCGCGTTTCTTCGCGGCGTTGGATCGGTTTGCCGACCCAACGATCCGGAGACTCGGCGTGACCCACGGCTTTGCGCTTCGGCTTCGGCTTCGCCTTCGCCTTGGATTTACTGACTTTCGCGGATGCTCGTTTTTTCGCCACGAACTTTCCCCCGCCTTCGCAATACGTATCGCGTCTAAGTCAACGCGGCTTGCAAGCCGTCAATCAATTTCTGCACGTTTTTCTTCGCCAGCGGCTCCAGCAAGCCTCCTGCCAGAGAAGCCAGGCGTCCCACAATCTGCGAATCGCCTTTCCAAATTACTTTTGTCCCCTCGGGGACTTTCTCGAGATCGAAGCCGGCCCTGAGAGTGGCATTGCCGCCCGCCACGTCGCCTTTCCCCTCATATACCGCGTGGCGGGGTTTCTCGGCCTCGAGCAAAACCATCTTCACTTTGGCGTCTCCCCGGATATGCGAAATGCCCACGCGCATGGTGACGGTGAAATGCGTTTCATCATCCTTCTGCATACTCTGGTAGTCGGGAAGCAAAGGGCAGAACCGGTTCGCGTCCGTCAAAAAATCGTAAACTTCTTCCGGCGTTTTCTTGACCGTGAAATCCCCGCCAAAGCTGATGTGCATTTATTTGTTTTCCTTGGTTGTTAATCCCGCCGCCATTCGAATGGCTTTCAATACATTTTGATAGCCCGTGCAGCGGCAAGTGTTTCCCGCGATCGCTTTGCGCATCTCTTTTTCTTTCGGATGCGGATTTTTCGCGAGCAGATGGTAGATGGACATCAGCAAGCCCGGCGTACAGTATCCGCACTGCAACCCGTGACACACGGCGAAGGCCTGCTGGATCGGATGCAATTCTCCATTTTTCGCGAGTCCCTCGACGGATAGCACTTCACCTTGATCCGCCTGCACCGCGAAAACCGTGCAGGACTTCACCGTCTGGCCGTTCAGCAGCACGGTGCAGGCGCCGCAATAACTGGTGTCGCAGCCGATGTGCGTGCCGGTCAGGTTCAGTTCCTCGCGCAGCAGGTCCACCAGCAAAAGGCGCGGCTCGATTTCCAGGTCATACGGTTTCCCGTTGACCGTCACGTGCACAGGCACGCGTTTAGCTGCGCCCGATGTATTCATGGCTCACCTCCACCTGTTCTCCGCGGCAACGCCGCAAGGCGATTCCAATGGCTCGCTTCGTCAAGCTGCGCACCAGCACTCGCTTGTAATCCGCGGAGCCGCGCATATCGGACTGCGGATCAGCCGCGGCCATCGCGGCTTCCGCGGCTGCCTCGATTAATTTTGGCGTAACTTTGCGGCCGTGCAATTCGCGCTCCGCTTCCACCGCATGAACCGGCAGCAGCCCCACGCAACCCAGGAAAATGTGCGCGGCTTCGCAGGTATCGTGATCGGCCATGGTCATTTGCACCGCCGCGCTGGCGCTGGCATAGACGGGCGCGCAGCGCTTGAATGCCAAGTAGGCGCCGCCGGACTTCTTCGGAGGAATTTTTACAGTGACTTCGCGCAAAAGCTCGCCGTGTTCCAGCACCGTGGTGTACGCATCCCGGAAAAATTCCGAGAGCGCAACGGTGCGCGATCCTTTGGGGCCGATGCTATGTACTTCCGTTGCCAGCGTCAGAAGGACCGGCGCCCAATCGCCGGTCGGATCGGCTTCGGCCAGCGAGCCGCCGATTGTTCCGCGATTGCGCACTTGCACGTCGGCGATTCCCGCGGCGCAGTCGTGCAGAATCGGAATTTCGAGCGCGTCCGCCGAATCTTCGATGTCCGTATGCCGGGCCATCGCTCCGATTTCGATCTTGCCGTCATGTTTGCGCACCCGGGATAAGCCGGGGATGAAATTCAAATCGATCAGCGCGCTGGGCCGCGAGAGCCGCAGCTTCATCAGTGGAATCAGGCTTTGGCCGCCGGCCAGCGCCTTGGCATCCTCGCCGAGCTCGGCAAGCTGCGAGGCGGCCTGCTCCAGCGAGGAAGCCCGCACGTAGTGGAAGGAACTTGTATACACTGTGTATTCCTCTTTGCATCGCGATTAGCCACCCGTAAAATTCCACCGGGAGGGGCTCAGCGTGCAGCAACTTCGAAGCGAGGCGATTCTAAAACCATTCCGCGGCTCATTCAAGCAAGAAACAAAATATTCCCTGATCCCTGGCGAAGCGCCCGCGGGTGATTTATAGTCCCTGTTCTC
>JBGPTK010000289.1:0-4323 GCA_041490605.1 Terriglobia bacterium | reverse complement strand
GCGTTTTCAAAATAACGGCGAAACTGCTTCTCCAGCAGGCCGTACGTCCGTTTCACCTTCTGCTTCTCGCGCAACTGCACGCCATAGCCCACCATCTTGGCCCGGCGGGCCTGGCCATGCTGGCCCGGAACAAAATTGCGCTTCTCGATCGCGCACTTCTCCGTAAAACACCGCAGGCCCTTCAAGAAGAGCTTCATGCCTTCCCGGCGGCACAGCCGGCAAACCCCTTCACGATGTCTTGCCAATTCTCCTTCTCCTTTTGCTTTCTTCTCGAAACCGTTTCACGTCAGACGCGGCGGCGCTTGGGCGGCCGGCAGCCGTTGTGCGGCACCGGGGTCACGTCCTTGATCGAGTGGATGTGCAGGCCGGCGGAAGCGAGCGCCCGGATCGCCGATTCGCGTCCCGCGCCCGGCCCCTTCACGCGCACATCGATCGTTTTCAGTCCGTACGTATCGCGCGCCACGCCGGCGGCGCTTGCGGCGGCCTGTTGCGCGGCATAGGGCGTGCCTTTGCGCGAGCCTTTGAATCCCACGGAACCGGCCGACGACCAGCTCAACGCCTTTCCCGCTGGATCGGTGAGCGTCACAATCGTATTGTTGAAGGTGGCTTGCACGTGCGCCACGCCATGCGGCACCACGCGCTTCTCGCGCTTCTTCCGGAATTCCTTCTTACGCTTCGCCGGCTTTGCTGCCGGCGCAGCGGCGGCGTCCTGCGGTTCCTTGGCCAAGTGCGTTGTTCTCCTTTACGTTTCCTGCCGCGTTATCGAAGCGCTACTTCTTCACCGCCACTTTCTTCTTGGCGGCCACGGCGCCCTTCCGCGGACCCTTGCGGGTTCGCGCGTTGGTATGCGTTCGCTGGCCGTGCACCGGAAGATTGCGGCGGTGCCGCAGCCCGCGATAGCACTGAATATCGATCAGGCGCCGGATGTTCATCTGAACCTCCTTGCGGAGATCCCCTTCCACCCGGCCCTCGGATTCAATCGACTGGCGGAGGCGATTCACTTCTTCCTCGGTCAGGTCCTTGATCTTTTTCGTTTCGTCGACGTTTGATTTGGCGCAAAGCTTCCGCGCGCGCTCCTGGCCGATCCCGTAAATCGCGGTCAGGCCAACCCAGAGGCGCTTGTTCGGCGGAAGATCGACACCTGCGATGCGAGCCATTCGAAATCCTCCCTAACCCTGGCGCTGTTTGTGCTTCGGATTGGAGCAAATCACCCGAACCACGCCGCGCCGATGGACCACTTTGCACTTCATGCAGATCTTTTTTACGGATGCGCGAACTTTCATTTCTGGCTTACTCCCCTGGCCGCTCCACCGCCGCGGCCGCTGCTACTTATACCGGTATACGATCCGGCCGCGGGTCAGGTCATAAGGCGATAACTCGACCGCCACCCGGTCGCCCGGCAGGATGCGGATAAAATTCTTGCGCATTTTTCCCGAAATATGCGCCAGCACCTTGTGCTTATTTTCGAGTTCCACCCGGAACATCGCGTTCGGCAGCGGTTCAATCACCACGGCCATCACCTCGATGGCGTCCTCTTTCGGATTGCCGTCGGTCGGTTTCTTCTTCTCTTGCTCTGGCCTTTTCCTCATGAACTCCCAAATAAAAAATCAAGTGTCTTTGGTATGAAATCCCTACCAGCAGGGACCCGATGCGTCCCGCGGCCGCGTCAGAATCCAGGGCCCATTCGCGGTAATGGCGACGGTGTGTTCGAAATGCGCGGCATCGCTTCCGTCCGCGGTCACCGCCGTCCACTTATCGCTCAGCACCCGTACTTCCGGCCCGCCGCTGGTTACCATCGGCTCGATTGCCAGCACCATGCCCGCCTGCAAACGCGGACCGTGCCCGGGCGCGCCATAATTCGGAAGCTGCAGGTCTTCGTGCATTTTCGTGCCGATGCTGTGGCCTACAAACTCGCGAACAACCGATAGCCCGTTCTGCTCCACCCAGCCCTGCACCGCGGCCGAAATATCGCTCAGCCGGTTGCCGGGCCGGGCTTTCTCGATCGCCTGTTCCAGCGATTCGCGGGTCACGCGAAGCAGCTTTTCGCGCTGGGGATCGATCTTGCCCACCGGAAACGTGACCGCCGCATCGGCGAAGTAGCCGTCGGACTCGACGCCGAAATCGATCGAGAGGATGTCTCCCCCGTTCAATTTCCGTTTGGCCGACGGAATCCCGTGCACCACTTCATTGTTGATCGAGGCGCACACCGAAGCGGGATAGCCCCGGTAACCTTTGAACGCCGGCCGGACGCCTTCCGCGGCGCACGTCCGCTCGGCCACCGCATCCAATTCCTTGGTGGTGACGCCGGGCTTGGCCATTTCCCGCAGCTTGGTCAGGACGCTCCAGACAACCATCCCGCCCTTGTGCATCTTTTCCAATTCCGTTGCGGATCGGCAAATAATCATTTTTCCAAAGCAGCGGCGCCCAGAATATCCAGCACGGCGCGCGTTACCAAATCCATGTCCGCCGAAGCATCCACCGTCCGCAACACGCGGCGTCCCGAGTAATATTCCACCAGCGGCTTGGTTTGCCGGTCATACGCCTCAATGCGGCCCCGGATCACCTCCGGCTGGTCATCGGGACGCTGGATCAACTCGCCGCCATCCGCATCGCACCGGCCTTCTACCTTGGGCGGATGGTCGTACACGTTGTAAATCTCGCCGCCGATGCTGCAGGTGCGGCGCCCCGTCAGCCTGCGGATCAGCCCTTCGTAATCCACGGCGAAGTGAATCACGATGGGATCGCCCAGACCGCGGCGCTGGAGAATTACGTCCAGATCGCGCGCTTGCGGCAGCGTGCGCGGAAATCCGTCGAACACGAAACCATTCGCGCAGTCCGGCTGCGACAGGCGATCATCCACCATGCCCAGCATCAGTTCATCCGGCACCAGGGCGCCGCGATCCATCAGCGGCTTCGCTTGCCGCCCCAGCTCCGTCCGCCGGCTGATGTGGTCGCGCAGCATGTCGCCGGTGGAAAGATGCGGCACGCCATAGACCTGCGCCACTCGTCTTGCCTGCGTCCCCTTGCCCGCGCCCGGAGGCCCCAGGAAGATCACCGCGCGCCGCAGCGATCGTTCTCCAGCCGTCCGGTCGACGTTGCTAGCCACGACGGCTGCGCACCTTTCCCTTGCGAACGAAGCCTTCATAGTTCCGCATCACCAGTTGTGCCTCCACTTGCTGCACCGTATCCATGGCAACGCCCACCACAATCAACAAAGAAGTTCCGCCGAAATAGAAGGTGACGCCCAGGCCTTCCAGCACGAAGCGCCACATATGCGCGTCAAACCACGCCCCGCCCAGCCACACCGGCAAGTGCTGCAAGTGAACGCCGGAAATCAGCCATTCGGGCAGCAGGCAGACGATGGCCAGGTAAACGCCGCCGACAAACGTCAAGCGCGTCAAGATCCGGTTGATGTGTTCCGACGTGTTTCGTCCCGGACGAATGCCCGGGATGAATCCGCCGTACTTGCGCATGTTGTCGGCCAGCTCCGTGGGGTTGAAAATGATTCCCACGTAAAAAAACGCGAAGAAAAGAATCAGCGTCACGTACACCAGCGTGTACAGCGGTTCGCCCCAGGAAAGCGCCTTGGCGAACTTTTCCATTCCCGGCGAACTCTTCTGGAAGAACAAGGCCAGGGTCTGCGGGAAGGTGAGCAACGAGCTGGCGAAAATCGGCGGAATCACGCCGCCGGAATTCACGCGCAACGGAAGATAGGTCATCTGCCCGCCCATCACTTTTCGTCCCATCACGCGTTTGGCGTACTGCACCGGAATGCGCCGCTGGCCGCCTTCCACGTAAACGATGAACGCCACCACGGCCACCATCAATACGAGCAAGGCGATAATCGCCAGGGGCGTGAAGGGACCCCACTGCTGTGAGCTGGTCTTGCCCCACAAATCCGCCACCGCGCGCGGCAAACCCACCACAATGCCGGCAAAAATAATCAGCGACATGCCGTTGCCGATTCCCCGGTCGCTGATCTGCTCGCCCAGCCACATGATGAACGCCGAGCCCGTGGTCAGCGTCAGGATGGTCATCAGCAGGAACCGGATGCCGGGGTGATACACCAGCGCCTGGCCGCTCAGGTTTTGCCGCATCAGCGTCAAGCCGATGGTGAATGACTGGAAAATACTCAGGATAATCGTCAAGTAGCGCGTGTACTGGGTGATTTTGCGGCGGCCGAGCTCGCCTTCTTTTTGCAGGCGCTCCAGGTACGGCCACACCACCACCATCAATTGCAAAATAATCGATGCCGTGATGTACGGCATGATGCCCAGCGCGAAAATCGTCAACCGCCGGAAGTTGCCGCCGCTGAACAGGTCG
>JBGPTK010000288.1:0-4386 GCA_041490605.1 Terriglobia bacterium | reverse complement strand
GCCGGAGGGTTGCGCTTCCATCATGTGGCGCGATCCGCGCAAGGCCGAAATCGCGGCGGAAGCCTTGAAAATCACCGCGCAGGATTTGTTGAAACTCGGTTTGATCGACGAAATCGTGGATGAGCCGGAAGGCGGCGCGCACAACGATTATGAAGCGGCGGCGCGAATGCTGGAGCGCGTGCTGGCGCGCGACCTGGAAGCACTCTCCAAGCTCTCGACGGAGCAATTGCTCTCCGCCCGCTACGAAAAATTCCGCCGCATGGGCCAATTTTTCTGAGGCTCCGCCAGAAACATCCTGCTTGCCGTTTGCCGCTATTTCATTTTTGAAGCTTTGGAACTAAACTCATCCTTCATCCGTATTGTTCTAATAGAGGCTTGGAGTATCGGAGGTGAACTGTGTTTTGCGATCAGTGTGGCAAGGAATTGAGTTCGGATGCGAAATTCTGCAGCTCTTGCGGAAAGGGCCTGGGCCCGGCCGGCGTTCCCGCCTCGCCTCAGGCTGCGCCTGCGGCGCGCCCGGCGCAGTACGCCGCTTCTGCTCCTGCTCCCAGGAACATGAATAATCACCTGCGCATCCTCGGAATCCTTTGGATTTTGCGCGGAGTCCTTCATGCCTTTGGCGGCGCCTGGCTGGCGTTCGTGGGGAGCGCGTTCCTGCCTCACGTGATGAATACCTTCCCGCACGTTTTTATGGGCATGCCGTTTGGACGGCTGATTGGATCATCCATCGCGTTCGGCGGCGCGGTAGCCATTATCTTCGGGCTTGTGGACGTCCTGACCGGATGGGCCTTGCTGCAGCACGAACAGTGGGGAAGGACGCTGGCACTGGTCATGGGCGTGATCACGCTTCTCAGCTTCCCGTTCGGCACGGCGCTTGGAATTTACACGCTGATCGTTCTGCTTCCACCGCAATCCGAGGAAGAATATCGCCGGCTGGTTCGCGCAGTCTAAGGGCCCTGTAAGGCGGCGCTTCCGCCATAAGGCGGTCCTTCCGTCATCCCGAAACCCGGCATGATCGGGGCGAGGGATCGCCTTCTTTCAAATACCGATCAGTTTTCACCTTGTTGGCAAAAAGATCTCGCCGGTGTATTCTTCGATCTCATCTTCTTCCCATAATCCAAAAACCTGCCCGTTGGCACTTGGGCACGCTTCCTGATCTCCTTCTTGCTGCCAGGTCATTTGTGATTTAGCTTCGTTCTCACATTTGAGGTTGTCTCTGGAGGCGGGCTGGGCATGGCTGAAATCTTTCGTCCCTTCGAACGTCTGGTCGAGATCACCATTCTTGGGAAAAACTTTTTGGTCCCGGAGAAAAATTCTCTTCTGCGCTGTTTTCAATTCATCAGCCCGGATACAATTCCGTACGGGCGATTCTGCTGGAACCAGGAATGCCAGTATTGCCGCGTCACCTGTCAACTCCCGGACGACGATGCGCCCCGGCAAATCCTGAGCTGCAAATTCATTACCTCCTCGGGGATGAACGTCACGGAAATGGCGCCGGAAATCCACGGCTGCCTGCGAACCAAAATCGGAAAGTGACCGGAAAATAAGTTTCGTCCGCGCGGAGGCGCAGGCTCTTCCGCTTGTGCCTCCGCGTTTTCTTTTGGTGCAGGCTCCCGCTCGCCGCCTGCCCGCCCCATCACCCGCCGCGAACCTCGCCGCCCCGCTTGCGCTCGTTCTCCGCGCGTGCCATGCTCTACCAGTGAACGCGCAGGTTAGGCCTCTTTATTGCGACGGGTGCGGGCTCCCGGCAATTTCTTCCCATTTGCGCCGCCGGTACGAGCGTCTCGAATGGGCCTCCAAGTACCGTCCCATTCATATTCAGGTGCTCCTGCTCAACGATGCTCCCCCGCCGCTCATCGATGATTTTTTCTACCGGCCCGGCGACGCCGGCGGGGAGCGCTCCGGCTACCATCGGATTCTCTTCCAGGAACTGATGGGCGGCGCCGGGATTTCCTTGGAGCAGGTGGCCTCGGAAGAAGAGGCTCTCGCTGAATTTCAGCGCCGCGGATTTTTCCTCGCGGATATCTGCGAATGTCCGCTCGAAGAGCTGGCCTCGGCCGCGGGCGAAAGTTCCAAGGCTTTTGTGCGCCCGGCTCACATCCGCAAATTCGCGTCCACCGTCATCAAACGGATTGAGCATTCCTATATGCCGAAGAGGATTGTTCCCATCGGCGCCGATTCCGGCGAAATTATCCCCGCGCTCGAGCAAGCGGGAATGAGCGATCGGCTGGTGCTCGAAAACGGACGGCCCATCTTCGATCCCTATCTGGGAGATCCTTCGGGTTCGGCCGAGTTTGCCGCCAGCCTGGGCGGCCGGATTGCAAAGGCCCTCGCCGCATTGCGCTAGAGTGTTCCATGTGCCGCGGCATCTGATTAAGGCTGTTCAGTACGGATGATCGAGGCACACAGTACTTTCGTACTATGCTATTTCCCGGGCATTTAACAGCTTTTGCCGCGTGATGTGTTAGAATGCATCTTACTAAATAAGGATTCTGCATAAAATAACCATGAATGCCCGCGCGAAATTCGCAATCGGTGCAGGAATCATTCTGATGACGCTGGTTTGGCTTGGCTGGGTCGGCGTCAGCGAGACGAAAACCTACTATCACACCATCTCCGAGCTTTCCACGCTCAAGGGCGCCGCTCTGAAGC
The DNA here is from genome assembly GCA_041490605.1 of Terriglobia bacterium. GTDB lineage: Bacteria > Acidobacteriota > Terriglobia > Acidiferrales > UBA7541 > JBGPTK01. The sequence goes on along the minus strand of JBGPTK010000288.1, from coordinate 1,734 downwards.
AGCGCATGCGCGTCAGCGGAAATGTGCAGGAAGGATCGATCCAGCACTTGCCCGGCCGGATTGACTTTGTCCTGGTGGAAGAGGGCAAAACTCTCCCCGTCAGCTATGTGGGCCGCGATCCTTTACCCGATACATTCAAGGATGGCGCCCAGGCATTGGTGGAAGGGAAGGAAATGCCCGACGGACGGTTTGTTGCCGAACAGGTGCAGGCAAAGTGCGCTTCGAAATATGAGGCGAGTCCAACCGGCAAGCCCAACGGCAAGACGTAACTGCCACTGAGGGGCAATCGTGGATATTTTTGGATCGTTTGCAATCGTCCTGGCGCTGCTTTCCGCCTGCTATGCATTTTCTGTTGGAATCGCCGGAATCGCCACGCGCAAGCCGCTGCTGCTGAAGAGCGCGCGAAACGCGGGGATGATCGTCTTTCCCCTCGTCACCCTGGGCGTCGGAAGCCTGGTCTTCCTGTTTTTCACCGACAATTTCTCGATGGCCTATGTCGCGTCTCACAGCAATCGCGACCTCCCGAATTTTTACAAATTTGCGGCCTTGTGGGCGGGACAGGAAGGCTCGCTGCTTTTCTGGAGTTGGCTGCTTTCGATTTACGTTTTCTTCGCGCTATTCCTGAACCGCGGCAAGCATCCGGAATTGATGCCCTACGTCGTGGTGGTCCTCGCGGGCGTTCAGATTTTCTTCCTCACCTTGAACAATTTTGTCGCCAGCCCCTTTGCGGTTCTGGCCGCGCCCGGCGTGGGTGGCGCGTTGCACCTGGTCGCCGCGGCGGATGGGCGCGGCCTCACTCCTCTGTTGCAATATCCGGAGATGGTGATCCATCCCCCCATCCTCTACCTCGGTTACACCGGCTTCACTATTCCTTTCGCGTTCGCGCTCGCGGCCCTGCTCGGCCGCTATCCCGGCGAAAAATGGATTCACATCACCCGCCGCTGGACCATGGTGGCCTGGGGATTCCAGGGCGCCGGCATCCTGCTCGGCTCGCACTGGGCCTACGCCGTGCTCGGTTGGGGCGGCTATTGGTCCTGGGACCCGGTTGAAAACGCCTCGCTGATGCCCTGGATTTTGGGCACCGCATTCTTGCACTCGGTGATGATGCAGGAAAAGCGCGGCATGATGAAAGTTTGGAACGTCTGGCTGGTATTTTGCACCTTCATGCTTTGCATTCTCGGGACGATGCTGACGCGATCGGGAGTAGTCAGCTCGGTGCACGCCTTCGCGCAATCTTCCATCGGCACATGGTTCGTCGGCTTCCTGATTGTTATTCTCGCGGTTTGCCTGATCGCCTTCTGGAAGAATCGCGATTACTTGCACAGCGACAACAAGCTCGATTCCATGATCTCGCGCGAGTCCAGTTTCCTTTTCAACAATCTGATTCTGCTGGCCGCCTGCTTCGCCGTTTTGTGGGGAACGCTCTTCCCGGTGCTTTCGGAATGGGTTTCCGGGAGCAAGATCAGCGTGGGCGCGCCTTTCTTCAATCGAGTGAACATCCCCATCGCGCTGTTCCTGCTCTTTCTCACCGGCGTCGGCCCCTTGCTGGCCTGGCGGAAGACTTCGCTGGGAAGCTTGTTCCGGAATTTTGCCTGGCCGCTGGGCGGCGGAATCATTGCCGGAGTGATTGCGTACATCATTGGATGTCGGAATATCCAGTCCGCCATCTGTTTGATTCTTTCCGTCTTCGTCTCGCTCACCATCTTTGCTGAATTCTACCGGGGCGCGCGCGTC
>JBGPTK010000287.1:0-4420 GCA_041490605.1 Terriglobia bacterium | reverse complement strand
GTGATCGATGCGGTGGCGCATTCTTCGAATCATTACGGCCAGATGGTGGAATATTTGCGGATGAACGGGATTGTGCCGCCGGCCAGCCGGTAGTGGGAGCATGGGTGACGAAAAGCTGCCGCCCTTAAGGGCGGCGCTACACAAGGAGCTACAAATGCGTTAGAAAAAGAGATAAACGGGCGAATTATTATTGGCCGGGTTTTGTGGGATAGGCCGGGAGATCGGGTGGCCGCGAGGGAAGCGTTTTGGGGTGCTCCTGGATTTGTTTCAGGACGACTTCGATTGCTTTCTCGAGCTGGGGATCGTGGCCAGCCATGACCTGGTCGGGAGTGTTATCGACGACGATATCGGGCTGGACGCCTTTGTTTTCGATGACCCACTGGCTGTCCATGCCGTAGAGCGAGAATTCGGGCCGAGTGAGGTAGCCGCCATCGAGCAGGGGAATATTGCCGCGAATGCCGCGGACTCCACCCCAGGTGCGCATGCCGATCACCGGACCGAGCTTGTAGAGCTTGAAATAGTAGGTGAAGAAATCGCCGTCGGAGGCGGCGTATTCATTGGTGATGCAAGCCATGGAGCCGAAAAAGGCGGGATCGGGATTCGGGGCCGGTTCGAAATTGCGGGCGGTGCTCATGGCCAGAACGATGCGGCGCAGGCGTTCGAAGATGATTTGGTCGACGAAGCCGCCGCCGTTGTAACGGACGTCGATAATCATGCCTTCCTTGCGAATTTGCGGGAACCACTGTTTGACGAATTCATTGAGGCCGACGTCTTCCATGTCAGGCAGAAAAACGTAGCCGACGCGGCCCTGGGTGGCTTCGTCCACCTTGCGGCGATTCGTATCGATCCAATCGAGCTCGTGCAGCTTGTATTCGGAGGCGATGGGCTTTACGGTGACGCGGCGCGAGCCCTCCTCGGAGGGCTTCGAATTCACGGTGAGAGTGACGTTTTGCCCGGCCGTATTCACCAGTAATTCGTAGGGGCTTTGCGGCGCGCGCAATTCACGGCCGTTGACGGCGAGCAGGTAATCGCCTTGCTTCACGTCTACACCTGGTTCGGTGAGCGGCGAGCGCAGTGTGTCATTCCAATTTTCGCCGGGAAAAATTTTCTGGAAGCGGTAACGGCCGCTGGCGGAATCGAGCTCGTAACCGGCGCCGAGCAAGCCGGTACTTACGGGCTTCAAATTGGGATAATCGCCGCCGCCGGCATAGGTGTGGGAATTGGAAAGCTCGCCGATCATTTCGCCGAGGATGTAGGTGAGGTCGTAACGATTGGCAAGGTAGGGCAGGAGCTGCGCGTATTTATCGCGCTGCGCATCCCAGTCCACGCCGTTCATGGAAGCTTCGAAGAAATAATCGCGTTCCTGGCGGTAGACTTCGTAGAACATCTGCTTCCATTCCGCCGGAGGATCGATTTCGGCGCGCAGGGCACTGAGGTCGAGGGCGCCTTCGCCAACTTTGTGAGGACCGTCGGCGGGAATGGTGGCGTCGACGATTCCGTAAACGGTGTTGCCGCCCTGATCGTCGTCACTCGCGCCTTCGCGGGGGGCGGCATAGAGCATTTTCTTGCCGTCGAAGGAAAGCGCGTAGCCATTGGCCGGCGAAAGCAAAGCGTGATCCTTGCGCTCCTTCATATCGAATACGTGAATGGAGGGAGTTTCACCCGGGAGAGGGCCGGAGAGTCCGATCGTGGGCAAAGCGAAATAATAGGCAGTATCCTTGGCGGCAGCGAGACCCGTTAAATTGCCAGGAGGAATGGGCAATCCCACGACGCGGCCGGCAATTCCGGCCAGATCGATGCGAAAGGGCTCCGGCTTTTCCTTGGAATCGTCCTTGGCTTCGGACTTCTCGTCTTTTTTCTCTTCCTTTTTCGCATCCTTGTTCTCGTCTTTCTTTTGATCCTTGGCATCCTTCGATTCGACGCCGGGCTTCTTCACCGAGACTTCGTCGCTTTGCGGAGCGAAGGGAGAGGGGAGATCCGCGCGGAGGGTGACCGCATAGACGCGAACGGCCTTGGGATTCGCGACTTCGAAATCGAACGCGCCAACCACTTCGTTGTAATCGCGAGCGGAGAGGAAATAGAGGTACTTGCCGTTTTGATCGAACACCGGGTTCACGCTATTGGTGAAGCTGGTGGTGACCGGCGTGATTTTCTTGTCCGCAAGCGAATAGAGATAGATGACTCCGAACAAATTCGGATCAGCCTTGGCGTAGGCGACCCAGCGGCTATCGGGCGACCAGGAATAATCGGTTAGGTCGGATGCGTACTTGCCCTGATCGATGAGAACCGGCTGCTTTTCGTTGATATCCACATAGAACAGACGCAGGGATTTATCGGCGAAGAGCAATTTGGAGCTGTCGGGCGACCAGACGGGCTGCAAGCGGAACATTTTACCGTCAGTGGTGATGCGAATCTCTTTCCCCATTCCGTCCTGGGGGATGATGTAGAACTCGTCTTCGCCGGAACGATCGGAGATATAGGCGATCCATTTTCCGTCGGGCGACCAGGCGGCATAATTTACGCGAATTCCGGGAGTTTGCGTGAGCGCGCGGATGCTGCCTTCCTTGGCAGGGACGGTATAGAGATTGCCGCGCGAATTAAGGACAGCGCGTTTGCCGTCGGGCGAGATGTCGAATGCGGTGGTGAGCTTCGAGACGTTGTCCCAATGCTTGCGAACGAAATCGCGGTCGCCGGGCAAATAAATTGCGAGCTTTTTGGGCTGGCCGTCGGCGAGGTCAAGCGTGTACAAGAAACCGGCATTTTCGAAAATGATGGAATCGGGGCCGGCGCTGGGCCAATTCACATCCCAATCGGTAAAGTGCGTGAGCTGGCGGATTTCTTTCGATTTCAGGCTGTAGGAATAGAGATTCATGCGATGGTCGGGGCCGCGGTCGGAATCGAAATAGATGGTGTCGCCGCGCCACATGGGGAAGGTGTCTGTGCCTTCGTAGTCGCCGATCTGCTCGTAGTGATTGGCCTTGAAATCATAGATGGAAATTTTCTGGGCCATGCCGCCGGTGTAGCGCTTCCAAGTGCGGAAATTGCGGAAAATACGATTGAAGGCGATTTGATTGCCGTCGGGTGAGAAAGAGGTGAGGCCGCCCTTATCAATGGGCAGGCGCTCGGGCAATCCACCATCAACGCTGACGCTGAAAAGGCGACCGAACCAATCGTTGAAGGTGTCGCGGCGGGAAAGGAAAAGGATGCGCTTGCCGCCGGGGAGCCAGGTGATTACTTGATTGTTGGGACCCATGCGCTCGGGAAGGTGAACGGGGTCGGTTTCGAAAGTGAGCTGCCGGGGCTCGCCGCCTTCGGAGGGAATCACGTAGACGTTAAAGTTGCCGTCGTATTGAGCACTGAAGGCGATCCATTTTCCGTCGGGCGAAAATTTGGGAGTGAGTTCCAGGCCGGGATGAGTGGTGATGCGATGGGCGACCCCGCCGGTCGCGGAGGATAGCCACAAATCGCCGCCGTAGCTGAAGACGACCTTGTCCTTATATATATCGGGGAAACGCATCAGGCGGCCTTCCGGCATGTCCTGCGCGAAAGAGGCGCAAGCGCCCGCAAGCATAAGGATCAGGATTACGACAGCGTGACGAATCATGGACATGGACCCACCCCTTGGGCGCTCTATCTTACAGATTGGACGTAACGGACGCCAGAAAGTAGTTCGGCAGAAGGGAAAGAAAAGCGCAAGAAATGAAATTTCGGCCGGGGCTGAGGAGGGACGATCGAGGGTCAGGGCGTAGGGCCGGCTGAAGCGCCGACCCCCTTAGAACCATTTATGAGACAGGCTGTTGTTATTCTTCACTTGCCCTTCGGGGGGGGGTAATTCTTGAGGAGCTTCTCCATGGCTTTCTGGAGATTCTTGCAGCTCTTGCCGGGACTAATCGATCTGGCAGACGGTGATCGAGCGATTGGAGTAGGGGCACGACAATCCAGGGGCCGCGGGACGCTCCAGGACGACCCAGGTGACGCCATGAATTATTTTTAGGCGATGGAACCCGGCGAGATCGAATTGCGTCCAATGAAGGCGATCACTGGTCTCCAATTTCCATTGATAGGCGAGATCGGGGAAGACTTCGACGACGGAGGGATCTTTTCTGGTGTCGGCGAGCATGCTGCGCTCGGAAATGGCACGAAATCCGTGGAAGTCTTCGCCGGGGCGGGCCATATATTGCGGATCGAGAGCGAACAGGGCGCCGCGGGGAGTGTGCAGGCGAACCCAATCAAACGCCTGGACCCAGTCGTTATTCGACGCGAGACCGGGCCATTCGATGTGGCGGCTCGCGGGAAATTCCAGGCGCTGACAATAAAACATCGCGCCTGCCAAGGGGACGAAAAGAAGGACCCATCGAAGAGGTTTCCGGCGCAAGACATACTTGCCGAGAAGGCTGCCGGAAAACAAAACGAAGATGAC
>JBGPTK010000286.1:0-4487 GCA_041490605.1 Terriglobia bacterium | reverse complement strand
GCCCAAGAATCGGGCTCGGAATGACATCGTGCAGTATCTGCGTTCCTCTCTGGATTCCTCGCCCAAAAACCGGGCTCGGAATGACATCGTGCAGTATCTGCGTTCCTCTCTGGATTCCTCGCCCAAGAATCGGGCTCGGAATGACATCGTGCAGTATCTGCGTTCCTCTCTGGATTCCTCGCCCAAAAACCGGGCTCGGAATGACGGCGAGCGGGATCGCGTAGCTACCCTTATTAAGGGCGCGATACCACTGCTGCTACTCCCCAGAATAGCAGAAACAGCAGGCTAATATAGCCGTTCACGGTGAAAAAGGCAGCATTGATTTTGGAGAGATCGTTGGGCTTGACCAGGGAGTGCTCGTAGGCGAGCAGCGAAGCGACGACGCCGATTCCGGTCCAGGCCGGCCAGGGGAGACGGAAGCTGAGGGCCAGCCAAGCAAGCAGGGCGACCATAACAATGTGCATGGCGCGCGCGATTTTCAGAGCCGCTGGCACGCCGAAGCGCTTGGGAATGGAATAGAGGCCGGCGCGCTTGTCAAATTCAACGTCCTGGCAAGCGTAGAGCACGTCGAAACCGCCGACCCAGAGCGTCACGGCGGCGCAGAGGATCAACATGCGCCCATCGAGCGAGCCGCGCACGGCAATCCAGGCGGCCGCCGGCGACATTCCCAGGCAGAATCCGAGAACGAAATGGGACCAGGATGTGAATCGCTTGGTATAGGAATAGAAAAACAGCACCGCGAGAGCGACAGGCGAAAGTTCCAGCGCGAGACGATTGAGTTGCCAGGCCGCGATTACGAGGACTGCCGAAGAGATCAGAGTGAAAACCCAGGCAAAGGAAAGCGAGAGAGCTCCGGTTACCAGCGGGCGATTCTGGGTGCGCGGATTCAGGCCGTCGTAGTGCAGGTCGGCAATGCGATTCATGGTCATGGCGGCGGAACGCGCACCGATCATGGCGACGATGATCCAGAGGAGTTGCCGCCCGGTGAGCCAAGTGGCGCCGCCGGCGCGCGCGGCGAGCAACGCGCCGACCAGAGCGAAGGGCAGGGCAAATACGGAGTGCTCGAACTTGATCATCTCGAGCACGGTGCGGATTCGGCTCTTGGACATCAGGAAATCAGTTTACAGCCGCTTTCGACGATTGATTTTCAATTTTGAATTTTCGACTCACACTTCAGGCCTTTCCCTGCCAGTGATATTGCTCGTCCCGCGGCAAATCGAGCTGCGCCAGGACGCGGTAGACGAATTGGGTGACAACTTCGTCGATTGATTTGGGGCCGTAATAAAACGCGGGCATGGCCGGCATTACGATGGCGCCGGCGTCGTGCACGCGCAGCATGTTTTCGAGGTGCACGCGATTGAGCGGGGTTTCCCGCAGGCAGAGCACCAGGCGGCGGCGCTCTTTCAGGCAAACATCGGCGGCGCGCGCGAGGAGATCGTCGCTCAGTCCACTGGCGATGGAGGCAAGCGTTCCGGCGGAGCAAGGAATCACAACCATGGCATCGACGGGAGAACTGCCGGAGGCGATGGAAGCGCCGACGTCTTTATTGGGGAGAAATTCGATTTTTTTTGCGGCAGCGCCGATGAGCAGGGACGGGAGTTTTTTTGAGTCCGGCGCGACGATGCCGAGTTCGGTGGAAATCAGGCGCAGGCCGGTATCGGTGATCACGAGATGAACGCGCGCGACGCGCGGATCGGATTCGAGCAGGCGCAGAATTGTTTGCGCGTACAGCGCGCCGCTGGCACCGGTGACGCCGACTATGATGACTTTGTCTTGCGTTTTCGGCATGGATGATTTTGGAATGGCCAGTCTAGGCAACCGGGTTCGGCAAAGTCAAGGCGGGAGCGGGCGGGGGCGCTGGGAAATAATTTTCGTGCTGACGGCGATGCATTCCGGGACGTAGGATGGGTCGTTGACGGGTCTGGGGTTTACGCGTCTAACCGAGGAAGCTCTGGTTCAGAAAATTTGAAGGTAGAGGGGATTCCTCGCCGCCCCGATCAGAGGCATCGGGACGCAAACAACGAGCTTCGCTCCCCGGAATGACCGGCTTTATTGGAGTTCGGAATGCCGGACTTTATCAGCGTTCGATGACTACTCAAGGAGAAAACATGGAGACTTCCGCGGTGGCGCAGCCGGAGTCAGGCGGTTACGGGCGAATTGCCAGCCCCATTCATACGATTCTGGTGCTCGTAGCGCTGGGCGCCTGGGCGGTCTGGGGAAAGTTTGTGGCGGATCAAATGCGGGCGGCGGCGAATCCGGACCGCGTCACGCTTTATGCGCGCACGCTGGGGTTCGAATGGCTCATGTTCGCGTTGGTGATCCTGGGCGTGCGGCTGCATGGCTCGCCTCTCTCCGCCGTGCTGGGAGATCGATGGCAATCCGCCCGCCAGGTGCTGCGAGACATCGGAATCGCCGCGGCGTTCTGGCTCGCTTCGGGATTCCTGCTTCTTCTTCTCAGCAAGCTGCTGCGCGACAAAGGGCTGGGCCGCAATATGCAATTCCTGCTTCCGCAGGGACGTTTGCAAATCGCAATATGGATTGTGCTCTCGATCACGGCGGGCATCTGCGAAGAAACGATTTTTCGAGGATACCTGCAGCGGCAATTCATTGCCTTGATGAAGAACGCTCCCGCCGGAATTGTTCTTTCCGCGGCGGCCTTCGGCGCGGCCCACGCTTACCAGGGTTACCGGATGGTGGCGCTGATCAGCGCGTACGGCGCGATGTTCGGAATTCTGGCGCACTGGCGCAAGAGCGTTCGTCCGGGAATGATCGCGCATGCGTGGCAGGATTCGTTCGGCGGCGTGCTTCCCATCCTGCTAAAGCACTTTCATTGGCATGCGGGGTAAGAAATCCCAACCAGGCTGACTTGGGAGTTTCCCGGCCAAAAAAAACCTGGCATCCCGGGAGAGTTCAAATTTCAATTCAGGGCATCGCACCGTGAAGCCACCCGCGTTGCGATCTTCAGTGCTTTTCCATTTCACAGCGTAAATTGGCTGCCAAGAATCCCGGCGCCGTAACCGGCGATAATTCCTTCTTCCCTCAACCGCAACCCTTCCCGCCGAATGTTTGCGATCAGCCGCCGGCGTTCGCCAATTCAATCGACGGAAAGGCACGGCGAGATTCACCAAGTATTCGTTTGGCTGTAACGGCAGGGTAATCGGATTCCCCCAGAGTACGGGCGGTCGAGCCAGTTCCAAACGAGAACGAGGAAGGCCGACACTCCGTACGCCCAAGGGAAAGGTGACTGACATGTTAAGGAAGGCCGCAATTCTGGCGCTATTGGCAACAGCCATGGCGGGGACAGCATTCGCACAAGAGGGGCCCGTCCCCAAGGGAGTTCCCCATCTGGATCACGTATTCGTGATCATGATGGAGAATCACGGGTACAGCCAGGTGGTGAACAATCCGAACGAGCCGTTCGTCAACCATTACGCAAAGTCCGCGAATGCGGGGACGAATTATTTCGCGATCGCGCATCCCAGCTTGACCAACTATCTGGAAGTGGTGGGCGGATCGAACTTCGGAGTGCTCAACGATAACTCTCCGGACTGGCACAATGCCACCTGCACCACGAACCTTGCCTCTGGCATCGCCTCATTGGATAACGGCGCGTTTCCGAGCATCTGCCCGATCTATGGAGTGGGCACGGATGCGGCGACTCCGGCGATCGACTTTTCAAACGAAACCTCCGGGCCTCCCGGAGACATCAACATCGACGGCGTTCATTTCATCCTTGCCAGTTCCCACACGGTTGGGAAGACCATCGCGGATCAACTGGCCGCTTCGGGACTAAGCTGGAAGAGTTACCAGGAAAGCCTGCCGCCCACGGGCGCCGATGGCGTGAATAATGCGGACGGATTTTTCAGCAACTTAAGCAACCTGACCGCGGCGCTGCCCGGGGAAGGACAAACGCAAAGCAACCTGGTGGCGCTCTATGCCGTGAAGCACAATCCGTTCGTCTATTTCCGCAGCGTGCAGGAAGGACAAGATTCCCAGAGCAGTCTGAAGAATGTGGACGATTTTGAAGGCGCGCATGGGCTGTTTGCCGACCTCGCGTCAGGCCGCATACCGGCGTTTTCGTTCATTGCGCCGAACCAGTGCAACGACCAGCACGGACGCGGCAACGCCGGCCCCGCCTGCGAGTTCGATCCGAACGACAACGGAACGCAGAACGGGCTGAACCCGGGATTAATCTACCGCGGGGACGTGGCCGTGCAACAGATCGTGCAGGCCATTCACAAGTCACGAGCGTGGGAAGACGGGCGGAGCGCCATCGTCGTGCTGTGGGACGAAGACGATTACAGCGTGGTTCCGACCACCAACCAGGTCCTGTTGATTGTCGACACCAATTACGGCGAGCATCGGGTGCAGAGCGGGAGATTCTATACCCACTATTCGTTGCTCCGATCGCTGGAAGCCGGTTTCGGCCTGCCCTGCCTGAACCATGCCTGTGACGATGGGGTCCACGTGATGTCCGACTTGTTCCG
>JBGPTK010000285.1:0-4533 GCA_041490605.1 Terriglobia bacterium | reverse complement strand
CCAATCCACCGTCCGCACCTTCGGCCGCTAGTTATCGATCGTAGCCGGGAATCCTTGAATTCCGCGATTCCATCCTGCAATCTAATTCCTGTGCGAAATCGTGAAGCGGCCAACCGCGGCCTGGCCGGAATCGTCTGCTGCCTTGCAGTGATGGCCAGCCTCGGGCTGGTGTTTTCCCCCGTAATATTGCGCGGGCAGAACAAACCGGAACAGCCCACCGCGCAGCAGGTCATTCAGAGGCTGATCGCGCGCGCCCATGCCAATGAAGCGCGCCACGCCGATGCTCGCTACACCTACACCCAGCAATCCGTAACGGAAACATTGGACGGCAAGGGTGCCCTGAAGAAACGGGAAGTGCGCGACTACGTCGCCGTTCCGATTTCCGGCCAACTCTATCTCCGGCAGGTGCGCAAAGACGGCAAGCTGCTCGAGGGAAGGGACCTGCGGGATGAACGGGAGCGGGAACGCAAGTTCCGCGAAAAGATGAGCAGGCCAAAGGGAGAGCAGAAAGACGATGGTGAAGTGGAATTCAATGAGGAGCTTTTCAATAAATACCGCTTCACGCTGGAAGGGAAGGAAACGCTGAACGGCCGGGCTTCGTTCGTATTGAATTTTGAGCCGCACAGCCAGGATCTCCCGATCCGGAGAAGGATCGATCGCTTGCTCAATGAATTGAAGGGACGCTTATGGGTGGATGAGCAGGACTACGACCTTGCGAAAATGGATGCGCATCTGATGACGGAAGTAAATGCGTGGGGCGGTTTGCTGGCAACGATCCGAAAGTTTAATCTCCACTATGAACAGACGCGCATGGCGGACGGAACGTGGCTTCCGCAAACGGCCCAGGGCACCATTGAGGGCCGCATCGTGCTCAAGTGGCTGAATGTGAGATTCAACCAGCAATCGGCCAATTTTCAAAAACTCAGCGACGCAAAAGCAGGCTCGCCCTAACCGGTATTTCCGAAAGTGCTCTGCGGTGAAATTAAGGAATTCAGTTGCTCGAATACGGCCCACGCCGCGGGAATTGCGATAAACGCTCTCCACAGGGCGCCCCGCGGATGAAGGTGCGAATCTTCGAATTCGGCGTCGCTGAGAAAGGCCGCCCCTCTTTTGGCATTGACCACCCCTCGACATCGCGGTTATGCCGGAGATGGCGGCCTTTTTCTGCTTCCCATCAAGCCTCTCTGCTCAATCCTGGCCAGAAATCCGGGCTAGTCCTTCTTTTGCGGCTGCGCCGTTGGCGGCAGGATGCCGTTCAGCCGTAAATACATCGCGGCCATGCCGTAGTGGTCGGCGAAATCGTTGGTGAGCGCGATCATGGCGCCGGCGCGCGAGGCCGTGCGCGTGCCGAAAAGCGTCAGGGTTTCGCCCAGGTTGGAATCATCCACTTTGCTCAGCGTCTCGGTGCAGAAATCGAAGGAAGCTTTGAGCGCGCTGACCAGTTTCTCTTTTGGATCTTTATCGGTGACTTTCGAACTCTCCGGAGCGGCGGCGCCGGAAATCTTCGAACAGAGCAGGAAATTCGACCCCACCATGTGCGCCACCAGGCGGCTGAACGTCATTTGCTCCGGCGTGGGATGAAAGTTGTATTTGTCGGCGGGCATGGCGTCGGCCGCGGCCACCATGTTCTTGGAAAAGCGTGTGACGCTCTGCCTGACCGCGTTGCTCACCGGATTAGTCTCCGTCTTTGATTCTTGCGCGCCGGCGGCCAGCGGGAAAACCACCGCCGCCAAAGCAATCATGCAAAAAAGCTTCATCTTGAATCCTCCTTGAAAATTCCGGCAGCAAGCATAAACCCGCCCTGCTTCCACGGCAACGCCTGCCCGGCCGAGTGCCTGGATTCCCCGGTTTTCCCCCGCCGGCATCTCCAGCTCTCCTGCCTGCCCTTGTTTCCTGAAGGCTATTGCACTTTACGTCACAAAGTACTTGACGATGAACTCGCCCGGCGTACACTGGCTTCATGGCAACCGTGAAGCCGTTTCGCCCGTCCCAGGCCGGGCCCATCGCCCTCGACGACCACGCGCGAGACAATCTTCGTTATATCCGCGAGACCATGGAGCGCGCCGCTTCCTTCACCGCCGTCCCGGGCTGGGGCGGCGTGGCGCTGGGGATTACGGCCCTGGGTGCCGCCGCCGTGGCCAGCCGCCAGGATTCGGCCCAATCCTGGTTGGCCACCTGGCTGGTGGAAGCCGCTGTCGCCATCGGCATCGCCGGATGGACCACCCTTTCCAAGGCCCGCGCGGCGGGAGTGCCGCTGCTTTCCGGTCCCGGGCGAAAATTCGTGCTGAGCTTTTCACCCTCAGTTTTCGTCGCCGCGCTGCTGACCGTGGTCTTGTACCGCTCCGGCTTCACGGGCGCGATTGCGGGAATGTGGCTGCTGCTTTACGGCGCGGGTGTGATGACCGGCGGGGCATTTTCGATCCGCATTGTGCCGTTGATGGGACTCTGCTTCCTGGTGCTGGGAGCGGTGGCCCTATTTTCTCCCGCCTCCTGGGGCGATGGATTCCTGGCGGCGGGATTCGGTGGGCTGCACATCATTTTCGGAGCGGTGATTGCGAGGAGGTTTGGTGGCTAAGCAAGGGGCATTGCGATCGGAACGCGAGCCGAAGGGAGCCTCCGCCCGCCGGAATCGCGTGGCGGAAACTCCCGCGCGGGATCTCAACCGGTTGATTCACGAGCGAACGCGGCTGGGAATCATCAGCGCGCTGGCCGTGAATTCCTCTCTCACCTTTGGGGAACTGAAGGATTTGCTGCGCGCCAGTGACGGCAACCTGAGCGTCCATGCGCGCAAATTGGAAGACGCCGGCTACGTCGTCTGCTCGAAATCGTTTTCGGGGCGCCTGCCCAAGACGGAATACCGCCTGTCGGCGGCGGGGCGAAAAGCGCTGGAGCGCTACCTGGACCACATGGAGTCCCTGATTCGCGCCACGCGCGAAGGCTGAACGAGCGGGCGAAAATTTTTTGGGCCTTATACTTTATGGAGAAGAGTACTTTGAATAATAGAACCCGAACGGGATTGCACGTCGCGATTCTGATGGATGGAAACGGCCGCTGGGCCGCGGCGCACGGCTGGCCGCGTTCGGCCGGGCACTGCGCCGGGGTGGATGCGGTGCACCGCGTGGTGCGGGCGGCGCCGGAACTCGGCATCGGAACTCTGACGCTTTATGCGTTTTCCTCCGACAACTGGCAGCGCCCGGAACTGGAAGTCGCGACTCTGCTCGGCCTGCTCGAGGACTACCTGCTCACGGAAGCGGAGCGATGCGCTGCCCACGGCGTGCGCGTCCACGTGATCGGGCGGCGCGACCGGCTCACCCCTTCCCTGGCTGCCGCGATCGAATCGGCGGAGCAGATGACCGCGGATGGCCGCATGCTCGACCTTCGAATCGCTGTGGATTATTCCGCGCGCGAAGCAATCCTGCGGGCTGCCTGCTGGATGCTCTCGAGTTTGGAAATTACGCAGCAGGAGTTCGCGCGCTTGCTGGGCCGCGTGACCCATGCGGGCGGCCCCGTCCCCGACGTGGACCTGGTGATCCGCACTGGCGGCGAACGCCGGCTGAGCGATTTTCTGTTATGGGAGTCGGCGTATGCGGAGCTGATCTTCACATCGAAAATGTGGCCGGATTTTACCGCCGAAGACTTGCGCGCCGCCGTTCAGGAATATTCGACCCGCGAGCGGCGCTTCGGGCGCGTTCCCGAGCTGCCCCTCGAACCCCAACAGGAAGCCCCTCCCCAACTTTTGCTGCGGGACGAGCGCCGGAAGCTGGCCGGCTGATTTTTGTTCACCCGCAAATCTGACTGGCAGTGCATTAACAGGCTAACCTCTCCCGCAACGGATGTCCAAAGCGCCGTATTTTCGTTCGGCGTTCCCTCGCACAACTTCGATTGTCTCTTCCCTCGCCAGGAGTTCCCGCCTTGAAATCAATTCTGTGGGAAAAACAGAAGGCTGATGCCCAGGGCGAAAACGACGGCCGAGACGATGCGCCGGAAAATTAATTCCGGAATTTTGTGGAGCACGCGCGCCCCGGCGATTGTGCCGATCAGCACGCCCACTGTCCCCAACGCAACCAGCGGCCAAATCTGGAACACCGGCCCCCGGTCCGCAAAGGCATAAACGGGCATCCGCACGCAATCCACCAACAGCGCGATCGCCGTCGCCGTCGCAACGAAGGCCTCTTTGCGCACTTCGAATCCCAGCATTGCCGCCGCGCGAATTCCGCCCTGATTTCCCACCATTCCCCCGAGCGCTCCGGATACTCCTCCGGCGATCCAGGCGGCGCGCCGGCCGAATCGTAGGCGCTTCGCAAGCCCGGTCAGGCCCATGCCCCCGGCGAAAATCAGCAACGCCGCCAGCGAATAGCTGAGCAAGTGGCTGCTCGATCGAGCATGAATCAGCGCTCCGGCAAGCGCTCCCACGGCGCTGGTGACGCCGAAGGACCACAGCACTCTACGATCCACATGCTGGCGTGAAATCCACAGGCGCAACGCCGTTCCCGCGATGTGAGGAATTGAGACCGCTGCCACGGCAATCTTCGT
>JBGPTK010000284.1:0-4562 GCA_041490605.1 Terriglobia bacterium | reverse complement strand
CCAACATCGTAAATGGTGCAAATGTTGGCATGATTGAGCGCGGAGGCCGCGCGCGCCTCCCGGCGGAATCTCTCGATCGCCTGCCCATCGTGTGAAATATCCTCGGGCAGGAATTTCAGCGCGACACTCCGGCCCAGGCGCGCGTCCTTGGCTTTGTACACCACGCCCATGCCTCCGCCGCCCAGTTTTTCCAGGACTTCGTAGTGGGAGATGGTGCGGCCGGTAATCGAGGAAGTGTCTGTCATTGGCCCGTGGATTTTACTCTAGCGCCTCAAGGCAAGCAAATCTGCGCTTTTCGCATCCCGAGGCGCTTTATCGCAGCGCCCGATCAACTCCCACGCCTCTTACTTGAGACCGGTGACCAGGTACAGATCAGAGAGGGTTCGAATATAAGAGTAGAAGTAGGCCTTTCCATCCAGGACGACCTCGCCGCCATTGATCGCACTGATTCCGGCGGGATCGGCAGGCGAGAATTCTTTCCACGGTGCCTCTCTGCCGGATGCAATCTCGAGGCGGAATACAGGAACGGGTGGTGGGCCTTCACGGAGTACAAACAGCGAGCGTCCATCGGAAGACCAGCCAAGTGCGTGCTCTCCCACATTCATGCCTGGAATTAACCGCGGTTCTCCGCCGGAAAGGGAAAAAAAGTAACTCCGGCGATCTAAGCCTACGGCGGCTATCTGATTTCCATCCGGCGAGATTTGAAAACCACCCGGTGACACTCCTTCCGGAGTAATTGGTTTCGGCGGCCCGCCATCAATTGCTTGTACGAACAGGCGGACGCCATGTCCGGGCTCGTTCCCAGCGAATACAAACCGCTTCCCGTCCGGAAGCCATCTGGCGCGCAGATGATTAATGTCATCGTGCGTCAGGGGTTTCTGCTCCCCAACTCCAGTCGGCACAAGAAAAAATTGTCCCGGTGAAACGTTGGGCCTTTGGATCACCCACTTGCCATCCGGCGATAGGGAAACTGGGCTGCCTTCGCCAAGCCGGACCGCCGGAGCCCCGTCCGTCCTGCGAAGATAGGCGCCATATTTTGGCCCGCCGCCCTCGCCACCCTCCGAAAATAAAATCGTGCGGCCATCCCGGGAAATATCGTACGGCGTGGACCAATCGAGCCACGAGAGATCATGCTCCTTGGCTGCTCCGGGCGCGAGGACGAGCATCCCGGATCGATCGTTTCCTCGAGTCATCAGGACGTTTCCTTCGCGGTCCACATCGAGGAGCGTCAGTTCGCCCGGCACGCGCACGAGCAAACGAGTCCGGCCGGAGAGGTTCACTCCAAACAGAGATCGATCACCACCCGTGTTCGTGGCGGTAAACCATATTTCGCCGCCAGCGGACCAGGCTAACCCCTGGATGCTGTCCCATCCGGAGGAAAGAGTTTTTTTCTCTCCTGCCAGGTTGATCATTGCCACTGAGCCGCCATCGTCATTCAGTATTGGATGGTCGAGAAATGCGATCCATTCTCCATCGGCGGAGACCCGCGGATTGCCAATCCAGCCATCGGCCACATACAGCACTTTGTTCAACGGATACTCGAGCTGCTGCCGTCCGTTGACTTCGCGAACGATAGCTAATGATTTCCCATCGGGTGACCAGTCAGCCCACGCAACATTTTCCGCAATTTCTCGCGGCGCCCCGCCCACCAGCGGCACCCGTCCCAGCGTCCCCGTCCGGTTAAAGCCAAAGGATTTACTTCCCAGGGCCAGCGCCATTTCTCCGGTGGAAGAGATCGACAAAATATCGGCGCCCACCGGCTGCAACTCCTGGGATTGCGGACTTTCTGGCCGCGTCGTAAAAGGCTGGAGCGGCGCTCCCTCCCACGACGCGCTGTAAATCACGGTTTTTCCATCCGGCGCAAAACGGGCGGAACTAACCAGGCCGCGGCGAAACGTGAGCGGATGATAAACAGGAGCCGCCGATTCCAAAGGACTCTTCACTCCCGATGCGCCGCCCAAGTAGCCGGCAACCAATCCCAGAACGACGGCCGGCCCCACAAGAAGATAATTGATGCGCTTCCAATTAATCCCGCGCCCGCCGGCGCTGGCTGCTTCAATCGAGGCGCCCGCCGGCATCGTCCCGCTTGCGCTCGTGCTCGAAGATCCCACTCGCGAGGAATCCAGCGAGCGCTTCAGTCGCTTCAGATCGCCTCGTAATTCTGCGGCAGTCTGGTAGCGCAGCTCACGATCCTTCTCCAGCGCCTTCAGGACGATTTCTTCCAGCTTCGGCGGAAGCTCGTGGTTCAGGCTCGATGGCGCAGGCGGCGTGCGGTTCAGGATGGCTTCAAAAATCACCCCGGCGCTCGCTCCGGGAAATGCAATCTTGCCGGTGGTCATTTCGTAAAGCACCGCGCCGAAACTGAACAGATCGGTGCGCACGTCCAACTCTTCCGCGCTCACCTGCTCAGGAGACATGTAAGCCACCGTGCCAACAGTGGACCCCGGGCTTGTGAGAAATTCTCCTTCGGCCGCAGTCGCCATGGACGCAACGCTCGCCGCCGGCGCTCCCGGCTGCGTCACTTTCGCCAATCCGAAATCGAGGATTTTCGCCTGCCCGCGCTTGGTGACGAAAATGTTCGCCGGTTTGATATCGCGGTGAATGATCCCCAGCGCATGTGCGGCATCGAGTGCGTCGGCAATCTGTGTGCCCAGGTCGAGCGTCAGCTCGAGCGGCAGCGGCTTGCTTTCGATTCGATGCTTCAGCGTTCGCCCGTCCAGATATTCCATGGCGATGAATGCCCGGCCGTCTTCTTCCCCGATGTCGTGGATCGTGCAAATGTTCGAGTGATTCAGCGCGGAGGCAGCATGGGCCTCGCGCCGGAACCGTTCCAGCGCCTGCGGGTCGCGGGCCATGTCTTCGGGAAGGAATTTCAGGGCTACGAAACGGCCCAGGCGTGTGTCCTCGGCCTTGTAGACCACCCCCATTCCGCCGCCACCGAGAATTTCCAGGATGCGGTAATGGGAAATCGTGCGGCCGATCAGAGACTGGGAATCCGCCATGGGATTCGCATATTAGGTCGCGACGGCGAGCAAGTCAATGCGGCAAGAATTGCGTTCGAAAGTGGTGAGCGCAGCTAATTCTAATTGCGGGAGAATTCGACTTTATTTCGAATCACGCGAATGTGCTTCACCTGGGTGGTGAGTACGCTGTTCCCGAACTCCAGGCGAAGTCCCTGGGCGGCGACAATGTCATTCTTGATGGCGCTTCCGCCCCAGGTACAGCCGTTGATTTTCACCCGCTTCGGCGATTCGCCGATCCGGTCAAACCACCCGCCCCACACGCAGTAGGAGCCATCGTCCAACACCCAGATGGTGTACAGGGAATTTCGGGTCCTGACCAGGACACGATCTCCGGAGCGCAGGTCTTCTTTCCGGATCTGTTCCAGCGATCGCGCTTCTTCAATGCGAGATTCTAAGAGGTTGGATAAATCAAGCAACGTGTCCGTTCCTCGAAGACGTATTGGATCATTCCAAACCGGCAAGTCAACGCGCCGGTTCCTCGGTGGTCTCTCTACCGCTAATTCTACTCCTACTTCCGCTGAAGTCGAACAATAACCGGCGCACACACTCCCAGAGGGTAAGATCTCCGCTCAGGCGAATCGCTACGGATCAACGGCGCTCCACCCTACCCTTTCTTGATCAGCCGCAGCAGCCAGAGTAACAACATGGCTCCCACAACGGCGACTACCAGCCTACCCAGCAACCCATAGGCGTACAGCCCGAGCAACCCGAATACGAAGCTGCCCAGCAGTGAACCCAGAATCCCCACAACCAAGTCGCCTACGACGCCAAATCCGCTTCCTTTCATAATCCGGCCCGCCAGCCACCCGGCCAGGATTCCCAGCAATACAACCCAAATCAAATAAATCATCGTAGTTCTCCTCTGCTTCGAACACAGATTGTGATGAACGGAACACTGATGGAATAGCCGCCAGGCGAGACTCTACCACACGTCTACGCAATCACGAGCGGAACTGCTCTCAGGCCCCAGCTTGCCTTGGGCGCAACAGTACACCGCGAATCTCTGATGAATTGTTTGAAACGGAAGAAGCAAGAGTGGCGCGCCGGTCGTGAGACACGGAGTAGGAGAAAGCTTCCAGTTCCTTGTTAGCGGCTTCCAGATCGATCGTGCGCTCGCTGATGCGTTTTTCAAGATCCGCGTTCTCCATGCGCAACCGCCGCACCGCCAGCGCCCGCGAGAGCACCGGTAATATGACGCTTAATTTGAAGGGCTTGAGGATGTAATCGAGTGCTCCTGTCTTCATCGCCTGTATGGCGCTGTCGATGGTGCCTTCTCCGCTCATGATGACGCCAACGAGGTTCGGGTCCTTTTTCAGCGCCGTCTCGAGCAGGGCGATCCCGTCCATCTCCGGCATCATCAAGTCGGCCAACAGCAAGTCGAACTTCGATTTCGAGAGTGCCGTCAGGGCGGCTTGGCCATTCGTGACGCCCACGGTTTCGTAGCCGTGGCCGGGGAGTGTGTTGCAGAGCGCCTGCATCAGCGCTGTTTCATCATCCACGATGAGGATTCGCGGCGATAGTGCTTCGCACATCTCCATT
>JBGPTK010000283.1:0-4569 GCA_041490605.1 Terriglobia bacterium | reverse complement strand
GGTTCTGAACTTCGCCTATGGCAGATCAAACAGAAGGGAAGGCCGCTGGAACAACGTCTCCTCCAGCGGATGCAGCAAAGGCCGGTCAGGGAACCCTGGATAAGAAGCAGGCTGAATTGGTCAACCGTTCCCGGCGCCGCCTGATCTGGGCCTGCATTTGGGGCTACATGGGCGTCAATTTCCTGATGTTCCTGCGGTTTTTCTTTCCGCGCGCGCTGTTCGAGCCCAATACGATTGTCGACATCGGTTATCCCACCGACTTCAGCGCCGGCGTGAATCAACAATATTTGAATACCAATCGAATCTGGGTGGTGAAGGAACCGGACCGCATTTTCGTTATTTTTGCCCGTTGCACGCACCTGGGCTGCACTCCCGAATGGAAACCCACGGACAACAAATTCAAGTGTCCCTGCCACGGTTCGGGATATGACAGCGAGGGCGTCAACTTCGAAGGCCCCGCGCCGCGGCCCATGGACCGCGCCTTCGTCAAGCTGGATCCCACGGGCAAAATGATCGTGGATACCAGCCGTCTGTTCATCGACGATCCGCGCGCCGGCGTGAATCATTTCGGCGACAACGGCGCCTTCATCAACGTTTAGCTCATAAGCCTTTCGGGAATTGGGGGAAGCGGATGGCGGAAGAAAACGGGGGGAACGGCCGCAAGACTGGCCTCCTCGAAAACGTCCAGGAAAAGGCCAAGGCTTTAAAGGAAGTTCTCGGCCAGAAGGCCAAGGAACAACTCGAGGAATTAAAAGAACCGGAGAAATCGCAGCTCTTCCGGTCCATGTTCCGCGTCAAGCACACGGACGAGCCGCGCAACCGCGCCCTCAGCGTTCTTTCCAACGTCTTTTTCCATTTGCATCCGGCCAAAGTAAATCGCGACGCGGTGAAATACAAATTTACCTGGGGCATGGGCGGCATCACTTTCTACCTGTTTATCGTGCTCACCTTCACCGGCGTCCTGCTCATGTTTTATTACCATCCCTCGAAAGTGCAGGCATTCCGCGACATCCTCTATCTTGAAAACGACGTTCCCTTCGGCAAGCTATTGCGCAATATGCATCGCTGGGCCGCGCACTTGATGATCGTAGCCGTGTGGCTGCACATGTTCCGGGTATTCCTCACCGGCTCCTATAAGCGCCCGCGCGAATTCAATTGGTGCGTGGGCGTGCTGCTGATGGTTCTCACCCTGCTGCTTTCGTTCACCGGCTATCTGCTGCCCGACGATCAATTGGGTTTCTGGGCCGTCACCGTGGGCACCAACATGGCCCGCGCCACTCCCTTCCTGGGGCATGAAGGCCCCTTCGGCCCGCAGTTAGGCATGACGCCCTATAACGACGTCCGTTTCGCGCTGCTCGGCGGCTCCATCGTGGATGCCAGCGCGTTGCTTCGCGCCTATATCTGGCACTGCATCGCGATTCCGTTGATCGCGGCAATTTTCATGGGCGTGCATTTCTGGCGCGTCCGCAAGGATGGCGGCATTTCCGGCCCCGCGCCGGTGATGCTGGAATCCGAAATCAAGGAAGAGAAAGGTCCTCGGCCGGTAGTCCTGAAGCCGAGTGGCATGGCCTAATGCGCCTAATGCGCCCAATGTATTTGATCGCTGAGGTTTCTAATGTTTGGTGATTGGCATCAGCTCTGGCAAATTGCGTCGGCGCCGGATAACGTTCCGATCGTCGCCTTGCTGTTCCTCGTCCCGTTCTATACCTGGTACGCGTTCAGGCAGGCGCTCGAGAACGACCGGCTGATTGCGCTGCTCGGTTCCGATCCCGCGGCCGCGAAGACGCAGTATCGCAAAACCGAGCCCTGGAATCCCAAGTGGGAGCGCGAAGTTCACACCTGGCCCTACCTGATGCGCATGGAATTGCTGGTCGCGATTCTGGTGACCGTGTTGCTCATGGTCTGGTCGCTCACGCTCAACGCGCCCCTTGAAGAGCCTTCCAACCCCAACGTCACCATGAATCCCGCAAAGGCGCCCTGGTATTTTCTCGGATTGCAGGAAATGCTGGTCTACTTCGATCCCTGGATTGCCGGCGTGATTATGCCCACGCTCATCATCATCGGCCTGATGGCGGTCCCCTATATCGACGCCAACCCGCTCGGCAACGGCTACTACACCTACAAACAGCGCAAATTCGCGATCTGGACGTTTCTGACCGGTTTCATCGGCCTGTGGGTGGCCATGATCTCCATCGGCACGTTTATCCGCGGCCCTGGTTGGATGTGGTTCTGGCCCACGCAAACATGGGACGCGGAAGCGATTCAGTACGCGGTGAATCGCAACCTGGATCAGGTATTCCCATTTTCGATGCTGCACATTAATGGATCGCTGCTGGCCCATTTGCCGGGTGTCTCCGCCTCTTACGCGCCGATTTTGGCGGCCATCATTTTCGGTATTTTCCCGATCGTCGCTTACCTGATTCTCTCGGCGATTCTGATCCACTGGGTCTGCCTGCGAACGGAATTCAGCCGCCGCATTTATAAGCGCATGAGCTTGCTCCAGCTCGTGACCACCTACACGTTCCTGATTTTGATGCTTTCGCTTCCCATCAAAATCCTGCTCCGCCTGCTCTTTAATATTAAGTATGTTTGGGTGACGCCATGGTTCAGCGTTTAATCGCATCCAATTCCGCCGCCGCGTCTGCAAATTTCTTTGCGGACACGTCTCTTTTGAAGGAGGTCCTGGGTGCCTGAGCAACTTCCCGATGATCCGGTCATAAAGCACTCGCTCAGCGTCCCGCTCCTGATCTCCGTTTTTCTGCTGGTGCTGACCGTCGCCTGGTCGCTCTATCAGGAATTTTACGGATTGCGGCCGTGGCGCGCCTACCAGAGCGAATTCGGCGAGTCTTACGCGAAATATCTCGGCAAAGCGATCAAGAATCAAAAATCCGCCGAAGACGCATTGTATTCCTCCCCCGAATTCAAGCAGATGAAGGCTCAGATCGATCAGCTCGATCAAGCGGCCAAGCCCCAGGACGCCGATATCGAAAAACAGATTGCCCTGCTCGATCTGCAGCGCGCCGCCGTCCTTCCTTCCTATCAGGATGCCCGCGGCCGCGTCGGCGCTTTGATCTACGATTACGAAATTGTTCCGGAAAGCGACAAGAGCACCAAAAAAGACCGCATGGAAACGGTGAACAAGGGCAAGGAAAAAACTTACGAAGTCGATTGGCCCGTCGCCGAAGGCAAGACCGAGCTGCGCAAACTCAATTACGATCAGCTGAACTCGGCGTTCCCGCGGATTCTGGCGCAGCGCGCGGCCCTCGTCGCCAGGCGCGGAGAAATTGACGCCCCCGCCAAGGAAGCCGGCAAGAAACTCGCGGCCTACGTTTCCGAAAAGCTGCCCGGCCTCAGTTCCGCCGCGCTCGAAGGATTGCAATTGAGCGCCCAGAGCATGGACGTCACCCTGCGCCAGATCAACGTGAATCCCGCGGGAGCCTCGATCAATTATCTGGGCGGCGCGGGGCTGGTGGATCGCTGTCAATCCTGCCACATCGGAATGGATCAGACTCTGGTTCCTCTGCAGCTCACGCTCACCAAGGCCGATCTGGGCATGGCCAAAAGCCACGACGCTCCCTTCGCCAGCCACCCCGAGCCCGAATTGCTCGGCATCCACCCGCTTGAAAAATTCGGTTGCTCTCCCTGTCACGGCGGCAACGGCCGCGCCATTGACGGCGTGGTGCGTGGTCACGGACGCTACGAACATTGGCTCTGGCCGCTCTATTACCCTGAAAATTTCCAGTCGGGCTGCCAGCAGTGCCACTCCGCGGACATGGTCACCGAGCATGCCCCCGTGCTGAACGAAGGCAAGCAGCTCTTCCGCCAGCGCGGCTGTATCGGCTGCCATCGCTTCTCCGGATTCGATAATCAGGATGAACAGCTCGTCAACACCCGCCAGAAAATCACGCAGCTGGGCGACGAAAAGAAATCCGATGAACTGGAAATTCCGCGCCTGCAAAAAGCCGGCGATACCGCCGCGGAGAACGAGGCCGCGCAAAAGTTGTACGCCAAGGCGACCAACCTCACCGTGCGCGTCAGCAGCATGGACGCTCAGGCGGACCAGCTCGAACAGCTCAGCCACAGCCTGTTGCAGGAAATCAAGAAAGTCGGTCCGGATCTGAAGGACGCTCGCCTGAAATTGCGCAGGGAATGGATTCCGTACTGGATCGAGAACACCCATACGTTCCGTCCCACCACCAAGATGCCGCAGTTCCGCTTCGCGCCTGGAGAAGTCCAGTCCATCGCCGCCTTCGTCTGGCAGAATGCGCTTCCCGGCCCGGCTCTTGAACATCAGCAGCCGGGCAACGCCGCGCACGGCAAGGAACTCTTCGAAGAGCGCGGCTGCATGGCCTGCCACTCGATGGGGGAAGGCGCGAACATGGTGGGCGGCTCCTTCGCCGCCAACTTGAGCCGCATCGGCGAAAAGGAAAATTACGATTATGTCGTGCGCTGGGTTCACAACCCGCGTCAGCGCACTCGTCCCTATTGTCCTTACGAGAAAAAGGACCTCGGCCCGGAAGATTACGCCAAGCACAATCTGCCCTTCGTCTTCGATCTGGAGCACTCGCG
>JBGPTK010000282.1:0-4628 GCA_041490605.1 Terriglobia bacterium | reverse complement strand
AGTGCATCCGGCCGACACGTTCATTCGCTTGCATTTTTCCAACGAAGAAATACTCGACGTCACTCCCCATCATATTTTCACGCTCGCGGACGGCTCGCCGATGCGCGCCGAACGGCTGTGCCTCTCCGACATGTTGGTGGGACGATTTTCGAAATTAACCTTGCGAATAATCGAAACCATCGTGGAAGACAGCTCGAAAGTTTCCGTCGGTTGCGAGCCGTGCCATGAATTCTATGCCGGGCGCCACGCCGCCACTGTTCTGACGCATAACTGGACGTTTGCATCATGAACGGCCGCGCCTACTACGTAACCACTCTCGGCGAATGGCGCCGCCATGCCGATCGCTTCGGCAATTCGCATTGGGTGGCCGCTGATCCTGCCGCAGCGCAAATCGATGCCGCCTGCATCCTCGTTCTCATCGAAGCGGATGAGGGCGCTCACTTGGCTCTCGATCAGCATCCCGGCTTTGAAGCACTGCCGCATCCGCTGAGCGCCAAGCCAGTCTCCGCGCACATCGCCGAAAAACTCGCCGCTCACGGCGTGGCTCCAGGCGCCACCACGTTCGACATCGCGGAAGCAGTCGCCCGGGCGCATCCCTTGCTGCGTCACCGCGTATTCTAGGGCGCATTTCTCACGACCTGATGCGAGTTCGCGAATACTCGGAAGCGGACCTGGACGCTCTGAAGCAGATTCATGCGCGGCAAGGATTCGACTACGCCTTCCCGAATCTCGCCGATCCGATTTTCGTTTCGAAATTGGTTCTCGAAGATGATGCAGGCCGCCTGGTGATGGCGTCGCTCGCGCGGCTGACCTGCGAGTCCTATCTGCTCGCCGATCCTGCCGCCGGCACGCCGCGCCAAAGATATGCGCGCTTGCTCGCTCTGCAGCGCGCGGCCGAGCGCGACGCGTTCGCGCGCGGGCTCGAGGACGCTCACGCCTGGCTGCCGCCGCGAATCGCCAAGCGCTTCGGCCGCCGGCTCGAAGCCATCGGCTGGGTCCGCGACGATGCCTGGACTCCCTATTCAAAGCGCCTGCAACCCTGACGATCTTGGGGCAATTAGTTCAGCGGGGAATTAGCCGGCATTTCATTTGACGATTCACCAGGAGGACGCACATGAGTCGAGGAGCACAGCAAGCTACCCAGAGCGGCATTGACAGCCAGCTCGCAATTCAGAACCAGCTCCTGCAGCAAGCGAACCAGCAAAGCGCCCAGGACCGATCCCTGGCCATGCCCGAAATTCAGGATCTGCTCGCAAGCCAGGGCTTCTCGCCCGCCGAGCAATCCGCGATCACCCAACAAGGCATGGGCTCGACGCAGACCGCATACGATTCTCTTCGTCAACGAGCCGCGAATCGATTGGCCGCGACCAATAATCCCGCGGGCTTCGCCGAATTGACATCGCAGCTCGGCCGCCAGCAGGCGCAGGATCTTTCCCAACAAGCCCGTCTAAACCAGATTAGTTTCGCGAATCAAAAGTTGCAGCAGCGGCTCGCCGGTTTGCAGGCGATAGGCAATACCTACGGGATTGACACCAACCTTCTTGGCAAGGCCATGGGCGTGCCGGCCCAGTTGCTCGACGCCCGTGCGCGTGCTTCCAGCGGCAACAATAATTTTCTTGGTGGTTTGTTCGGCGGCATCGGAGCCGGCCTCGGTTCATTGTTCGGCTGATACCGGGTCGCATTTTGTTGGAATCGCGCGGCGCCGATTCGCGAATGGCCGCGAGTGTCCAGCGGCGCGATTCTCCACACGTTTGCCATTCGTCATGCGCTAATGATCGCTCCCTCCGGATCGCCTACTCTCGCAAGCCCAGGAGTTGCGGCATTTCACGCCGCTTACAAAATGACATCCGATCGCATCGTTCTCGCCCTGGCGGTAGCCGTGCAATTCGTCCTTTTCCTCCGCTGGTTTTATCGCCGCGTTCGCAATGACGAACTCATGCGAGTTTTCGTGCAGGACATGGCCACAAATCATCTGCCGCACATTTATGACGCAATGCACGAGCTGTGCAAACTGCAGGGCATTGAGCTCAGCGAGCGGCCGCAAATTCGCTGGATCGATCTGAATGGAATCAACCGCTGAAGCTGCAATCATGACTCGAGAGGAACTCATCGCTCTCGCTCGCTCCACGGCCTCGCGCCACCAACTCTATCCCGAACTCGTGTGCGCCATTATCGAACAGGAATCCGCCTGGAATCCCTGGGCGATTCGCTACGAACCAGCATTTTACGATCGCTACATCCTGCCGCTGCGTTCGCGCGGCGAAATCACTCACGAAACCGAGGCTCGCGCCCGCGCCACCAGTTGGGGATTGATGCAAGTGATGGGGCAAGTTGCGCGTGAAACCGGATTCACGAAAACTTTTCTGAGCGAGCTTTGCGATCCTGCCGCCGGCATTGAAACCGGCTGCGCCGTATTCGATCGCAAGCTCGCCGCCGCTGAAGGAAATGTGGCCAAGGCTCTGTTGCTCTGGAATGGCGGAAGCAATCATGATTACGCGGCAGAAGTCCTTGCCCGCGCCGAAAAATACAAAACCTCATAGCGGCAATCACGCCCGCAATTGTGGTGCTGTTTCTGGTTCGTTTTCCGCCCCAGGTCCCCGCCCGCTTGGCGATTTGGATCGGCGACGTTTCGATCGTCATAGAACGCACAAATCCTGAAATCCGCTCCGCCATTCACGTAGCACCAGGACAAAACGCCCATGCCAAACGATCTGCTACACCCGTGTTGTTATTTCTCGAGTTGCCGCCACAACGCCGCGATCGAGAAAGATGGTAAGAGTCTCTGCCACTCCTGTGCGGATCGATTCGCGGGGCGCGAGTATCCCTTGCGTCCGCCGGCCCGCGAGCCCCTCTATAAGGACGATCAAGAAGTCTCCGAGTCGCTAGGCATACCCGTGCCGCGAAAGCAGAACAATCTCAGGATAATTGGCTCTGTCGCATAATTCATCCTTTCCGTTTTTCAATTTCTTTCGTGAGGTGCGCACATGCCCGGCAAAACAGCCCTTAAAATGCTAGCCGCCTTGATTCTTCTCGGCGTCGCAGTGTTCTTCTTTCGCTCATGGCTTGAATCGCACGACGGCCAACTACAGCTGAAAGCGACACTCGCAGCTCAAAAACAACTTATCTCGGCCGCTGACACGCGTGAACAGAATCGAGCCGCGGAATTGAAGGACACTCTCGCGCAAATCGCCGCGCAGAAACGGGCCGTTCAAACGCCACAGCAGATTGCCAACGCGCTCCGCCAATTCATCCCTCTCCCGCAACCGATCGAGTTCACACCCATTCCCGATGCAGCCGTTCAGCAGGGAACTGTCAATCGGGAAACGGAGAAGGGAAGCGCCGCATCGGAAAAGCCTCACGCCACTGCAGCCGATAAGTCAGGTAGCCAGCCCGATCATCTGGATGCAAGTTCCCTCCAGCCCGCAGCCCATTCCCTGAAAGAACAGTTCACCGCTCAGTTGCCCACCGCTGACCTCAAGCCACTCTACGATTTCGTGCAGGACTGTCGAGCCTGTCAGTCTCAGCTCAGTTCCGCGCAAGCCGACCTGGTCGACGAACGAGCCAAATCTGCCGCCATCGCCACCGAACGCGACGCCGCTCTGCGCGCTGCGAAAGGTGGAAATTTCTGGACCCGCATCAAACGAAACGCCAAGTGGTTTGTGCTCGGCGCCGGCTTCGGTGCCGCCGCCACCATGGCAACCCGCCACTAGTCCCCGCCAACGACGGCGCTAGTCTCCGCTCTTCTCAGTTTTTTCAATCCTCTCAATTAAGCTGCTTCAAGATCCTCCCAATAGAGTCACCCGCAAAAAATCAAATCCACAATTTGAGTACCCATCGAGCCAGACGCGTTCACCTTAAATTCCCCATCGAGTCCGTCAACCATTTGGGATCCGCCGTACATTTTCTGCTGCGATCATCTGTTGTGCGCACGGCTACGGCCGTCGAACCAGGGCGCCATCGCCGAGAGCCTGGAGGAAGCCCTGCGCATCGTGCGGCAGCTTCGCGCGCGGTGCCGAAGACGCGGATCATCCTGAGGGCGGGCTCGGGGTTCAATCGTGAAGCTTTGATGGCTTGGTGCGAAAAACTCGGCGTGGCTTACCTGTTTGGTTCCGCGCGGAACAAGCGGTTGCGAAGCAAGATCGCTCGCGAGCTGCGTCAAGCGAAGCGAGAACAAGAGGGCAGCGGAAAACCGGCGCTGGTATTCAAGGAGTTTTTCTACCGCACGAAAACGATTTGTTCGCGGTCGCGGAGCGTGGCCGCCGCTGCGCTGCTGAAAACAATCTCTGCGTGCCGATTTAGTGCTTCACTCAAAAAAGAAAGGCCCAGGTACCAACAGAAACATGCGCGAAACCGCTGAGGCTTCCGCGGCAGAGAAAATCGAACGGACTGCGCACTCCAAAAACACCCGTACGTAGATCCGCGCGAAACAACCCTATCAAGCCGCATCGCTGCGCTCCAAGTGAGATAGGCGGGCTAGCTCCCACCCACCCACTGCAAAATCAAACCCACCCTAACAAAAGAGTAAGTCCCATTGCCACAATACATTACAGAGCTAGGCCCCTGTTCGGCACCGCCCCTTCCTGAGTTCCCCACAAATATCACTTGAGTTCCGATAAGTTATATTATGT
>JBGPTK010000281.1:0-4640 GCA_041490605.1 Terriglobia bacterium | reverse complement strand
GCCAGAATTGCTTTGCGCACGGACGCCGCCGTCGTTCCCGGATTTCTCCACTGGGATGAAAATTTGCGCAAGTACCGGCTGCGCTTCGAGCCGGCGGTGGAATTATTTCGCTCCGGTGACGACGAAGCCGACATGCGTGAGAACACCGCCCGCTTCATGAAAGTGATTGAAGACTATGCGCGCACCTACCCCGATCAATGGTTGTGGGTTCACAAACGATGGAAGACCCGGCCACCGGGCGACAAGCCAATTTACCCGTTCTGAGCGATTCCATTTCGGGAATGCCTTTTCAAGACGAGGTCACCATGCCGAAAACGATCCAAAAGAGAATCACCCTCACCGCGGGTGAGCTGGCTGTCTCCCTGGGGGCGCATCTTGAAGGGGATTCCGGGGCGAAAATCTCCGGAATCGCCGGTCCGGAGAGCGCCGGGACCGAGGATCTCATTTACGTCAATAACGCGAAAAGTTTGGGCATCGCGCGTGGCTCCGCTGCGGTTTGCGTGCTCGTTCCTGCGGAATTGCGTGTGGCCGGGAAAACGGTGTTGCGCGTCGCCGATCCCAAGCTCGCTTTCGCCAAAGCCGCCGCTCTTTTGCTTCCACCTGCAGCGATCGCCAAAGGAATTCATCCCACAGCCGTGATCTCTCCAACCGCCCGCCTGGCCAAAAAAGTTTCCGTCGGACCGTATGCAGTGATTGAAGACGAAGTAGAAATCGGAGAGAAAACTGAAATTGGGGCCTTCTGCTTCATCGGACGCGATTCGCATCTGGGCGAAGACTGCCGGTTGTATCCGCACGTCACTTTCTACGCCGGCACGCACGTGGGGCGCGGCGTGATCGTGCATTCGGGCAGCGTGATCGGCGGCGACGGATTCGGCTACGTCACCGAAAACGGCCGCCACACCAAATTCCCTCAAGTGGGAACAGTGGAAATCGGTGACGACGTGGAGATCGGCTGCAACACAGCCATCGATCGCGGATCGCTCGGCACCACGCGCATCGGCGCCGGCGTGAAAATCGACAATCTGGTGCAAGTAGCGCACAACGTCCAGATCGACGACCACTCCATCATCGTCTCGCAGACGGGAATTTCCGGGAGCTGCACAATTGGCAAGCACGTGATCATCGGAGGCCAGGCCGGGCTCGGCGAACATTGCACGATCGAGGACGGTGCGATTCTGGGCGGACAAGCCGGCATCCTCCCCGGGAAAATCATTCGCTCCGGACAAGTTGTGTGGGGCACTCCGGCGCGCTCTTTGGTTCGATTCAAAGAGCAATTCGCATGGCTCGGCCGCTTGCCCGAACTGGCTCAACGGGTGCGCAAGCTCGAAGAAGGTGAAGAAAAGGAAAAGTAAGAATAAAGGCTTACAATCCCCATCAGCAAAAGGCAGCCTCAAGATGTCACAGATCACAACCCAGCCCCGAATCCTGGTGGTAGGCGGACACAGCCGCAGCGTCGGGAAAACTTCGCTGGTAGTAGACCTGATTCGCGCTTTCCCAGAAGCCAACTGGACGGCCGTAAAGATCACCCAGTATGGCCACGGCGTGTGCTCGAAAAATGGCGAATCCTGCGGCTGCGCGCCCGACGATCACACTTTCTCGCTCGACGAAGAGCACGATCGTTCGGACCGTAGCGACACCTCGCGCTTCCTGGTGGCAGGAGCGGCGCGCTCGTTGTGGCTGCGCACCAAGCAGGGGCGGCTGGGTGAGGGGATGCCTCTGCTTCGCTCTGCCCTGGAAGGCGTGGAGAATGCAATCCTGGAGAGCAACACAGTCCTCCAATTCCTGCGGCCTTCGCTCTACTTGGTCGCCCTCGATCCTGCGCAGGAAGACTTCAAAACATCCGCCCGGATCGGGCTGGATCGCGCCGATGCCTTCGTATTGCGCTCGCCGCTCGCGGCGAACGCATGGCAAGATATCTCCTTGCGGCTTGTCGAAAGGAAGCCACAGTTTCTGCAACCACTTGGAGAACCGCTTCCTGCCGCCGTTTCCGCTTTCGTTCGGGACAATTTTTTCAAGTTTTCTAGTGTCCTTGGTAGTTAACACAAACCCTCTTTTCTGTTGACCCCAAAGGGTTTCCAAACGATAATCCCCGTGCAGGGGGTATTTGGTACTATTTTTCGGGGGTCGTAAGTTACAACCAGTTGAATGAAGCGCGCTCCTGGCTGACAGGGTAGCCCTGTTAATAATTAAGGGGTTCTTTGGGTCATCATGGGGGGTGTGCCAGAAATAATGCTCTTTTTTTGTAACCGAACCACGCCGGATGGGATGGCGCAGTAAACCCCCTGGGTTCCGGCCGCTCAGACACTCGGTGAGGCGCTTGCGTGCTCTCGCTGAACGAATGCTTGTTTGAGCATAAAACCTTTATCCGCTGTTTTAAATCGAACTATTAAGAATGGAATTATTATATAAGGACTCGTTTTGGCGGAAGCTAAACTCAGTTTGCAAGCAACGATAGAACGTCCAGGCGTCGCGCCGCACGGAACGCTTGAGCAGAGGCTTGAGCGCGCCCTGGATGGTGGCATCAGGATGCTGCTCGGCATCCAGGCCACCGAGGGCTATTGGTGGGGCGAGCTCGAGGCCGACACCACATTAGAGTCCGACTACATCTACTACCTCAGCATTCTGGGTCAGCTCGATTCCCCCAAAGTTCCCAAGCTGGCTGCCTATATTCGTGAGAGGCAGCTACACGATGGGGGCTGGAATATTTATCCGGAAGGCCCGGCCGAGATTAACGCAACGGTCAAAGCTTACTTTGCCTTGAAACTGGCCGGTGATTCCGCCGATTCGCCGCAGTTGAGCAGGGCGCGAGTCCGAATTCACCAGCTGGGCGGGCTTGAAGCCACCAATTCCTACACGCGTTTCTACCTGGCCCTGGTTGGGGCCATCAGTTGGGACTTGGTTCCGGCGATTCCCCCGGAATTGATGCTGCTTCCGAACTGGTTCTACGTAAATTTGTACGAAATGTCGTCCTGGACCCGGGGCATCGTAATCCCGCTCACGATTCTATTCGCCCAAAAACCCGGCTGGCGCGTTCCCCAGCATGCGCAGGTGGATGAATTGTTCCGTGACCCGGAGCGGAAGGCCGCCGCGTTTGCGTGGGACCGGAAAGTGCTTTCCTGGCGCAATGCGTTCCTCGCTCTCGACAAGCTCCTGAAGCTACACGAGCGCATGCCCTGGAAGCCGTTCCGCAAACGCGCTCTCGCCTTGGCCAAGAGTTGGCTCTACGAGCGCCTGGAACGCAGCGACGGCCTGGGGACGATTTATCCGGCGATGATGAATTCCATCTTTGCGCTGATGGCTTTGGGGCATCCGGTCGATGATCCGCTCACGTCGCGCGAGATCAATTACCTGGCCAGCTATGAAATCGAAGAAAACGGCAGCCTGCGCGTGCAGCCATGCATTTCGCCCGTCTGGGACACCGCCATTGCCATGGTGTCGCTCGAAGAAGCGGGCGTAGCGGCCGATCACCCGGCGCTGGTTTCCTCGGCGCGCTGGCTGCTCGATAATCAGATTCTTGGTCCCGGCGACTGGCAAGTGAAGAATCCCGATGCCGAGCCGGGCGGCTGGGCTTTTGAATTTCGCAATGATTTCCACCCGGACGTGGACGACACGGCTTTCGTTTTGATGGCGCTGCAACGCGTGGCTCTTCCGGAACAGACGCGGCTCGATCAGGGCGTTCGTCGCGGGCTGAAGTGGATGCTCAGCATGCAGAACCGCGATGGCGGCTGGGGTTCCTTCGACCGCAATAACGACCGCGCCCTGCTGACCCACATTCCTTTTGCCGACCACAATGCCATGATCGATCCTTCCACGGCTGACCTGACGGCGCGGGTGGTCGAGTGCCTGGGACGCTTTGGCTGGCAAGCCTCGAACCCGGTGATTCAGCGTGCTGTGGCGTTTATGGCCAAGGACCAGACTCCTGAAGGATCCTGGTATGGGCGCTGGGGAGTGAATTACATTTATGGGACCAGCGGTGTGCTGCGAGCCCTGGAGACAATCGGCCTGAGCCACACCGAAGATTGCCGCCGCGCGGCTGCCTGGATGCGTACCGTTCAGAACACAGATGGCGGATTTGGTGAATCCATTGCCTCTTACGATAATCCAAGTCTAAAGGGGCAGGGAAGAAGCACGCCTTCCCAGACGGCCTGGGGTTTAATTGGTTTGCTGGCTGTCGCGGGCCCGGCTGATCCAGCGGTCGAGCGCGCGGTGGAATATTTGGTGGAGCATCAGAATTCCGATGGAACGTGGGACGAAGATTTATTTACCGGCACGGGATTCCCGTGCGTGTTTTACCTGAAATACCATCTGTACCGGAATTCGTTCCCGGTGTACGCGCTGGCTCGCTATCGCAACATGCGGCAAGGCGCTGCGGAATTTCGCGCCCCTCGCGTTGAGCCGCAGCAATTCGCACCACAAAATGGAAATGGGGTGAAGCAATGAGATTTCCGATGAGCCTGACCGCCAATATGACCGGTTATCTTGCCGGGAAGGCGATTCGCGGCGAGAAAAAATTTCCGCTGGTCATGATGCTGGAACCGTTGCACGCGTGCAATTTAACCTGCACCGGCTGCGGCCGCATTCGCGAATATAAATCCACGATCAACGACATGCTGACGGTGGAGCAGTGCCTGGCCGCCATG
>JBGPTK010000280.1:0-4681 GCA_041490605.1 Terriglobia bacterium | reverse complement strand
CGATCAAAACAATGCCAATCAGCGCCAATCCGGCTCCGCCAGCAGAGAAGACAAATTCGACGGTCGACTGGTTAATCCCGATCGTGGTTGTGGCCCTGGTGTTTGTGATGCTGGTGCCGGTGCCATCGATCGTGCTCGACCTGTTCCTAGCCACCAGCATGACGCTGGCAGTGTTGGTACTGCTTACCTCTTTGTACTTGTTGAAGCCGGTGCAGTTCTCCGTGTTTCCGACGTTGCTTCTTTTCCTGACACTCTTCCGCCTTTCGGTAAACATTGCCAGCAGCCGCCGGATTCTCCTGCACGGCAATGAAGGCGCGGGAGCGGCAGGCAAGGTGATCGAAGCGTTCGGGCAATTTGTTGTCGGCGGCAATTACGTGGTGGGGTTCGTCATCTTCCTGGCCCTGGTGGCGATCCAGTATTTGGTCATTAACCACGGCGCGGTGCGCACGGCCGAGGTGACGGCGCGTTTCACCCTGGATGCCTTGCCGGGCAAGCAGATGGCCATCGACGCCGACTTGAATGCCGGGATGATCGATGAAGTGCAAGCCCGAACGCGGCGTCAACAGATCACTCGCGAGGCGGAATTCTACGGTGCGATGGACGGCGCGGCGCGGTTCAGCCAACGGGATTCGATGGCCACCATCTTGATCACGGCCATCAATATCATTGCTGGATTCTTGATCGGAGTATTCCAACTGGACATTCCATTCCAGGAGGCGCTGAAGACCTATACGGTTTTAACGGTGGGCGATGGGTTGGTCACGTTGATTCCCTCGCTGCTGGTTTCGGTAGCCGGCGGATTAGTGGTCACGCGCGCCTCTTCGGAAAACACCGTGGGAGTGGATATCGCGCGGCAGGTCTTCCAAAAGAAACGGCCGTTGCAGATCGCGGCTGGAGTGATGTTTCTTCTGGCTCTAATTCCTGGCTTGCCAAAGTTCTCTTTCTTCCTGCTGGCGGCAGTGACCGGCTGGTTGTCCACACGAGCGTCTCAACCTTTGACAGGAACAGAAGAAGCCGCAATCCCGCCGGCGGGCGCCAAGAAGGCAACTCAACAGGAGCAGTTGGAAAATCTTCTGAAGTTGGACGAGCTGAGCCTCGAAGTGGGTTATGGGCTGGTTCCCTTGGTCGATGAGAGCCGCGGTGGGCAGCTTCTGCAGCGGATTCGGGCTCTCCGGCAGCATCTTGCGCAGCAACTCGGTTTCCTGGTCCCCTCCATCCACATCACGGACCAGACCAGGCTGAAGCCTCGTGAATACGTGGTGAAGTTACGCGGCGCTGAAGTGGCGCGGTGGGAGTTGCAGCAGGATTGCCTGCTGGCGATCAGCTCCGAACCCAATTCGCCGGCCATCCCCGGACTGGATACCCACGAACCGGCATTCGGCGCAACGGCTAAATGGATCGCCCCGCAACTGCAGGAACAGGCGCTCGCCAATGGGTATGCCGTTGTGGATCACACTTCGGCACTGGCGACCCATCTTGCGGAAGTGGTTCGCCAACATGCTCACGAACTTTTGACCCGGCAGGAAACGAAGCGGCTGCTCGATGCGCTGGCCGAAACGCAGCCGAAGATCGTAGATGAGCTGATGCCCAAAGTTCTCAGCCTGGGTGAGCTGCAAAAGGTCCTGCAGCAACTGCTGCGCGAGCAGGTGTCCATTCGCGACCTGCCCACCATCCTCGAAACGTTAATCGACGCGGGCCAGGCCAACAAGAATGCAATCCATCTGGTTGAGATCGTGCGGCAGGTACTCGGACGCTCCCTCGTGCAGCCTCTGCTTCACGACGACGGGCGACTGCGTGTGCTTTCCCTGGATCCCACGATCGAGGATGAGCTGATGCAGGCTTTCGATCCACAAACGGCCGGGCGCCCGCGATCAGGGCAACCCCAGTTCTTGCGCCGCTTGCTCGACGGCATCCGCAAAGTGGCCGGCGACAAGCTGGCCATGGAATCCACCATCGTCCTCTGCAGCAGCCCCGCGCGGTTTCATCTGCGCCGGTTGCTCGAGCCATTCATTCCGCGAATTGTTGTGCTCTCGCCCGCTGAAATTCCGCCCTCCGTGACGGTGCAGTCAGTCGGCGTTGTGCAATGAAACAGGGACGGGAGACCGAAAGTGAAACCGGAGGAAGGAAACGCAAAAGCCATGAACCAAGCCAAGCATGCCTATCACAACGCCGCGCAGTTCGAAACGGTAGAACGTGAAAAACTGGTGCTCGATCATCTTTCCCAGGTGCAATACATCGCCCGCCGCATTCACGACCGCTTGCCCAGGCACGTTCCCCTGGATGACCTGATCCAGGCGGGCGTACTGGGATTGATCGACGCCGTCGATCATTTCGACCCGTCCAAGAATGTCCAGCTCAAGTCCTACGCCAAATTCCGGATTCAAGGCGCGATTCTGGACAACTTGCGCACCATGGATTGGAGTCCGAGAGACCTGCGCCGGCAAGCGCGGCGAATCGAGGAAGTGCACCTGAAGTTGAAATCAGAATTACTTCGCGCACCGGCCGATTCCGAAGTGGCGGCCGAAATGGGCATCTCTCTGAACGAATATCAGCAGCTTTTGGGAGAATTGCGCGGACTTGACCTGGGAAGTCTGCAGGAACAGGTCGGCGAAGATGGCGAGGGGCAAGACATGCTCGCATTCCTCTCCAGCGATCCGGACGAGGATCCTTATGCCATCTGCCATCGATCGGAAACGAAAGCGCTCCTTTCGAAGACGCTCAGTGAGCTGGATGAGAAAGAGCGCCAGGTGCTGGCGTTGTATTACTTCGAGGAACTCACCATGAAGGAAGTGGGAGCGGTGCTGGGAGTGGGGGAATCCCGCGTTTCCCAAATTCATTCGGGAGCATTGATTCGCGTCCGGGTGCGCATGAAGGAGTTGTTGGATGAGCGTATGCCGCAGGAGCAGATTGCTCCCGCCGCAGGAAAGGGTTAAGGGATATTCGCATGGAGAAAGTACTAAACCAGGAAGAGATTGACGCTCTTTTTCACTCGTCCCAGGGAAGCAAGGGCGAAAGAGAAAAGTCAACGAGAAAGGTAAGCCGCTGCGATTTTCGCCAGGCCGGGCAAATTAACAAGGATCAAGTCCGGGCCGTCTCGACGCTTCACGATACGTTTGCCGCGAACATCACGAATTCTCTGGCGGCCTATCTGCGCGTCGCCTTTGAAGTAAATCTCGTCTCGGTGGAGCAACTCAAGTACGCCGAGTTCCTCGGCCGGATGCCCGAGCTGACCTACTTGGCTTCGCTCGGCATTCAACCGTTGGAATCCAGCGGGCTGATGCAGTTGGATCTTTCGCTGTCCTTTCCGATCATCGATCTTGTTCTGGGAGGGCTCGGCAAGGGTGGTGTGGAAGATCGCGGAATCACCGATATTGAAGAGCAAATTCTGGAGAGCGTGGTCCGCGTGATTATCCGGGAGCTCGAGGCGACCTGGCAGACAGTATTGGAAGTGGGATTTTCCTTTGAGCACAGGCAACTGGCTGCGCAAGTGTTCAGTTTGATGTCCCCCACCGAAAAGGTGCTGTCCCTCAGCTTTGAGATTCGCATGCCGGATTCGAGGGGCATGCTAAACGTCGCGTTTCCGGCCGTAGTTTCGAATGCCTTGTTGCGAAAACTTTCCGCCCAATGGGTCGGGCCGCGACCGACCGGTTCATCCTCCAGCCGGGAGCAGGTCCGGAAGCGGTTGTCGGATTGCCGATTCCAGGTGGAACTCAATCTGCCCACTACCTTGGTTCCGATCCGGCAGTTGCTCACGCTGGAGAAAGGCAATGTGATCACACTGAAGCAACGCGCGGGCGCTCCCGCCTGCTTGTCGGTGAGCTCAAAAGACATGTTCCTGGCCTTCCCCGTGAGCTGCGGAGCACAGCGCGGAGCACGCGTGCAGCGGATACTTTCCTTGACCGATAAACAGCCCAAGGAGGCCAAATGACCGGCCAGGCTTCTCCCCCGCTGCCAGCCGAAATTCAGGAGTTCCTGAATTTGTGGGCTGCCGGTTTTTCGAAAGTGCTCGAACTGGTGGGCGGCAATCCCTCCACGGCTCAGACGACTCCAGTGCGCGAAGAGGCCGTCAAGGATGAATCAAAGCCGGATGAAACGGCCGGCGAGCAGTCTGCCGCCCCGACGGTTCGCACCCGATTTCTTGCGGGTGGATTGATTCGCGGTGAAATCGCTTTCACAACCGCGGATTTCCAGGCAGTTCAACTCGGACAAATCCTGATGTCCGAACCGCTCGATCCCGCTTTGCCATTCGACGAAGGCCATCGTGACGCTTATGCCGAGCTGCTTCGGCAGGTGGCGGGTGAAGTGGCAACCTCCGTCAAAGCAAAAATCGGAGGGCCAATCGATTTTACTTATGCCGGAATTGAGCCTTCCTCCTGGACCGGCGGGACTCGCGCCGAGTTGAGCATTGCGATCCAGGGGGGCTTAGAGATTAATTTGAAAGTGGAACTCGAAGACGCCCTGGTAGACACCATACGGAAGCGGTCGGCGCCGGTGGCTCAAGCTGCCAATACAGCATCGTCTGAGCCGGCCGGGTTGCCGGAAGCTGCCCCGGAAGACGATGGGTCCATCGCCTCCCTCATCCTCGAAGGGCAGGGATCCAATCTGGATCTCCTGCTCGATGTGGAATTGGACGTCAGCATCCGTTTCGGACAGAGAGAGATGCTATTGCGAGACGTTCTGG
>JBGPTK010000279.1:0-4692 GCA_041490605.1 Terriglobia bacterium | reverse complement strand
CTGCGGGGGAGGAGACGGTTTCCATCTCGTAGCCCTGCCGCTTGAGCAGGAGCCGCAAGGCTTCCAGGACATCTGGCTGATCGTCGGCAATCAGGATTCGAGGAATGAGTCTTTCTCCACTTACAATTTTGCTTTCCTGGGCTAGCGCTACCATTCAAATTTGCCTCGGGCCTCTGCGATCGTCGGACGTTCCCCAGTGTCGAATATGGGCAGGTAGATTGCCAGGAGCGCTTTGTTATAAATCTTTATTTTTCAATTAGTTATGGAGTTTAGAGCGAGCGCTGCAGGCTAT
Organism: Terriglobia bacterium; assembly: GCA_041490605.1. Classification (GTDB taxonomy): domain Bacteria; phylum Acidobacteriota; class Terriglobia; order Acidiferrales; family UBA7541; genus JBGPTK01. Next base: position 4,400 of record JBGPTK010000279.1, on the reverse strand, counting down.
AGATGACCACTTGCGGGATAGTTTGTCGCGATTTCGGACACCTCCTACAACCGATTGATTCCAAAGGCTTAATATGCTTTCGAACCATCATGCCAGCCTAGGACTCAAAAAGCCAGGCACTCCCCGGCGGCCGGGAGCGAGGACCACAAATTATTCGTACCGCAATGCGACCATTGGATCCACCTGCATAGCCCGCTTTGCTGGAATGTAGCAGGCCAGCATGGCAATTCCGGTCAGCAGGATTGTGACGCCGCTGAAAATAATGGGATCGCTCGCGCTGACCCCGTACAACAGGCTCGCCAGAAGCTGAGACATAGCCAGAGCGATCGGCAAGCCAATTCCCAACCCGATGCCCGTGAGCAGCATCCCCCGATAGAAAACCATCCGCAGGACGTTTTTCTGCTGGGCCCCGAAGGCAATTCGGATCCCAAATTCACGTGTCCGCTCGGTCACGGAATAGGCCATTACGCCGAACACGCCCACCGCGCTCAGCAAAAGAGCGATCACGCCCAGCACCGCCATCATCACCGCTACGTAAGCGATCCCCATCACCGACTCGTGGATCACCTGGGCCAGCGGCTTCACTTCGGAAATCGGTTGTTCGGGATCGACGTTGGCAATCCGGCTGCGTACTGCGCTGGTGAAGGAATTCGGATCGCCGGTGGTGCGCAGCGCGAATTGCGAGTAACCCAGCGCATGCTGCCGGTACGAAAAATAAATGGTGGGCTCCTGCCCCGAGGAGATCCAATTGTATTTCACTTCTCCCGCCACGCCCACGATTTCCGCCCAGCGGCTTTTCGAATCCACCGCGCCCAGCTTGATCCGCTTTCCCAGCGGATTTTCCGCGGGCCAGTAACGCTCCGCAAGTACTTCGCTGATGATCGCGACTTCGGGCGAATCCGCGTTGTCCGATTCGCTGAACCCGCGCCCCCGCAGCAGAGGGATGTGCATCGTTTGAAGATAATTCGGGCTTACGGACTCTCTGGTCGCGACGGCAACCTCTCCCACCGGAAACGTGCGTCCTTCGATGCTGAAAGCATCACTCGAGTAAGTGTTGCTGTAAGGAACGCTGGTGACCAGCGAAGCGGCCTTCACCCCGGGAATGGTCTGTAGCTGCCGGAGCGTTTCGTCATGGAACGCGCTGATTTTTTGCGGGCCGCCATACTTCGCGGCGGGCAGGCTGATCCGGAAAGTGAGCAGGGAATTGGGCTCGAAATTTTGATTCACGTTGATCAGCGCGCGGAATCCCTTCACCAGCAATCCGGCGCCCACCAGCAGGATCACCGACATCGATACTTCCGCAACCACCAGGATGTTGCGGATCAAATGCCGCCGGCGGCTCGCGGAGGAGCCCAGCCCGCCCTCTTTCAATGTTTCGTTGATATCGGTCTTCGCGCATTGCAGCGCCGGCGCAAGCCCGGAGAGAATTCCCGCCGCGATGGCCAGGGCCAGGGTGAAAAGAAATGCCAGCGAATCCAGGCGGATCTCCTGCCATCCGGCGATGTACCGCGCCACGTCCGGCGGCATGTTGGATAAAATCAGGTCGATGCTCCATTCGGCCACCAGAAGGCCGGCCGCGCCGCCGGCCAAAGCCATCATCACGCTTTCGGTGAGCAATTGGCGGATCACGCGCCAGCGACTGGCTCCCATCGCCACCCGCAGAGCGATTTCCTTTTGCCGGTTGGCGGCGCGCGCCAGTTGCAGATTGGCGATGTTGGCGCAGGCAATCAGCAGCACGAAACCCACGGCGCCCATCAGCAGAAGCGTATACTGCCGCGTCAAATCGCCCGAGACAGCCTGCCGGAACGGCAGCACGCGAACTCCCCATCCCTTGTTGGTCTGCGGATACTCCGTGGCCAGGCGGGTGGAAAGCGCCGCCAATTCCGCGCGCGCCTGCGGCACCGGAACACCCGGCCTCAATTGCCCCAGCGCGAAAAGGTAATGCGACTTGCGGATTGCTTTTTCCTTGGCGTCCATGGCCAGCGGCATCCAAAGCTCCACGGAAAATGGATACTTGAAATCTTTTCCCATCACGCCAACCACGGTGTAGGACTCCGCGTCGATTTGAATGGATTTTCCGATCACGTTGCGGTCCGAGCCGTAGCGCCGCTCCCACAACCCGTGAGTCAGCATCACTTCGTGGTCTCTGCCGGGCTGTTCTTCATCCGGCAAAAAGGCGCGCCCCAATACCGGCTGTTCGGAAAGTGTTTCGAAAAAGTTCTGCGAAACCAGAAAACCTTGCACCCGCTGCGGATTTCCTTCGCCGGTCAGATTCACCGAGTACCACTGAAAGGCAGCCAGGCGGTCGAAAGAATGGGATTGATCTTTCCAGTCCTCGAAATCCGCCGGCGCGACGGCGTTGTCGTAGATATTCCGGTGCGGCACCGTTGCGTAGATGCTCACCACGCGGTCCAGGTTCGGAAAGGGAACCGGCTTGAGGAGGAATGCGTCGGCGATGCTGAAGATTGCCGTGTTCACGCCGATGCCCAGCGCCAGGGCTACGATGGCGAGAATTGTGACGCCGGGATTTTTCCTCAGCATGCGGATGCCGTAGGTAATGTCCTGCCAGAAGGATTGCATCGCCGCCGCCTCCTCTTATTCGTAACGCGTTATTCGTAACGCAGCGCGACCATCGGATCGACGCGCATCGCCCGCCGCGCCGGCACATAACACGCCAGCAACGACACTGCTGCCAGCAGCAGCGCCACGCCGATAAATGTTGCTGGATCGGAAGCGCTTACCCCGAACAGCAAAGTCGACATCAAGCGCGTCGCTGCCCACGCACCGGCCAAACCCATCACGGTGCCGGTCAGCGTCAGCCGAAGCGCCTGGCCCACCACCATCTGCATCACGTCCTTTTGTTGCGCTCCCAGAGCCATGCGAATTCCGATTTCGTGCGTGCGCTGCACCACCGAATACGACATCACGCCGTAAAGCCCCACGGCCGCCAGCAGCAGCGCCACCACGGCGAAAATTCCCAGAAGCAATGTGTTGAATCGAGGCTGGGCCACCGAGGCGGAGAGGTACTCCTCCATCAACTTCGAATCATAGACCGGCAAATCTTTATCCAGCGCGCGGACCTGCTCGCGGATAGGGCCGATCGCGCTTCGCGGATCGTTGTCCGTCCGGACCACCAGAATCATTCCGTCAAAAGGCATTTGCGATTCGGGCTCGTAAACTTCCGGCCCCGCTTCTTCGTTCAGGCCCCGATGGTGCACGTCGCCCACTACGCCCACGATCTCCCGCATCACCTTGGTGCCCGGACCAACGGACATTCCCGGCTGGATGCGCTTTCCCAGGGGATTCTCGTTCGGGAAGAAAGCTTTCGCGAACGTTTGATTGACGACGATCACCGCCGGCGATTTCGAATTATCTTGCGCGGTGAAATCGCGCCCCTGGAGCAGTGGAATGTGCATGGTCTGGAAATAGCCGGGCGTGACATCGCGATAATTCGTGGCCGGCTCCTCGCTTTTCGCCACCGGCCGCCCCTCGATTGAAAATGTAACTTGCATCTGGTCCTGGCTCAGCGGCAGCGGTTCCACCGCGCCCACGGAACGAACGCCGGGCAGCGCGCGGGTGCGCTCCAGCAATTGCTCGAAGAACGCGGCCTGCTGAATCACGTTGTAGCGCGCAGCGGGCAAGCCGATCGTCACCGTGAGCACATTATGCGCATCGAAGCCGGGCTTCACGCGCGAGAGCCGCACAAAACTTTGAATCAACAGGCCCGCGCCGATCAGCGGCACAAGCGCCAGCGCCACTTCCGCTATCACCAGGGCGCTGCGCATTCGATTTCGAAGAACGCCTTCCGTCGAGCCGCGCCCGCCTTCCTTCAGCATTTCCGCCAGGCCCGATCGCGAAACGTGCAGCGCGGGCAGCAATCCGAAGAAGAGGCCGGTCGCAAGCGAAGCGAGCGCCGTAAATCCGAGCACTCGTCCGCTCAGATGAATTCCCGCAAGGCGTGGAACGCTGGCGGGACTGAGCGCGAGCAGCACATCGGTTCCCCACCAGGCCAGAATTAATCCGAGCGCGCCGCCGAGAAACGCGAGCAGAAGACTTTCGGTCAACAGTTGGCGCACGATCCGCAGCCGGCCGGCGCCAAGCGACGAGCGAATCGCGATTTCTTTCTGCCGGGACGTCGCCCGCGCCAGAAGTAGATTCGCCACGTTGACGCAGGCGATCAGCAGCACGCAGCCGACAGCCCCGAACAAGATGAGCAATGCCGGGCGCACGTCGCCGGCCATGCGATCCAGCTCCGTCGCGATTTTCGCTCCGTGGTATTTGTTGGTGTCGGGATACTGCCGGGCCAGCGCGCTGGTGATCGTATCGATCTCGGCCTGCGCTTGCGGCAGCTTCATGCCGGGCTTCAGCCGCCCGGTGACGTGCAGGTAGTGCGCCCCGCG
>JBGPTK010000278.1:0-4743 GCA_041490605.1 Terriglobia bacterium | reverse complement strand
GCCCCACGTGCTCGCGGTCTGCTTCGGACAAATCGGATTTGATCTGCGCCATGAATCCCGTGATCCGCGAAATCGCTTCGAGTTCGCACGGAACCAGCAGCTCGATCCACTGCGGAGCAGCCGAAATCACATCGATCGGCGGAGACGCAGGTTTCGCCGCCAGCGCGTCCTTGATCAGCTCGACCAGGGCGCTGGGCTCTACCGGCTTGCGCACGTAGTGATAAGCCTGCTCGCGCACGGCCCGCAGCAATACTTCCGGCGTATCGTCCGAAGTCATCACCACGGCTCGCGGCTGGTTCGGTTCTTGCCGCAATCGCGCCAGCAGCTCCAGGCCGTTCATCCGCGGCATCCACACGTCGGTCAGCAGCAGATCGAATTTCTCTTTCTGCAGCTTCTTCAGCGCCGCGCTGCCGTCCGAGGCCATCGCCACTTCATACCCCTTCTCTTTCAGCAAGCTGCTCAAAAAATGGCGCGTCGCGCGATCGTCGTCTGCGATGAGGATCTTCTTCGTCACCTTCTCCTCCGTAATCTCGTGATTCCCTTTGCTCCGGGTCGCGCCTTCTTCTTTGCGGCCTCTGCGGTAATCTTGCTGAGCGCTGCTTGGAACGCGGCAACTTTCGATTCCAGCGCCGAAAAAATTTCGTTCGCTCCCTCCAACTTTCCACTCCGCCCCAGCGCTTCCATTTTGCGCGCCTCTTCCACGATCTCTTTCGCGCCAAAAATTCCCGCCGAGCCTTTCAACGAATGCGCCGTGGCCGCCACGGTGTGCGCATTCTGATTGCGGATCGCCTCGCGAATCGCCCTCATCCGCTTCGGAGTGTCCGACAGAAAAATCCCCGCCAGTTCGCGCAGCACTTTGGCATTTCCGCCCAAGCGTTCCAGCAGTGCGGCCTCTTCGGATGCCCCCGCGGCGGAAGCTCCTTCCGGTTCGCGGGCCGCTTCCACGCCGGCGCCTCCGCACAATTCCGCCACGCTCCGGAATAGCTCCTTCACATGAATTGGTTTCGCAAGGTACGCATCGGCGCCGGCTTCCCTTCCGCGGCGCTGGTCGGCTTCGGTAGCATTGCCCGTCACCGTGATGATCGGGATGTGCCCGCCCGCCGATTTTTCTTTCTCTCGAATCGCGCGTGTGGCTTCGAGCCCGCTCATCCGCGGCATCTCCTCGTCCATAATCACGATGTCCGGGCGCCCCTTTTCGAGCTCGCGAAGAACATCCTGCCCATCTTCAACCGCCACCACCCGGTGTCCTTGTCTCTCCAGCATCAAAACCATCAACTCCCGGTTCACCGGATTATCTTCGGCCACAAGAATCCGCAGCGGCTTCTCCCGCTTCGGCATCGCCTCGCCGCCCTCACTGCTCTCTCCGCTCTTTTCTGTCCCTGTTACCATGGACTTCCCCGCGCTCTTCGCGGCTTGGACTTCCTTCTCCCTGGCCGCAGCTTCTGCTCTCGCTCGCGGCAGCCGGAACCAGAATCGAGTCCCTTTGCCCGGCCGGTTTTCGCAGCCGATTGTTCCGCCCCAACGCTCCACCGTAATCTTGCAGAAGTAAAGTCCCAGGCCCGCTTTGCCGCCGCCTTCCTTGCCCTTGGCAAAAAGCCCGAACAAGCGCGCCGCAGGCGCATCGCTGGGAAGCCCCGGCCCTTCGTCATCCACCGTGGCTCGCAGAAAATTCCCCTCAGCCGTCACGCCCAGCGTCACGCTTGACCCGGCGGGGCTGTACCGCAGCGCATTCTCCACCAGGTTTGTGTAGATCCGGCGCAGCCGCGATTCATCTCCCGCCACCGGCCATTTCCGCGTGAAATCAACGCTTGGATCCATTTGGATCGCCGCGCCGCGCGCCGCGAATGCCGCCGAATAATCCTTTACGATCTCTCGCGCGCACGCCGCCAGATCGGGCGCGATTCCGGAATCTCGCTGAATCGAATTCTGCGCGGCAAGCTCGGACGAAAATGCTTCCAGAATCCCACGAATCAAATCTTCCTGAATCTGCGACTGCCGTTCGCCGATTTCTACAAGCCCCTGCAGCTTCGGCGAAAACTTCTCCGCCGCCAGCAGCGAAAAACATCCCCGCATGGCCGAGAGCGGTTGCGAAAGATCGTGGATGATGCAGTGCAGCAGAATTTCTTTCTTCTGAATTTCACTCAGCAGCCGTTCGTGTTCCAGCGCCGATTCGCGCGCGCTCTGAAATACTTTCACCTCCTCCTCGTGCCGCTGCTGCGGATTCCGGATCAGCAGGATTCGTTTCCCGTCCAGCCGGAACGCGGAAGCCTCCAGCGCAATTGGGCCGCCTGCTTTACTCTCCTCGATCCACCGGCCGGATTCCACGCGCCCCTCCGCGCCCGAATTCCAGAACTCCTCCGCATCCACCAGAAAATTATCGAGGAAGGGCATGGAATCCGCCAGGCGGATCGGTTCCTCCGCTGTCCCGGCCCCGGCCGGCAGCTCCCTGCAAAATACCGGCGAAATTCCAATGGTTTGAAAGACTTTTTCGCCTAGATATTCGAACGCCGCGTACCCTTCCGATTCCAGCAGGGCCGCCACCAGTGATTTGCTATTCATATCTTCGGAATGCAAAAAGGTCTGCGGGGATTTTCACGGCGCGAGCATCGCTTTCACCAATGTTTGGAACGCCAGTTCCACGCCTTCACCCGTCTTGGCGCTGGTCCGCACCACGTTCCATCCGCGCCCCGCCAGTTCGGCCTCTTTTTCGGCGCTGATTTCCCATTGCTCGGCCAGATCGCATTTGTTCAACACCACGGCGAAGCGCACCGGCCCCATCTGCTGATCCGCTTGCTCCTTGATCGCCATCGCCTTTTCGAGCGTGGCCGGCCGCGTCCCGTCGGTGACCAGCAAATATCCCGCGGCGCCGCGCAAGCCGCCAGATCTTTCCGCGCCGCCTCAAACGGCGTCGCATCACCCTCGAATTTCTCGAGATCGTCTCCGAAACGGCGATGCACATCTTCCAATGTCTCTTTCAAGGTGATTCGCAATTCCTGTGGAGCTTGCCCGCGAATCACGGCAGCCAGAATTGCCTGCGGCCCTTGCTCGATCCAAATCTGCAGTTCGCCAAGATTCAAGCTGTCGAGAGAGTCTTCTTGCTGGGTCTGGAACGAATCGTGCACGAAATCCAGGATGGCGGAAAGCATTCCTGAAACCAGGTCCGGATCCTGGATTGCCACCGCGGGCGCCACCAGGTGCTGCAGCACCAGCCCGGTCTTCCGGTGAATCAGGAAAAGCTGTTCCACGCGATAGATCAGGCTGTGCAGCAGGGCGACCTCGGCGTAGGGGCGGCCCGTGCGAAGGGCTTCCATTCTCCACTGCAAGCCTCGAATGGAAAACGTGCTCTCCAGAACCTGGTTGAACGATTCCACCATCGAGCGGATCGCTTCCGCCACCGCCCGCCGGATGGCCGGCCCCATCACCGGAAAAAGCGCTTCAATCAAAACGTGGGAATCTTTCCGCACCGAGTCGCGGACGGCCACTTCCACCGTGGGAGTAAGAGCGTCGCTGAGATCTTGCGTGCCTCCCTGCGCGCGCCGCAGTTGAATTGCTTCGGCCACAACTCCGCTCACGTCTCGCGTTCTCTGCTCCACGTTTTCCAAACGCTCGCGCAGGGCCACGATCTCGTGCTGCTCTTCGCTGAATAAAAGGCTGCGGAGTTCCTGAAGTGCTTTTTCATCCTCGGCGGAGGAAGCCGCCCTCTGAGGCGCGGGAGATTCGTTTGCGGGCTTTTCGCTCATGAAAAACTTGCCGGGTCGCGCCGGCTCGAAACTCGATTCGCTGCGGGGCTTTTCGGAATTGTTCTCGCGGCCTATTTGTCGGGCAGATTGAATTCGTTCTTCAGGCGCAACCCGAACTCGGCGAACAGGTCCCCCAGCGCTTCGCGGTCCGTCTTGTCCACGCGCAGTGCCTGCACTTCCCGGTCGAGCAGCGCCACCAAATCGCGATGCTTGGCGTTGATCTCCGCCGTCAGCGCCTTCGATTGATCGAGAATTTTGGTGCGAATTTCGGCGGTGCTCTCGGCGAGCTGGTCGTCCAGGCTCCCCAGCCGCTTCTCGATCCCCTTGGCGGCCTCGCGCAGTTCGCGGCCCAGGTCTTTCAGCGCTTCGCCGCGTTCCGATTTTTCGCTCTTCAATCGCTGGCCGAGCGATTCCACTTCTTTCTGCACAAATCCCTCGAGCGAATCGAATCGCTTGCGCACTTCCTCGCGCAATGCCTCGGCGTCTTTCGTGAGCCGGTCTTCCAAGCGCACAAATCGCTTTTCGTAGTCGCGCATCTGCGACCCGAACAAAATATCCCTGATCTTGTCTACGTTTGCGCCTTCCTTCACATCGGTCTCGGCGTTGACGTTGGATTTCGAATCTGCAGGCGATGCCATTTTCTTACCTCGCTCATTTCTATTGAACAGGCTGGGGACAGGAGTCCTGCATCGCGCTGGTCCTGCCATCCGCGCACCTTACTACAACTCTCCAACCCGAGGCAATTTCAGAATCTCCGGGCCGGCGCTCTTCTGAATTGAGTAGCACAGCCACTCTTGGCTCTGCGGGGTTGGCGTTTGTGACCCCGGTTGCGCAGCCAAGAGTGTGCCTGTGCCACTGAACCGCAAGCCAGGGACTTTGTATTACTGATATAGGTATTTTAGGAACCAGTAGGTAGAATACGCTGGGCGATCCCGGAGGAGTACGCGCTTGCAGCAAATTGGCAGATACGAAGTTCTCCGCGAACTCGGGCGCGGCGCCATGG
>JBGPTK010000277.1:0-4752 GCA_041490605.1 Terriglobia bacterium | reverse complement strand
CTGAGGAAAGCAGAGGATATGCAAGGATTTTACAACTCACCACACTAGAGATTAATAATCAGTCATTCGTAGCGTAACGCCTCTGCAGGATCGAGGCGCGAAGCGCTGGCGCCGCCCCCCGCTTGAAAGGATACTCAATGTTCCCCGCCGTTTGAGTGCGTTATGATCGAGTGCGGAACGATAGGTGCAAGATGAAGGAATCCGAGAATCCACTCAAGATTCACGGCGGCACTGACGCTGCCAGCACGGCAGTCAAGCCCGGTACGGGTACGGTGAAAGACCCTATCTGCGGAATGGACGTAAACCCGGCTCGGGCTGCGGGTTCATTCGAGCACGAAGGCAAGGTCTACTACTTCTGCGGTAAGGGCTGCCTCGAAAAATTCAAGTCGCTGGCCGGGAAGTCCTTCGTTGTTGCCCCTGAAGCTCCAGTTACACCGAAACAAGCGCCATCCTCCCCGCAACCCGTGCCGGCTCCTGAAAAAGCCGATTACACCTGCCCCATGCACCCTGAAGTGCGGCAAGCTCGGTCCGGCGCGTGCCCGAAATGTGGAATGGCGCTGGAGCCCATGACACCCCAGATCGCAGCCGCCCGCACGGAATATACCTGCCCGATGCATCCCCAAATCGTTCGGCCTGGACCGGGGTCGTGCCCCATCTGCGGAATGGCTCTCGAACCCCGCACCGCCACCGCCGCCGCTGAAGATGAAAACCCTGAGCTCAGAGCAATGAGCAGACGCTTCTGGGCATGCGGGCTGCTGACGATTCCCGTGCTCGCCCTGGGTATGTCGGCATTGCTCCCCGGCCAGCCGGTACAGCATGCCCTGTCGCCGGGCCTGATCAATTGGATTCAGTTCGCACTGGCAACCCCGGTAGTGCTGTGGGGCGGCTGGCCATTCTTCGAGCGCGGATGGCAATCGATCGTAAACCGCAGCCCCAATATGTTTACGCTGATCGCCATTGGCACGGGCACTGCATTCCTGGACAGTGTCGTGGCGACCATCTTCCCGAGCATCTTTCCCGCCTCCTTCCGCGACCCTGGCGGCCATGTGGAAGTCTATTTCGAGGCCGCCGCCGTAATCACCACCCTGGTACTGCTCGGGCAAGTGCTGGAGCTGCGCGCTCGCAGCCAAACCAGCAGCGCGATTCGAGGTCTGCTCGGCCTGGCGCCGAAAACAGCGCGAAGATTGGAGCCGGACGGAACCGAGCGCGACGTTCCCCTCGATCAAGTAATCCCTGGCGACCGGCTTCGCGTGCGTCCCGGCGAAAAAATTCCCGTAGACGGTATCGTGCTCGAAGGTTCAAGCTCGGTTGACGAATCCATGCTGACCGGTGAGCCGATACCGGTCGAAAAGCTCCAAGACAGCCGCGTGACGGGCGGCAGCGTCAACGGCTCGGGCAGCTTCATCATGCGCGCCGAGAGAGTGGGCAGCGAAACGTTGCTCGCTCAAATTGTCCGCATGGTCAGCGAAGCGCAGCGCAGCCGCGCGCCCATTCAGCGCCTGGCGGATGTGGTTGCAGCATATTTTGTTCCCGCCGTCGTGTTGACCGCCGTGATTACATTTATTGGATGGGCCTTGTTCGGACCGCCGCCGCGAATGGCCTATGCCCTGTTGAATGCCGTCGCTGTGCTGATCATTGCCTGCCCTTGTGCCCTGGGGCTTGCCACTCCCATGGCGATTATGGTGGGAACCGGTCGCGGCGCGACAGCCGGAGTGTTGATCAAGAATGCTGAAGCGCTCGAAATTCTCGAAAAGGTAGACACGCTGGTCGTGGATAAAACGGGAACGCTAACCGAAGGCAAGCCGCAGCTAGTATCCATCGTTCCGCTGGCGGATCGCGATGAAACCGAGTTGCTTCGCCTGGCCGCAAGCCTGGAACGCGGCAGCGAACATCCGCTCGCCGCCGCCATGGTCCAAGCCGCGCAGAAAAAAGGCCTGACCCTTTCCGAAGCTTCGCAATTCGAATCGCTGACGGGACTAGGAGTGCGCGGCGTGGTCGGTGGGCTGAGAATCTCTTTGGGAAATCGCAGCTTCGTCGAGAAATCCGGCAGCGCGCTCGATGGCCTCGATGAAAAAGCGGAAGCCCTGCGCAAAGATGGCCAGACCGCGATGTTTTTGACTGTCGATGGCAAAGTGGCGGGAATTCTCGGCGTCGCCGATCCCATCAAACCGTCCACTCTCGAAGCCATTCGCCTGCTCCACGACGAAAAAATTCGAGTGGTGATGCTTACCGGTGACAGCCGCTCCACCGCCGAAACCGTGGCCCGCAAAACGGGAATCGACGAAATCCACGCTGAGATTCTGCCCGGCCAAAAAAGTGAAATCGTCAAGCGCCTGCAGGATCAGGGTCACATCGTCGCCATGGCCGGCGATGGCATTAACGACGCGCCGGCCCTTGCCCAAGCGAATGTGGGCATCGCCATGGGCACCGGAACGGATATCGCAATGGAAAGCGCTTCGGTGACACTGGTGAAAGGTGATTTGCGTGGGATCGCTCGGGCCAGAAAGCTAAGCCGCGGCACGATGCGAAATATCCGCCAGAATCTTTTCTTCGCCTTCGTCTACAACGCGCTCGGCGTTCCTCTCGCGGCAGGCGTGCTCTATCCTGTGTTTGGCTGGCTTCTGAGTCCCATGATCGCCAGCGCCGCGATGACCTTCAGTTCTGTCTCCGTCATCGCCAACGCTCTACGCCTGCGCCGCCTCGATCTGTAGTCCCGGCCGCCGCTGAAATCCAAACAAAAAAGCAGACGGCACCGAAGAGGAAACCGCCGGTACCGGCTGCTACTCTTGCACTCTGAGAAAACTCTACGGGGTTGGAATCGTCCCGGATACTTCCACCGAGAAAACGCTCTCCACGCCGCTCGCGTCCACCGCCGTCTCCACATAGAAGTAAGTTTGGCCGGCCTGCACCGAGGAATCCGTGAAGGTCTCGGCGCCCACCGGGGACGGCGTCAGCTTCGTGTAGGGTCCGCCCGAAATTGGCGCGCGATAGACGTTGTAGCCGGTAACGGTCGTAGTCGTGCTCGCCGTCCAGCTCAGAATTGCTGAATGCGTGTTTCCAGCCGCGCCCGAACCGCTCAAACTGATTGTCAGCCCCGGAGCGTTGCTCGAGACCGCAACATTCCCATTGAAACTCGCGGCGCTCACCGGAGTAAACATGACGGTCACGTCGGCCGTTTGACTCGGAGTCAAGGTCATGGGAGCCGCTGCGCCGCTCTTGGTAAAGTCCGCCCCCGTCAAAGTGATCGCGCTGATATTGACCGCGGTATTGCCCGAGTTGATGAGCGTCACCGTTTGCTGGCTGTTGCTGCCCACGGCCACCGAGTTGAAATTCAAGCTGCTCGCGGAACTGGTGAGCACGGCCGTAGATGCCACGCCTACCCCCGTGAGGGCAATCGTTTCGGTCGATCCGTTGGAAGCGTTGCTCGCGAGCACCAGGCTGCCATTCATGGTTCCAGCCGACTTCGGCTTGAAGTTCACATTGAATGTGCTGCTCTTTCCTGCTCCGATGCTGAGCGGGGTCCCGAGCCCGCTCAAGGTATAACCGCTACCGGAGACTTTTGACGAGCTGACGGTCAGCGTCTGGTTGCCGGTGTTGGTGATTTTAATGGTTTGAGAGTTCTTGATCCCCACCGGAACATTGCTGAAGTTCACGCTGCTGGGGGTCAGGGTGATGGCTGCGCTTCCGCCACGGTGATGACGGCTTGCAAATTGTGCGGCATTCGCGCTGTTCCCGCTTGCATTGCCATTGGGGGATGCATAGCCTGCAACTCCAGCCACGGAGCAAAGAACGACGATGAATAGTGATTTAAGTTTCATATCGGCACGGGTCCCTTTGATTTATTTTGGATTGCCTGGCTGGAAGGGGCGCAGAGGATGTGAGTGAATCTAATAACTCTCGGATCTTCCGCTGGTAGCAGTTTGCAAGAACGGCGGCGATCCGCACTACTGGCAGAAAGGACAGTTCTGGGGCAGGTTGCCGCTCCTGTGCCGGTTGCTCAGAATGGATTTCGCTTCCGATCGCGGCCCGCGGATTGACCGGCTCTCTCTGTTATAATCCCGGCATGACATTCATGCAGGCCACTTACGAATTGCAGGAGCCGCTCACACACGAGCAGCTCCGGGCGCTGGGGGAATTTGCGAACACCTATGGATTGCAGCGCTTTCGGCTGGATGAGAAAACGAATCGGCTGAACTTTGAGTACGATGCTTCTCGATTAAGAGAAACCGTCGTCGAGCATGTGCTCCGCCAAGCCAATATCCCCGTGCTCCGGCGAGTCGAAGCCGCATAGCAAATTTCCGCTGCTCATCTTGACGGGCTTGCGTCCCCACACTTGAATCGACCAGAGGCATGTGAGTTTTTTCCCTTCCCCTCCTGAGTGCGAACCGCCTTCACCCGCAAACTCTCCGGCAATATCCGGGAAATGCCGGCGCCTCTGGCCCGCGTTCCTCACCAGTCTTACATCCCAATGCTGGGCCCGAGCGAAGCCGATTGGGTCCTGGCGCGCTAATCTGTGTCGCGTCTGACGTGAAGCCTTCGTCTTTCTAATTGGGTGGGTGGCTATTGCCGAGGAAGTGGCGCAGAAAACTTGCCACAAAAAAAAGTAGGGCCCCCGCTTGGGATCGGGAGCCCTGTTGATCGCGTTCCGGTGATCCGGTCTAGGCGTGACCGGATCTGGGGTCATCCATCCTAGCTTCCCTCTCAGAGGCAGGTGGGAACGATCCGCGCCACCCAGCAAGTGAGCCCCTTCCT
>JBGPTK010000276.1:0-4761 GCA_041490605.1 Terriglobia bacterium | reverse complement strand
CTTTTGTGAGTTGGTGGGTCGCCTACCGTAGCGATTGGTTTTAGGCCTGCCTGTGGCAGGCGCAGCGCCGGCCGAATGATCCGCTGCGCGCCGCCGGGAATGCTTGACCCCTCCCCCACCGGAAAGTATTCTGGAAGCTGAAATTATGCCTGCCGGCGGCGGGAAGGCAGCGCTGCGATGAAGGCTAGCTGAAGCACTGAAATGAGAGTCTATCTCGATCACAATGCGACGACGCCTGTGGACCGCGAGGTCCTCGAAGCCATGCTGCCCTATTTTGCCGAGCGGTTCGGCAACGCCAGCTCGATTCATTCCTCGGGGCAGCAGGCGCGTGCCGCGGTCGATCGGGCGCGCGAGTCCGTGGCCGCGATGATCGGCGCCAAGCCCGCCGAAATTGTTTTTACCAGCGGCGGCACGGAAGCCGACAACCTGGCTATTTTCGGAGTGGTGGCCGCCTCACCGAGTGCGAAGAAGCACGTGATCACCACCCAGATCGAGCACCACGCGGTATTGCATTCTTGCGAAGGGCTGGAACGCCAGGGAGTCGAGATCACTTATGTGCCGGTGAATCGAGAGGGGCTTGTTAATCCAGAGGAAGTGCGGCGCGCCATTCGCACGGAGACAATTTTGATTTCGGTGATGCACTCGAACAATGAAATCGGCACGATCCAGCCAATTGAAGAGATCGCCCGAATCGCCTCGGAAGCGGACGTTTATTTTCACACGGACGCGGTGCAGGCCGCGGGCAAGCTGCCGCTTGACGTGAAGCGGCTGGGCGTGGATTTGCTCTCGATTTCCGGGCATAAGATTTATGGCCCGAAGGGCGCAGGCGCTCTCTATGTGCGCACGGGAACCTCTCTCGAGCCGCAGTTCCGCGGCGGGCGCCACGAGCACGACCGGCGCGCGGGCACTGAAAATGTCCCTGGCATCGTGGGCCTGGGCGCGGCGGCGGAGATTGCGCAACGAAATCTCGCCGCGGATTCCGAGCGGATCGCCGCCTTGCGAGATCATTTTGAGCAAGGCTTGCTTCGGGCAGTGTCGAGCGGTCAGGTGAACGGCAGCCTTCAGCATCGCGTTCCCAATACCACGAACATCGCATTCTCCTTTGCCGGAGGAGAATCGATGGTAATTGCACTCGACCTGAAGGGCGTGATCTGCTCCACCGGAGCGGCGTGTTCTTCCGGAGCGATTGAACCTTCGCACGTCCTGACGGCGATTGGACTCACGCCCGAAGAGGCGCGCACCAGCCTGCGCTTCAGCCTGGGACGCCACACCACTCCCGGCGAAATTGATTTCGCGCTGGGAGTGATTCCGGGCGTGGTGGCGCATCTGCGCGAACTATCACCAGCCACTCCCACCGGGCTCGCCGCGGAGCAAAAGAGGCCGGTCGCCGCGCGATGAATCTCTTTTCCAAATGAATTCGCAAACACAAAACGATATGGCGACTGAAACCGCAAGCGCGGCCGCAACGACGACGCCCATCGCCGTAGCCATGAGTGGGGGTGTGGATAGCTCCACCGTCGCGGCGATCCTGAGCGAGCGCGGCCAGCCCATCATCGGCCTAACGATGCAGCTCTGGAATCAGCGGCGTCTTCCCGAATTGCAAGGGGAAGGTCCGGCGCCGCATCGTTGTTGTTCGCTCGACGATGTTTACGACGCGCGCCGCGTGGCAGAGCATCTCGGCTTTCCGTTCTACGTGGTCAATTTCGAGCAAAAGTTCGAGCAGACGGTGATTCGCCCGTTCGTGGACGATTATCTTTCCGGCCGCACGCCGATCCCGTGCACTCTTTGCAATAATCACGTCAAATTCGATCAGCTGCTACTCACGGCCCGGCAGATTGGCGCCGAGCGAATCGCCACCGGCCATTATTGCCGCGTGGTGCACAACCTCGAGACGGGCCGCCATGAGTTGTGGAAAGCCCGCGACGAGAGCAAGGATCAGTCTTATTTTCTTTTTGGCCTGACCCAGGAGCAGCTCGCGCGCACGGAATTTCCCCTGGGCGAACTCACCAAGGCGGAAGTGCGGGCCATCGCCCGGCGGGCGCAGTTGCCGGTCGCGGAGAAGCCGGAAAGCCAGGAAATTTGTTTTGTTCCCACGGGAAACTATGTGCGTTTCATTAAGAGCTATCTGCACGAGCAGGGAAGGACGCTCCCCGAGGAATCGGGTGAAATCGTGACCACGGATGGAGAAGTGATCGGCCGCCACGAGGGTCTGCACCAGTACACCGTAGGACAGCGGAAAGGCCTCGGCGTGGCCGCCGGCCATCCGCTCTACGTGGTGGAACTCGATCGCGCGCGAAATCGTCTGGTGGTTGGCGCGGACGATGAGCTGCGCCGGCAAACCTGCGAAGTCCGTGATGTGAACTGGATTTCGGTGGAGCGTCCGGAGCAGGCGGTAAGAGCGATGGTGAAAATCCGGAACCGCCATCTGGCCGCGGCCGCCACCGTTGCCGCGCTCGATGGCACGAGCGCTCACATCTGTTTCGATGAGCCGCAGCGCGCGATCACGCCGGGCCAGGCGGCAGTTTTTTATTGGGAGGAGCAGGTATTGGGCGGGGGCTGGATTCGATAAAACCGCCCGCTCGAATGGCGACGGCGATCAGATAAAGAGTTCTTCGTCCTGGGAAGGAGCGCTCGAATCCGAACGCGGCCGCTGATTCCCACGCAGTACATCCAGGCCCGTTTTCAGCCCCTTGAGCAGCGCCACCACGTTGTTGATCGGCCCCCAAAGCGTGTTGCGGACTTGCGCGCCGGTATCTTCGACCACTTCCAGCGCGCCCGTAAGAATCTGGTCCGCCCGAATCACCTGCACTCGCAGCCGGTCCACGGTATCCGTCAGCACGCGGTCGACCTTCTGCGCCTGGTTCCGGGCCAGCCGGACAATCTCGGCGGAATCGGCCACGATGCTGGCGATTCGATCCTGCGACTCCTCCAGGATTCGATTCGTCCGGATCAGGATCGGATCGACCTTCAACTGCAGATCGCTGGTCAGCCGTGTAATGTGACGGCTCAACTCGCGCATTTGCAGGAACATCCCCACGAGGATGGCCGCCTGTAAAATGATGGCCAACCCCGCGACGATGACAAAAAATTCCAACCAGAATTGCAGCATCCGGTGTCCCTTAGGAGGCCGAGGCTTTAGATTTTTCGCGCTGGTAAGCGTCCTTGCCGGCGTCAACTGCCGCGTTCAAGGAGTCCTTCTGACGGGACATGATTTCCTTGCTGCGCTCGATCAGGTCTTCCGCGCGGTCGCGCAACTCCCGAGCCTTCCTCTGTGCGTATTCCCGGCCTTCGTCGGCCTTCGAGGACAAGAATTCTCTTGTCTCTTCGCCTGACTTTGGCGCGAACAGAATTCCAACCAGCGATCCAATTCCCAACCCAATCAAGAAATAGCTGATCTTCGAACCTGTGTTTTCGCTCATACCTCACCTCGTGGCACAGACAGTAGCATAGGGCCCAGGTTCAAGCAATAAGGCATGTGCATCAAGCGAAGAGTTTTACGGCTTCAGGAGGCGCGCACGATACGGTATCGTATGGTGGATTCATAGAGAGGCTGAACGCTGGGTTCAAGTGGCCTCCGCTTTCCTGCCTCATTGAGGGTGATCCTGATTTTGATTGGCCGCGGGTTCCTTCAATTCCGCGCCGCCGTTCTTGTGGAAATATTCGTAGACGCGCCGGGCTTGCGCTCGCGGCACGGCGCCCGCGAGTTCTTCGAGAGTCAGCCCCCGCAAGTGGACGACGCTGCCAAACCGCCCGAGCAATTTTTGAGCGGAGCGCTCACCCACTCCGGGAATGTCCACCAACTCGGTGTGCAATTGCCGGCGCTTGCGGCGTTGGCGATGGAAGGTCACGGCGAAGCGATGCGTTTCATCGCGAATTTGTTGGACCAGGTGCAGGATGGGAAAATGCCGGTCCAGAATGATGGGATCGTCTTCGCGTCCGTAGACGTAAATGATTTCTTCCTTCTTCGCGATGCTGGCGAGCGGCTGGTTGATGATTTCGAGTTTTTCGAGCGCTTGGGCCGCGGCATGCAGTTGCCCGATGCCGCCGTCGATCAGGATCAAGCTGGGCAGCGGACGTTTCTCCGCCAGCACGCGCCGGTAGCGGCGTTCCACCGTCTCGCCCATGCTCGCAAAATCGTCGTTGCGCCTTTCCTCGCTGACGATAAATTTACGGTAACCGGATTTTTTCATTTTTCCGTCTTCCCACACCACCATGGAAGCGACCGTGTCTGATCCCTGGATGTGCGAAATATCGAAGCTTTCAATCCTGCGCGGCGGTTCCGGCAATCCCAGTGCGTTTTCGAGCGCTTCGATAATGGCTTTCGACGAGGGCTTCAGCACGCGGAAACGCTGCAGGAAAGAGTGGCGCGCGTTGTTTTCGACCAGATCGAGGAACGCTCTCTTCGTCCCGCGCTGCGGAATCACGATCTCCACTCGATGCCCGCTGCGCTCGGTGAGCACCTCTTCCAGAATCCGGCGATCTTCGAACTCCACCGGCACGTGGATCAATTTTGGCCAATATCCCGCGTCCAGATAGACTTGCTTCAACAACGAAGACAGAAATTCGGGACCGTCGAACTCGTCGAGGTCTTCCCAATAGAAATCACGGCGATCCACCACCTGCCCGCCTCGAAGGTGAAATAGATTGACGGCCGCCAGCGGCGGCTCCGCGTACCAGGCAATCACGTCCGTATCATCGCCGGCCGCCGCGGCAATTTTCTGCCGCTCTTCCATTTCCGCGAGTGTCCGCAGCAGATCCCGG
>JBGPTK010000275.1:0-4779 GCA_041490605.1 Terriglobia bacterium | reverse complement strand
GAAGCGCTGGTGACGGCGGAGATGATGGGAAATCGCGTGGAGGCGCTGTACGACGTGGGCGTGGCGGGACTCCATCGGCTGACGGAAAATCGCGCGAAGCTGGCCGAGGCGCGCGTGATTATCTGCGTGGCGGGAATGGAAGGCGCGCTGCCGAGCGTGGTGGCGGGAATGGTGGCGGCGCCGGTGATCGCCGTGCCAACCAGCACGGGATATGGCGCGAGCTTCGGAGGATTGACGGCGCTGCTGGCGATGCTGAACAGTTGCGCGTCCAACGTGAGCGTGGTGAATATTGATAATGGATTCGGCGCGGGGTGCGTGGCCAGCGTGATCAATCATTTGTGACTCGGTAGCGGCTCGATTGAGGTGTGCGGTCCGCAGTGCGTAGAACAAGTTCGATCGTAAGTTGTCTTGTCCGTTAGACGATTTCTTTCCTGGGAATACTATTCCATTTAAAATCGTTGAAGAATTTTGGGGGTCGTCTATTGCCAGCTTTCACGGATTCCAGAAGCGCCAAGGAATTCCTGGTCTCAAAGATTGTTGAAGAGGCGCAACGCGAGAGTGTCCCGCTCTCCGAAATCGAGCGGAAGATGCTGTACTTCTCCGAACAGTACTGGTCTCTCCCCGATATCATGGAGGTTAACGCGCAGTTCGAGAAGGAATACGATTCAGAACAGTATGAAGCCAAACTTTCAGAGTTAATCCGCCACGCCTACGACCGAACCAGGAAGGAATCCCAAGCCGAAACGGAGCGTTGGAAGGAAGCAATTCGGATTCTTCGAAAGGAAGACCATTATCTCATCGTCATGATTAACGATGCCTTGGGTGGGTTCGGAATTCAAGGCCGAAACTTTCAAACCATCTTCCAATGGATAGGAACTATCGCGCTGATCGCGGGTTATTTTCTATATAGGAAATGGATGCACCCAACAGACTGGCAAATCCCCTGGCGAGATGGGCTAGTCCTGTTTTGTGTCCTCTCGCTCTTAATATGGGGCATCTGGCCGATAACGGGCAAAATTGCCGGCTGGATGTACAAAGTTCCCGCGAACAAGAACAGGCGGGATGAAAAAGAGGAGTAGCAAGATTCGAAACTCATTCCACGAATACGACGATAAGTTTCTCGGATTGCCTTCAGGGGCTTCCCGACCTAGGGCGTCGGGACGCAAAAGGCGGGAAAGCCCACGTTTTATGGAACTTCTAATGCCGGAGCTGAAGCTCCGACCCCCTACGAACCATTTATGAGATACCTCCTGATATTTTGACTCTGCCTAGTAAAGGGCGGCGGCGAGGGTGGCGGCCAGCGCGGGTTCTTGTTCGGGGAAAACGGTGCGGAGGTCGAGGACCAGGCGATCGTCTTCGATGCGGGCGATGACGGGAAGGCCGCTGGAGGGTTGGCGGAGGCGCTGTTCGATTTGAGCGGCCGAATGGCGGCGGCTGGTGACGGCGATAAGCCGGGTGGGAAGGCTTTGGCCGGGAGTGGAGCCGCCGCCGATCACGGAAAAGCCGCCAACGATTTCGAGACTGGTGAGCCTGGCCGTTTCGGGCGGCAGTGCTTCGCTTAATTTTTCAGTGAATGCCCGCGCGCGGCGTTCGATTTCTTCGGCGGACAAACGGATCATGCGCAGCGCGGGAATTTCGTCGAGGGCGCCGCGCAAGTAAGCGCGCAGTATAACTTCGAGAACCGCGATCGTGAGTTTATCCACGCGCAACGCGCGAAAGAGCGGATTGCGGCGGATGCGATCGATGAATTCTTTTTCCCCCGCGATGATTCCCGCCTGCGGGCCACCGAGCATTTTGTCCCCACTGAAGGAAACGATGGGAACACCGGCGGCGAAACTCGAGCGCGCCAATGGCTCCGAAATTCCAGCGGCCGAAAGATCGGCCAGGCAGCCCGAACCCAAATCCTCGAACACGGGAAGATTCGAGCGGCGGCCCAGCTGGATCAATTGTTCGAGCGAGGGGCGCTCCGTGAATCCGACGATGCGGAAATTCGAGGGATGGACGCGCAGGAGCAGGCGCGTGCGTTCGGTGATGGCGCGCTCGTAATCGGCGATGCGCGTGCGATTGGTGGCGCCCACTTCGCGCAACAGGGCGCCGCTTTCGGCCATGATGTCGGGAATGCGGAAGCCGTCGCCGATTTCGATCAGTTCGCCGCGCGAGACCAGAACTTCGGCGCCTTTGGCAAACGTGTTGAGAACCAGGAAGACGGCGGCGGCGTTGTTGTTGACGACGATGGCCGATTCAGCGCCAACGAGTTGCGCGAGCAATTGCGAAGTGTGCACGTCGCGCTTGCCGCGCGCGCCGGCCGCGAGATCGTATTCGAGATTCGAATATTGCGTGGCGGCGCCGGCAAGATGCGCGATGGCGTCCGAGGGAAGCGGCGCGCGGCCCAGATTGGTGTGCAGGACCACTCCGGTGGCGTTGATCAGGGGGCGCAAGGAGGGCGCAAGAATTTTTTCAACTTCGGCGGCGACGCGGGATTCGATGGCGGATGGATCGATGGCAGCCGCATCCGCGTTGGCGGTGTGCGCCCATTGCGAGCGCAGTTCCGAAAGCACGGTCCGGGCGGCTGCGACGACCAATCCGTGGCCGGCGCGGATCGAAAGTTCGGTGAAGCGCGGACGAGAGATCAATTCGTCTACGGAAGGAATTTGGCGCAGCAACTTTTCTCGATTGCCTTCCACGGAATCGGCTTTCGGGTTCATTGTTCCGCTATTTGAGCACAGGGATTGTGGAGAGGCAATACGGAGGAGATTGAGACGGCGCGGTCCTTCGAGGCTCAGGATAAACCCTTCGAAGCTCAGGGCAAACATTGCATACCGTTGCGACACGGCGGGCGACTTTCCGTTGACGCTTCGCGAGTGCGACCCTACTATGGCTTCCGGCCCCTCGAATCACCATGGCGACGACTGACGAAGACTTGAGCCAGCTCGAAAAAGACATTCGAGTGCTCAAGATCGAATACGAACAGTATTTTGCCGGCGGGCGGAAACGCCAGCCCGCGGATACGCAGTGGCGCGTCGAGACCATGATCAAGCGATACGGCGATCGAACCACGGAACTGAATTTTGGCCAGCGCTTCCGTTACAGCAACCTGTCGCAGACCTACGCGAAGTATCAGGAGATCTGGCGCAAGCGTCTGCAGCAAAAAGAAGTGGGAAAGAAGCAAAGGCATTTTGGGGCCGCGGCGAGGGCGATCGAGGAAGAACGGGCGCGCGCGCAAGCCGAGGGCGCGGCGTTCACCACCGTGGTGACGGACCCGGCCAACGAAGGAGCGAAGGTGGAGGAACTCTTCCAGCGATTGCTTGAAGCGAGAAAGAATCTGGGAGAGGCCGGACCAGAACCTTCGCTGGATGAATTCAAACGGTTCGTGCAGAGGAAGACGGATGAATTGAAGCAGACGAAAGGCTGCGAACGAGTGGAGTACATCGTCAGCGTGGAAGGCGGGCGCGTGAAATTGCGAGCGCGCGTGGCCTGAACGCCCGGAACTTTTTTCCACGGCGTGAAATCCAAGCGTTCCGAGGCAAGCTTGACAGGAAACGGACTGCCGGTGTATTAGGCTTTCGATTGCACGGGAGAAAAATCCCAGAGGGCCAGCGCCCATCTTCAGACGGTGAAATTACTGTGCCGGAAAATAATTATCCCTGTCCTTGTTGCGGCTACATGGTTTTCCCATCGCCTCCGGGTTCAGCCGGGAGATGTCCGATCTGCTTCTGGGAAGATGATATCGCCCAATTGCGCTTTCCGGCGATGGCCGGGGGAGCGAACCAGGTTTCGCTGCTGAGCGCGCAGAAGAATTTCGATAAATTCGGGGCATGCCAGGAAGAACACCAAAGCAAGGTTCGTCCCGCCGGGGGCGGCGATTCGCGCGACGCCAACTGGCGGATGATCAATCCTTATCTCGACAACATCGAGGAGTTCATTCCCTGGGTGGGCCGCGAGGCAAATTATCCGGAAGGCGAGATGACCACGCTCTATTACTGGCGCGAGACCTACTGGCGCAAAAAAAGCGGCTGATCGCTTCCGGCAATTCTTGTCCCCTTTGCGAATTCTCTGCGCACGTTTACACTAGCCAGCCCACTCATTTTTCTGGAGGATCCATTCATGGCAATCGGGCGCGCGCTCCTGAGCGTCTACGACAAGACGGGCCTGGTGGAATTTGCGCGGCAACTGGCGGCGCTGAAAATTGAAATTGTTTCGACGGGCGGGACGGCGCGGCTGCTGCGCGATGCGGGAATCGCCGCGCGCGACGTGGCCGAATTGACGGGCTGGCCGGAAATGCTGGGCGGGCGCGTGAAGACCCTGCATCCGAAAGTGCACGGCGGAATTTTGTTCCGGCGCGGGAATGCGGACGATCGCAAACAAGTTGCCGGGCACGGCATCGAGGCGATTGATTTAGTGGTGGTGAATTTGTATCCATTTTCGGCGACGGCGCGGAAGGCGGGAGTGACGCCCGAAGAATTGATCGAGAACATCGATATTGGCGGGCCGGCGATGGTGCGCTCGGCGGGAAAGAATTTCGAGAGCGTGGCGGTGGTCACCGATCCGGGCGACTACGCGCGCGTGGCGCAGGAATTGAGCGGATCGCCTTCGCGGGAGCTGAGTCTTGCGACACGGCTGGAACTGGCGCGGAAGGCATTTGCGCGCACGGCGCGATATGACGGAGAAATTGCGATGGAACTCGAACGGTTGTCGGCGGGGGGCGAAGCAATTCGTTTGAACGAAACGCCGCGGCTGCCGGAGCGATTGCACGTGGCGCTGGAGCGGCGGCAGGCGATG
>JBGPTK010000274.1:0-4780 GCA_041490605.1 Terriglobia bacterium | reverse complement strand
TAAATTGGCCCTATGGTACTTCTGGCTAATTTCCTAGATAAATCGCTATTCAGTTAATACCTTTCTGAGGCTAAGATCGTCAGGCGAGAACTCAGTAGGTGGCTGTCCTGAAACTTGCTCGGCACTGGGAACGCATACTTTACCTGTCAGGGTTGTTTGTGTTGCAAGTGGGAAAGATGGAGCATGAGGCGGCGGCCTAATTTGCGGTAGAGATTGGAGCGGGAGAAGGGAATCGAACCCTCGTCTCAAGCTTGGGAAGCTCGCGTTCTGCCATTGAACCACTCCCGCTCAAAGGCTTGAGGTTCGCAGAATACACGGCCATGCGAATGCTGGCAAGAGTTCCGGCGCGGCACAGTTCGTAAAAATCAGTGCAGTTTCCATCGGCCAGGAAGAAATGTCAGCTATTCTGTTGAATCCAATCCTCTGCTAGCGTGTCTAATTTAGAATCAAGTACCGGACGGCATCCACGGTAAGCCGTCTCCAAAGGAGAATGGAATCGCGATGAGGAAAATCCTGTTCGCCGCTATCCTGGCAGCACTCGCCGCCGCACCCAGCTTTGCCCAGAGCGCAAATACCTGGCGCATCGATACCAATCATTCCGCCGCGCAATTTGGGGTCCGGCACATGGGCATTTCGAAGGTGCAGGGGCAATTCACAAAGGTTACCGGAACGGTGGAGCTGGATGAGAAGGACGTCACTAAATCAACGGTGAATGCAACAGTTGAGGTCGGCAGCGTCGACACACGCGTTGAGGGCCGCGATAACGATCTCCGCAGCGCGAATTTCTTCGATGTCGCGAAGTATCCCACCATGACGTTTCAATCGAAAAAAGTCACGCAGTCGGGCAGCGGCAAGTTGCAGGTTGTCGGGGACTTGACTCTGCATGGCGTCACGCGCGAAGTCACTCTCGACGTAGACGGTCCCTCGTCTGCCATCAAAGATCCAGGAGGCAACCTCCGGCGCGGCTTCGAAGCTACCACCAAGATCGTTCGCCAGGATTTTGGACTCACCTACAATAGAGCCTTGGGAACCGGCGAGCTGGTCGTCGGAAATGACATCTCGATCACTCTGGACATCGAGATCGTCAAAAAGCCCTAAGCGATTTTCACGAACGCTTTCCGGATCGATCGATCGCTAGCCGTTAAATGACGCCTCGAAGGAGGCGCCCTGAAGCGCTCGCCAATTGCCTCGATAGGGGCGGGACTCTCGTTCTTTGTATGCCGAAGGATGCCCAGCCCGCATTTTTTTGCTCGCATTCCTGGATTGCCCCTCGCTACTCATCCGCCGCGCGGTTCTTGCGCGGCCGTTAGAAATTCAATTTGTCGAGGTATCATTCCCCGCGCCCCATTGCAGGGCGCTGGATGGATCGGTGTCATTCCTGGAACAGATCTGCGCTCCATTTCTGGTGAACGCACAAAACTCCGACGGAGGCTGGGGATATCATCCTCGCGAGGAAAGCCGCGTGGAGCCGGCCAGTTGGGCCCTGCTCGCCTTGGCTGGGCTTCCGTCTGCGCCCGAGCTCGCAAACATCAGGGATCACGCTTGCGACTGGCTCGTAAAGAATCAGCAAGCGGACGGCTCGTGGCTCGCTGCTCCTGGATTTTCGCAAGGCGGCTGGGTGACTCCGCTTGCCTGCCTTGCGCTGATTGAGCAGGGAACTGCCGAGGAATCCGTGGCGCGCGGCACGCGCTGGCTCCTCGACGCCTGGCCGGGCGAAGGAAATTGGCTGTGGCGGTTGCGGCAGCGCATTTTCAGCCGCAAGAATAATGTCCGGCAAAATATCGCCCTTCGCGGCTGGAGTTGGACGCAAGGGACCAGTAGTTGGGTCGAGCCCACTTCTCTCGCTCTGCTTGCTCTCCGCTACGCAATACGCGAAAACGTTTCCAGCCCCATCGTGCAACGCCGCGAACTCGGACAAGCGATGCTGTTAGACCGCATGTGTCCCGGAGGCGGCTGGAACTGTGGGAATCCCATGGTCTACGGCGTGGGCGGGCAGCCCTTCGTCGGGCAGACCGTTTGGGCGCTGCTTGCGCTGGGAGATTCGCGCGACCTTGCCGAAGTGAAACAGAGCCTCGATTGGCTCGAGCGGGAATATCACAGTATAAAAGGACCAGCCTCGCTATCGCTTGCGCACCTTTGTCTCCGGACTTACGGTCGCAGCCCCCGCCCTCTCGAGCCGGACCTTGAAGCGATGTACGGCGCGATTCAATTCCTGGGCCAAGTACCGGCAATGGCATTCGCCGCAATCGCACTTAGCCCGGCAAGAGATTGGTATTGCTTGTCTTCGGAGGAGCGTCGCTAAGTCATGGCTCTTCAGACCAATCCGCTCACGCCGTCCTATTCGCGCCCGCCTTCCCGCGTCGCCATTCTTAAAGCTGCTGATTACCGCGCCGATTTCGCCCTCCTCCTCGGCGAGGGCTTGCGCGAATTCAATATCAATGTTCGCGGCAAAACGGTACTTCTGAAACCGAATTTTGTGGGCCTCGATCCACTCGGCATCATCAATACTCATCCGGCCATTGCCGCCGCGGCCCGGGAATGCTTCTTGCGATTAGGGGCGGCGCGCGCGGTGATCGCCGAGGGCCCGGCTCTTGTCCGCGACACGGAAGATATTGTCGAAGCGCTGAAGCTGCGCGAATATGCCGGCCCGCTGGAACAAATTTTTGTCGATTTGAACGTGGACGAAGTGCAGCCAGTGAAGCTGCGCTCGCGTGCGTCAACGATGAAGGAGCTGTATCTTCCCAAGACGATTCTCGGCGCCGACTTCGTGGTCTCGCTTCCCAAGATGAAAACCCACCACTGGGCCGGCGTTACGCTCTCGCTGAAAAACATGTTCGGCATCGTGCCCGGAAGCTGCTATGGCTGGCCGAAAAATATTCTCCACTGGGCGGGGATCACGCAGTCGATTCTCGATCTGAACAGCACCATTCGGCCGGACTTCGCCATCGTCGATGGGGTGATCGGAATGCAGGGCGACGGTCCCACGCAGGGCGAACCCAAACCGTGCGGCGTTTTGGTGCTGGGTGACGACCCGGTAGCCGTCGATTCCACCTGCGCGCGCATCATGGGGCTCGCCCCCGAAAAAATCGACTATCTCGCCAAAGCGGGAATCCTGCTGGGCCATTTGAAAGAGGAAAAAATCACGCAGATCGGCGAGCCGCTCGCTGAAGTCCGCACGCCCTTCGACGTGATCGAGCAATTCCAGCATCTTCGATCCTAGATTTTCTCTCTCAAGATTTTCCTCGCAAAAAATATCGCTTCCACCTTCGCCCTCCTCCGGTCTACGATTCCGCTAGTAGTTTTCATCGGGGGAGGGGTCGGGCTCATGGGAAATGCAAGCCGAGGTGTCTCTCAGCGTATTTTCTGGGCTATATTTCTATTCGTCCTGGTCGCGGCAAGCGCGCTGAGCGCGAAAACGCTCGACGAGAACTTGTGGCGGGGAATGAAGTACCGTTCCATCGGGCCCTTCCGCGGCGGCCGGGTGCTCGCCGTTTCGGGAATCGCAGGAAATCCCAACGTCTATTATTTCGGCGCCGTGGCCGGGGGCGTTTGGAAGACCACGAATGGCGGCATCACCTGGGAGCCGTTATTCGATAAGCAGCCGGTCTCCTCCATCGGCGCAATAGAAGTTGCGCCTTCCGATCCCAACGTGATTTACGTGGGCACGGGGGAAGGATGCCTGCGCGGGAATATTTCCTACGGAAATGGGATGTACAAATCCGTGGATGGCGGCGCCACCTGGATGCACATCGGCCTGGACGACACGCAGCACATCGCGCGAATTGCCGTCGATCCACGCAATTCCGACATCGTTTTCGTCGCCGCCGTTGGCCACGCCTATGGACCGAACGCCGAGCGCGGCGTCTTTCGCACCACCGACGGCGGCAAATCCTGGACCAAGGTTCTATACAAAGACGACAAGACCGGCGCCGTCGACCTTTCTTTCGATCCCACGAATTCTCACATCATCTACGCCGCGCTCTACCAGATTGTGCGCTTGCCCTGGGGCATGGAAAGCGGCGGGCCCGGCTCCGGCATTTATAAGTCAAGCGATGGTGGAACCACATGGAAACACATCGAAGCGCACGGCCTGCCCGAGGGTATTTACGGTCGCATCGGCATCGCGGTGTCCGGCGCCGACCCAAATCGCGTCTACGCATTGATTGAGGCGAAAGAGGGCGGACTATTCCGTTCGGGCGACGCCGGTGAAAAATGGGAAAAAGTGAATGATGATCACCGCTTCCGCCAGCGCGCCTGGTACTTCACCCACATTTTCGCCGACCCGAAAGCCGCCGATACCGTCTATGTCCTCAATACCGGCGCTTTCCGCTCCACCGACGGCGGCAAGAGTTTCTCACTGCTTCCCGCGCCCCACGGAGATCATCACGGACTATGGATCGACCCCACTAACCCGCAGCGCATGATCAACAGCAATGACGGCGGCGTGACCATCTCCGTCGATGGCGGAAAGAACTGGTCCAAGCAGGATAATCAACCCACCGCGCAGTTCTACCACGTCGCCGCAGATAATCAATTTCCCTACTGGGTCTACGGCGCTCAGCAGGACAATTCAACGGTCGGCATCGAGAGCCGCACCGAACACGGCGTCATCGCCGAGACCGATTGGTATCCTGTCGGAGGCGGCGAGAGTGGTTACATTGTTCCCGATCCGCGCGATCCCAACATCATCTACGCCGGCGATAACGCGGGCGTGATCGCCCGCTGGGATAAGCGCACTCAGCAAGCGCAGGATGTGTCGGTGTGGCCCGTGGATCCCAGC
>JBGPTK010000273.1:0-4807 GCA_041490605.1 Terriglobia bacterium | reverse complement strand
TCGGAATGACACCCATAAGTATTGGGCAGTTGCTCTGGATTCCTCGCCCATATTACGGGCTCGGAATGACACCCATAAGCATGGGGCAGTTGCTCTGGATTCCTCGCCCGCAGGAGCGGGATCGGAATGACACCCATAAGTATTGGGCAGTTGCTCTGGATTCCTCGCCCATATTACGGGCTCGGAATGACACCCATAAGCATTGGGCAGTTGCTCTGGATTCCTTTCCCGCAGGAGCGGGATCGGAATGACGGCGAAGCGGATTTTTGCGCAGGCTGCTAAAGAGAAGCGTGCAATCACTCGCAATTCTTCATTGACGAACCCTCCGCTGCTGAGAGCATAATCCTGCAATGAACTCTTGGGGAAATGCCGTCTGCCGGGCCTTGTTGATTCTGGCCGTAGCAGGTTGCTGTCTGGCATCCGTCAATTCCGATACTTGGGTGGAAGTTCGCAGCCCAAACTTTCGAGTGATCAGCAATGGCGGGGTAAAGAAAGCCCGCGAAATTGCCGTCCATTTCGAGCAGATCCGCACCGTCTACCGCTCTTCATTGCCTTTTGCCGCCGCGCATCCCAGTCCGTTGATCACCATCCTCGCCGCCAAGGATGAAAAATCCCTGAGCCAGCTCCTCCCGGATTTCTGGACCAAGGATCGCTCGCATCCCGCCGGACTCTTCGTCGAGGGCCAAGATCGCTATTACATCCTGCTGAGAAGCGACGTCCCCGGCCCGAATCCCTACGTAATCGTGTTCCACGAATATTTTCATTCCCTGACGGTTCCCTATTTCCCGGACATGCCGCTGTGGCTCGCGGAAGGCCTGGCGGATTTTTACGCCAACGCTGAAATCGATTCGAAGACGGTGGGCCTGGGAATTCCCAGCCAGGGCTGGCTTCAGCTCTTGCGAGAGCAGCCAATTCTGCCGCTCGACGTTTTATTTCGCGTCGATCGATCCTCGCCCTACTACAATGAGAAAAGCAAGACTTCGATCTTCTACGCCGAATCCTGGGCCCTCACCCACTATCTTCTGCTCGGTGACAATCGATCCCATCGCAAGGCCCTTGCCGATTTCCTGACGCATCTCGAGCGCGGCGAGCCAATCGGCCAGGCCGAATCGGCCGCCTTTGGCGACCTGAAGGAACTGCAAAGCCAGTTCAACGACTACATCCACCGGCATACCTATAATTACCTGAAGATTCCCGCACCACCGCGAGTTGGCGGAGATGACTATCCCTCGCGCGTGCTTTCGCCGGCCGAGGCCCTGGCCCGCATCGGCGATTCATTCGTCTGCCGCAACCGCCCGCAGGAAGCCAGACCTTTCCTCGAGCAGGCGCTGGCGCTCGATCCCAAGCTGCCGCTCGTTCACGAAGCGATGGGCATGCTTTACCTCTCTGAAAACGAGCACGAGCAGGCCCGCCAATCGTTTGCCCGGGCCATCGAGCTGGATCCGGATAATTTTTTGACGCATTTCTATTACGCGATTTTTTCTCCCTGGCCCGCGCTGGGCGCCGTGAGCCCCGAATTGGAGAACCAGTTCCGGCGTTCCGTGGAACTCAATCCGGATTTCGCTCCCGCCTACGAAGCGCTGGCGCGCGTGGAAGCCAATGGAAATCACAATTTGCCCGATGCTTTGCAACTCGCCCAGAAGGCTCAGCAGCTTCGGCCCGGGGAACTCCATTACGTGATGACCATGGCTCGCGTCCTGCTCCAGATGGGCAAAACCGCGCAGGCCGCGGCCGTCGCGCGGCAAGGCCAGGTTTTCGCGCACCAGCCCGGCGAACGCGCCGAAATCGATTCTTTCCTGGAGTTGGCGCAGAAGGTGGAAGCGAGGGAGAAATCAAAACGCGAGCGGGCCCCAGCTTCGAAATCGGATGCAGCAGCGGACGAGGAAGAGGATTCCGCCGAGGGTGATGTGATTCCGTTCGGGGCCACGGCGCTGAAAGTTACCACCTGGGGCCGAATCAAGTCGGTTCGCTGCGACGGCGCCGGAATCAACCTGGTCCTCGAAAATCCGCAGCTCACCACCCAGCTTCATTCCGCCGACTACTCAAAAATCAAGATCGATCTTCCGCGGGAATTGGCCGGCAACACGTTCCAGCCATGCAAGCAGCTCGAAGGCAAGTCCGCCGCGATTGTTTACGCCGTGAAAGGCAATGTGATGTACCGCGGCGAAATTCTAAGCATCCAAATTCGGAACCAGCCGCCCGCCGTTGCCGGGAATTCTCCGTCCGATGAACACATCCGCGCGCGAGCCACCGCTCCCGAAGCAGAGGCGAATGCCGAACCGGTTGCCGTCAAGGCCACTGCCACGGGGAAAATTACCGCGGTTACATGCGAGGAAGAGGAACTGGAAATGACGTTGAGCACCGCGGCCACGCCGCTGGCGCTCCATTCCCCAAAATACCGCAACATTGAATTCTATTCGCTGAATTGGACCGCGCCCGACAATTTCAACCCCTGCACGCAATTGAACGGGCTTACCGCCAAGATTCAATATTCGGTTGTTACGGGAAAGGCGTATGCGGGAGAAATCATCACGGTGGAGATCGAAGGGCAGAGGTAGTGGGACGAAGTTCTAAAGCTGCCGCCCTGAAGGGCGGCGCTACACAAGCGCCGCCAATCAGCGTTGAGGGTGGAGATCGAAGGGCAGAAATAGTGGGACGAAGTTATGAAGCTGCCGCCCTGAAGGGCGGCGCTACACAACCACCGCCAATCGGGGTTGAGGGTGGAGATCGAAGGGCAGAAATAGCGCGAGAGAGTCTACGCTTATTCGTGATCCCTCACTTCGTTCGGGATGACGGAAGAGGTGTTCGGGATGACGGAAGAGGTGTTCGGGATGACGGAAGAAGTATTCGGGATGACGGAAAAACCCTGCCGAGTTCCTGAAGCTCCGACCCCCTAAAACCCATTTAGGAAGCAGGATTGCGAAAGTATGGTTCTGAAGGATTACTTTTTTTCGTAGACTACGCGGCCGCCGACGATTGTCATGGTGGCTTGGGTGGCCAAAATTTCGGCGGGCGGGACTTTGGTCACATCGTTTGATAGCACCACGATATCCCCCAGCTTTCCATTGACGATCTGCCCTTTTCGGTCGTCTTGAAATTCGGCGTAGGCCGAGCCGCGCGTATATGCCGCAATGCACTCTTCGATCGAAATCTTTTCCTGGGGCTGCCAGCCGCCCTTGGGGCCGCCTTCGGGCAATTCGCGCGTGACGCAGGCGTAGAGGCCGCGCATGGGATTGATCGTCTCGACGGGAAAATCCGTTCCGAACGCCAGCCGGACTTTATTCTGCAGCATGGAATGCCAGGCGTAGGCGCCGCGCGAGCGGTCGGGGCCGATTCGCTCTTCGGCCCAGCGCATGTCCGTCGCCTGATGGCTCGGCTGCATCGAGGCGATCACTCCGAGCTGGCGGAAGCGCTCGAAATCGAGTGGAGCGACTACCTGGGCGTGCTCGATGCGGCCGCGCCTGTCGCGCGCGCCATTGGCCTTCAGCACCGCGGCAAAAACGTCCAGCGCCAGGCGGTTGGCGCGATCGCCAATGGCGTGAAAGGCGATTTGAAATCCAGCTTTGTCGCGCTCGATGGCCATCAGTTTCGCTTTGGCCGGGTCCAGGCGCAGAATTCCGGAGGTCGAGGGATCGTCGGAATAGGGCGCGAGCATCGCGGCCGTTCGCGAGCCCAGAGAGCCGTCGAAAAATCCCTTGAGCGCTCCCACGTTCAGCCACATGCCGCGCTCGCCGGCAGCGTCGCGCCATTTTTCGAGCTGATCGAGCGGCGCGCCGAACGGCAGCCATTCCGTGATGCGCGCCGTGAGCGCGCCTTCACTCTGCAATTGTTTGTAGACGCGAAAATTCGCCCAGCCGAAATTTCCGTTCCCGGGCCCATCTCCAACCGAATTATCCTGCAGGGAGGTGACTCCGTTGCGCGCCACTTCCTCGAGGGCCATTTCGATGGCCCGGCGGAGTTGCTCGGCGCTGAACGGCGGCACTTTGTTCCACACCAGTTGCATGGCCGCATCTTCCTCGAGCATGCCGGTGGGCTCGCCGGTCTTCGTGTCGCGCTCGATGCGCCCGCCCGGCGGGTCGGCGGTTTTCCTGGTGATTCCCGCGGCCTTCAGGGCGGCGGAATTCGCCACGGCTACGTGGCCGTCCACGCGCCCGAAAATCATGGGAAAATCCTTGGAGACCGCGTCCAGGTCCTGGCGCGAGGGAAATTTCTTGTCCGGCCACAAGGTGTGGTCCCAGCCGCGTCCGATCATCCATTCGCCGGGCTGGAAGTCCTTCAGGCGGTCGCGAATGCGCTGCTGGAATTCCGCGAGCGATGCCGCCCCAGTCAAGTTTACTTCCAGCTTGGCCAGGCCGCCGCCGGCAAGATGCGTGTGGGCGTCATTGAATCCCGGCATGGCAAACTGCCCTTTCAAATCGATCACGCGAGTGTTCGGGCCGGTCCAGTGCAGCGTGTCGTAATCCGAGCCCGTGGCCACAATCCACTCGCCATTGATGGCCACTGCCTGCACGCGCGGCTGATCCGGATTGCCGGTATAGATATTTCCATTTTTCAGGACCAGATCGGCGGCGCCTTCTTGTGGCGCGCCCGGCCCATCTTTTTTCGTGTTCGCTTCGGCTGAGGGGAAGACTGGCTGCTGGGATGGGGTTTGGGTTGACGCCGCGCGCACGGCAAATGAAAGCGCGACGGCTCCTGCCAAGATTCCCGCTGCGGCAATACATAATAAAAATAGTTTCATATACTCCTTTCAACAGGCCGCGTAGACGCTCAAATCCCTTGCGTATGGTGATCGGCGGGCCTCAGGAAT
>JBGPTK010000272.1:0-4841 GCA_041490605.1 Terriglobia bacterium | reverse complement strand
GGGGATTTCGAGTTCTTCCACCGCTTCGTGACGTTTTACAGCAACTTCAATGGAACTTATACCTTTCCGGCCGCCGCAGTCTTCCCGTTCAATGCGGCCAATCCGGCGACTTTCCCCAACCAATACACGCAGTCGTTCGGAGTCTCCGGCCTGCCTTACAACGAATGGCTGGACGGGCTGTACATTCAGGACAGCTACAACTTGAAACCCAATTTGACTGTGAATATGGGGTTGCGGTACGACTACGAAACGATTTTGAAAGACTCGAATAACTTCGCGCCGCGCATTGGATTTGCCTGGGATCCATTCAGCTCAGGCAAGACCCTGGTGAGGGCGAGCTTCGGGCTCTTCTACGCGACGATCGAATCTTCGCTGATCAACCGGGAGTCGAACTTTGGGCCCGAGGCAATCGTGCAAATCTCTTTGACACCTGCCAATGTGGGCTGCTTCCCAACCTATCCTGCGCGATTTACCGCACTGCCGGCATGTGCAGCAGGCCTTAAGAACCAGGTGTACATTCCGATCACTCGCGGACTGGGGTCTGATTTCCCCGACAGCGTGGGTGACAAGGCGGGAGGCCTGCGCGTCAATCCATACACCGAACAGATAAACTTCGGGATCAGCCGCGAGTTCACTCCCAACTGGGCATTGAGCGTTGACTATATCCACGTGCATGGCCTGAAACTTTTGCGAACGCGGGATTTGAACTCTCCGTCGTATTTCCAGATCGGTCCAGGCAAGACGCGGACGATGGCGCAGGCGGATGCTACTCGGCCCTTTGGCTTTCCTTCCGTCATCCCGGGCCCGCTAGGAGTCACCTTCGGCGGCTTCCGGCAGATGCTGGACCAGGAATCCGGCGACCAGAGTTTCTATGATGCGTTGCAAGTGGTGATGAAAAAGCGGTTCAGCCACCGTTTCAACGTGCAGGCGAACTATGTCTGGTCGAAGAACATCAGCGATTCCGACAATTTCCGCCTCAACTTCTCGCTTCACGTGGATCCGAACCATTTGAACGCCGATCGCGGCCTGGCCGACCAGGATCGCACTCACAATTTTGCGATCTTCGGCACGTACGACTTGCCGTACGGATTCCAGTTCAGCGGAATCGTCACGGCGGTTTCCGGCTTCACTTATAACGGCTTGGTTGGGTCCGATGCCAATGGCGATACAGATTCCTCGCGAGACCGGCCCGGCACTTTGGGGCGCAACACGTTTCGCTCCACTCCGCAGGTCAGCTTCGATTCGGCCCTGAACAAGGCATTCAAGATCAGAGAGCAGCAAGAACTTGCGCTGCGTTTTGAGGCGTTCAACACGTTCAACCATGTCAATGTGACCTCCGTGAATACAGTTATCGGCCTAAACCAGCTTGCACCGGCTGCCAAATTCGGCAATCCGACGCAATCGGCAGCGCCGCGGCAGTTACAGTTTTCGGCGGTTTACAAGTTTTAATCCGGCAGTCGAGTTTTGACCGGCGTCCTTCCATCAGGGCGCCGGCCAGTTTTCGTAGCACAGGCACTCCTGCCTGCGCGCTTAAGTTCAGGAATTCAGCAACTGCACAGCCAAGAGTGGCTGTGCTACTAAATTCTCCACTTGCCACCGGCGTTTAGAGGGGAAATTCAATGAAGCGAAGCCCGCAAATTCTCGCCATTCTTTTCTGCGCCATTTTCGGTTACTCGATTTTGCCGGCAGGGGCGCAGCAAGCTCCGGCAGTGGCCATTGAACATGTCACCGTGATTGACGGCACGGGACGGCCGGCAATTCCGGATGCCACCGTGCTGGTTCAGGGAGACAGAATTGCGCGAGTCGCACGCGGCGAAATTACTCTTCCGCCCGGGACGCAGCGCGTGGACGGGCACGGAAAGTATTTGATCCCGGGGCTGATGGACATCCATATTCACTTGCGCGGCGGAATGGGGAAAAATCCGGACGAGCGCACCGGAATTCGCGCGCTGCAGAGTTATCTCTACTGCGGCGTCACGACCGTGCTGGACGTGGGAAACAATCCCGAGTTCACGTTTGGCTTACGCGAGAAGGAACGATCCGGCGCGATCGTGAGCACGCGACTGCTGGCGGTGGGCGGCATCGTCACCTACCCGGGCAGCCACGGCGGCCGGGTGGGCGGGGCGTCCACGTTGGTGGACTCCTGGCCGCAGGCAATTCCTGCTCTCGACGCGGCGATTGCCAAGCACCCCGATTTCTTGAAACTTACGTATGAGGAAGAAGGCTGGGGAACGCGGCCGATGATTACGCTGCTGCCCATCCCGCTGATGCAGCACATCATCGAGTATTACAACGATCATGGCATTCGCTCGACCGTTCATGTCTCGAGCGAGATCCGCGCACGCGAAGCGATTTACGTGGGGGTGGACACGCTGGCGCATCCCGACATTCAGGGCCCGGTGACCGATGCCTTCGTGCGGCTGCTGGCGGCGAAGCAAATGCCGATGGCTTCGACGCTGACCATCGGCGAGAATTATAGCCGCCTCGCCGATCATCCTGAATTTCTGGACCAGCCTCTCTATCAGGCGGTGCTCGAGCCGGAAGAAATCCAGCGGCTGAAGACCACCGAAAGCGATCTACAGAAAAAGAACCGTTGGGCAGCGTGGATGAAAATCATGACGCCGGTGGCGCAGGAAAATAACCGCAAGATCGATGCGGGCGGCGGAATCGTCGCGCTGGGCACCGATCAATCCAGCGGGCCAGCGGCGCATCGGGAACTCGAGTTGCTGGTCGCCGGAGGCATTCCGCCGATGAACGCCATTCGCATCGGCACGCTGAATTCCGCGCGCTTTCTGGGCAAGGACCGCGACATGGGCTCGGTGGAGGAAGGCAAAATTGCCGACCTGGTTCTGCTGAATGCCAACCCGCTGGACGACATCAACAACGCCAAGCAGATTTCCATGGTGATGAAGGCCGGGAAAATCATTGACCGTTCGAAACTGGATTTGCCGGTGAATCGCAAGGCTTCCACTGCCGCTTCCTCGCACGTCCCCATGCTCATGTCGCCGGTGGAGGACGCCGAACAGTAGGAAGCCATCGGGATTTTTCCTATCGTAAATCGACTGCTGAGAATTCGCCCGTTGGGAGGCCGCCGTTGAGAGGTCAAAAGATCTCGAGCACTCACTGGTTCCTCGCGGTGCTTGCAATTCTGTTTCTTCCTGGCCTCCTGCGCGCACAAACCGCACCGCGGCCATTCACACCCGAAGATATGCTGGGGATTGCCGAATTCGTTCCCGGCAGTTTTCCCGCTGTATCTCCCGACGGCGCGTGGGTGGCTTATGCCACTGTGGACCCCACGCTCGAATCCAACATACTGGCCCGGCACCCCGATGGCTTCCTTTGGGTTGTGAAGCCCGGCGGCAAGCCCGCGAGAATTGCCGCCGATGATTACGCGGACACTCCCATCTGGTCGCCCGGCGGCAGCGAGCTTGCTTTCTTCCGAACTCGGAAAGGCAGCCGCCAGTTGTGCATCTGGACAGCGGCGACGGGAATCGCGCGAGAGATTGGCGAAGCGTTCCCGAAAGATGAGAGCCTGTGGGGTTCGGAACAGCTCGCGCCTCAGTGGACTGCAAACGGAACCGCGATTGTTTATGCGGTGTTGCTGCCGGCCCCGCCCCAGACTGAACCGGAATCGCAACTCGTTCACAGCAGCGATGCGGCCATGCCGGGCGATGCGCCGTTTATCGACGCGCGGAAATGGACTCTGGTGAGCGTGGAGGTGAAATCCGGCCATGCGCACCCGCTGAATCCCCAGCCGGTCTCGTTGACCCGGTTTTCGGTTTCGCCAAATGGATCGCAAGTTTTGTTTCGCGCCACCACGGCCGAGACGCTGGCGTTGTTCCGTCACGAACGCTCGCAGGATTGGCTGGCGCCCGCGGACGGCAGCCAGCCGCCTCATGTGATTCTGGAAGGCCGTTCGCCGGCGTGGATTGCATTTTCTTACGATGGCAGCGCTTTGCTATTTCCCGAGAAGGGCAAACTGCGCTCGATCGGCGTGGCGGGCGGCGATGAAAAAATTGTTGTGGAAAAATTCCCGGAGCGCACGCGCGATCCGCGCGTCGCCGCAAATGGCTGGCTGGCAGTCCTGGCCGCGCGGCCGGGAACCGGACCGCGCGATTCGAAAATGTATTCGATCCTCGAGCCTGTCTGGGACGTCGTGGCCGCACAAGCCGGCCAGGCGAACCTGCGAACACTGACGGAATCGGAGAAGGAAACACAGAACAGCGATTTGGTGTGGAGCGGAGATGGCCGCGCGTTGTTCTATCGCTCGGTGGATCAGCAAAGTTATCGCGAAAGCATCCATCGCTGGCAAGCCGGAAATGGCGCGAGCGCGGTAATTTATTCCGCCGACCAAGGGCTTCGTTCGCTTTACGCATCGCGTGACGGCTCGACGGTGTCGTTCGCGGCTACCAGCGCGACCGCCCCCGAAGAGGGCTACTTGTTCGAGACCGGCCAGGCGCAGCCTCGCCGCATTACGAATTTGAATCCGCAGCTCGCGGCGTTTACGTTTCAAGCTCCGCGTGTGTTTCATTTCACCTCCGCCGATGGCGATGCGCTGGGAGGGCTCCTGTTTGTGCCGGCGAATACGGATTCCTCCCATCGCGTGCCTGTGGTCACCTATACGTACGAAAAGCTGAGCCCTTCGAAAAATCGCTTCAACGCCGAAGCGCAATGGCACGTCTCGCACGGCTACGGATATTTGATGCCGGACGTTCTGATCAAAGACGGCTTTACGGGCGACTCGTTCGTGAATTCCGTGATCCCCGCGGTGAATGCAGTTCGCGCCATGGATTTCACAACCGGCAAGTTCGGCATCACGGGAGGAAGTTTCGGCGGATATT
>JBGPTK010000271.1:0-4882 GCA_041490605.1 Terriglobia bacterium | reverse complement strand
CACCGTCACCGAATTGGCTGACACACTTGTGCGGGAAGAGGACACCAGCTTCCGCACCGCCCATCACCTGGTCGCTGCCGCGGTCCAGGCGGTCGGCCGGGAATATTCACCGGAACGGTTGGTGAACGAGATGGAGCGTCTAGCGCCCGAATCCCTCGGACACCCGCTGCGCAAGCCGCGAGAAGTCTGGCTCCGCGCGCTCGACCCGACGCACTTCATCAACATCCGGAAAATTGCGGGCGGCCCCGCGCCGGAAGCGGTGCAGGCGCAAATCGCAACGGCTCGCGAAGAGCAATCGGAAATCGAGGCATGGCTCGAAAGCAAACGCTCTTTGCTTCAGCGCTATCCACAACTCATTCAGGATGCAATCGCCGTTTTAGGGAAGGCCGCCCGATGATTTCGACGAGCCCCTCCGGCCACATGCTTTCGATCTCCTGCGAGTAGCTCATTGACCACCGAGAGCAAATCTTCCGATGCGCCGAGTCTGATCCGCGGCATGGGCCTGGGCAGCGCCGTGGCCCTGAACATGAACGACATGATCGGCGTGGGGCCGTTCATCACCCTGCCGCTGATTGTGGGCGCCATGGGCGGTCCCCAGGCGCTGCTCGGATGGGTTTTGGGCGCGCTGTTTACGATGTGCGATGGAATGGTGTGGGCCGAGCTCGGTGCGTCAATGCCGGAAGCGGGCGGATCGTATTACTACTTAAAAGAAATCTACGGACCAAAGAAACTCGGCCGCATGATTTCATTTTTGTTTATCTGGCAACTCACCTTCAGCGCTCCGCTCTCCATCGCTTCGGGCTGCATCGGTCTCTCGCTCTATGCCAGCTACTTGTTTCCCGGATTGCAGCATACGCTTGGCCAGCACAATTTTCAGGCCCGCCTGCCGCTGTTGGGCAGTCTCGATGCTTCCGTGCTGCTGACCAACGGCACGTTTCTGGCCATGCTGGTTTGCCTCTTCGCCGTTTTTCTCTTGTACCGCAGGATCACGGCGATCGCCCGCCTCTCCAAGCTGCTTTGGGTTGGCGTCATCGGCACAATCGTCTGGGTCATTGTCGCCGGCCTCACGCATTTCAACGCCTCGCTCGCGTTCCACTTTCCACCCGGAGCGTTTCACCTCTCGCATCCGTTTTTTCTCGGGCTGGGCTCGGCCATGCTGGTGGCCACTTACGATTATTGGGGCGCGTACAACATCTGTTTCCTCGGCGGTGAGGTGCGCGAGCCCGCCCGCACCATTCCGCGCGCCGTGCTCTATTCCATTGTGATTGTCGCCGTGCTGTACATATTGATGAACACCAGCGTCCTCGGCGTGATCC
Source organism: Terriglobia bacterium (assembly GCA_041490605.1). Taxonomy (GTDB): domain Bacteria; phylum Acidobacteriota; class Terriglobia; order Acidiferrales; family UBA7541; genus JBGPTK01. The sequence goes on along the minus strand of JBGPTK010000271.1, from coordinate 3,566 downwards.
CCTGGCAGGAATTGAGCAACACCAGCCAGGGCGGCGCGCGCAATTTCGTGATCTCCGTTTTCATGCAGCGAATCTACGGGCGATGGGCCGGCAATCTGGTTTCGATCCTGATTATCTGGACCGCGTTCGCTTCCGTTTTTTCGCTGCTCCTGGGATATTCGCGTGTGCCTTACGCGGCCGCGCTCGACGGCAATTACTTCCGCATCTTCGGAAAGCTGCATCGCAAAAATCAATTTCCGTACGTCTCGCTGCTGGTGCTGGGCGCGGTGGCCACCGCGTTTTGCCTTCTGAAGCTGGTGGACGTGATCGCCGCGCTGGTGGTGATCCGCATCCTGCTGCAATTTTTGCTGCAATCCATCGGCGTGATCATCTTGCGCATCCGCCGGCCGGATATTCCGCGGCCATTCCACATGTGGCTCTACCCGCTGCCGGCAATTATGGCGGCGATTGGTTTCGTTTACATCCTGTTCTCGCGCCCCAATTTTCTAAAAGAAATCCGCTATGCGGCGGTGCTGCTGATCGCCGGGTTGTCAATTTACCTGGTGCGATCCTGGAAGCGCGGTGAGTGGCCCTTCGGCGGCAGCTTGCCGGTCGAGACACGCGGAACTCTCTCTGAGTAGTGAGCGTCCATCACACGCTCCGCTCGAGCTGCTGCTTCACAATTAAAAAAGAGTTGTCATAGGATAAGGAGCTGTTCATGTCTTTCAAATCGAACTCACGCCGCTGCACGCTCGCAATTCTCTGCGCGGCAATCTTGCTGGTCGTCGTGGCGAAAGTGCGCCCACAATCCCCGCAAAACGTGGCCATCGAAGCGACTCCGCGCGCCATGGAAATCGATCCCGATCGCGGCGCGGCCGCGCTGTGGCAATCGCTGCTGAAACTCCACACCCGCGCCAGCATGATCCTGTTCATGGGCCATCCCGATGATGAAGATGGCGGCGTGCTCACTTACGAATCGCGCGGCCAGGGCGTTCGCGCGAATTCCCTCACGCTGAACCGCGGCGAGGGCGGCCAGAACGTGATGTCCAACGACTACTGGGACGCCTTGGGCCTCGTGCGCACCGAAGAATTGCTCGCCGCCGACGGCTACTATGGTGTGCAGCAATTTTTTACCAGCGTGGTGGACTACGGCTTTTCCAAAACTCGCGAGGAAGCCCTCGATAAGTGGAGCCACGATCGCGTGCTCTACGATTCCGTTCGTGTGGTGCGCATGACGCGTCCCCTGGTGGTGGCCTCGGTTTCCGTCGGAGGCCACACCGATGGCCACGGCAACCACATGGTGGCCGGGCAAATGGGACAGGAAGTCTACAACGCCGCCGGCGACCCGAATGTTTTTCCCGATCAAATCAAGCAGGGTTTGCGGCCCTGGACTCCCCTGAAAGATTATTCGCGCGTCCCGTTTCGCCTTTCCGAAGATTCGATTTTCGATTACGCCGACGGCCATACTTACCCGCTGCGGTTTTATGACTACATCAATCAGCGTTGGGCGGATGGAAGACTCGCCACCAACCTGGTGATTCCGGCGGGAAGTTACGATCCGCTGCTCGGCTACACCTATTCCCAGTTGGCGCGCAAAGGACTCGGCTTCCAGAAATCGCAAAACGGCGGCACCAATGTTCCCGCGCCGGGTCCCGTGGATACGCCCTACCATCGCTGGGCCTCGCGCGTCTCCGTGAAGGATGACGAATCTTCTTTCTTTGACGGCATCGACGTTTCGCTCGCCGGGATTGCCTCGCTGGCGCCGCAAGGCGGCACGGCATTCCTCAAAAATGGCCTCGCGGAAATCAATCAATCCGTCGAACAGGCCATGCAGAATTTTTCGCCACAAAATCTTGCAAAAGCCGCTCCGGCGTTGGCTGCGGGCCTGAAAGCCACCAACCGCCTGATCGAAGAAGTAAACGCGAGCAAGCTTTCCGAAGACGAAAAATACAACGTCAATTTCGAATTGCGCGTGAAGCAAGCCCAATTCAATTACGCGCTGTTGCAAGCGCTCGAAATTTCCTTGCAAGCGACCGTCGCGCCCGAACACCGCCCCACCGGCATCTTCGCCCTGTTCCAGGGATTGTCCGATACGTTCCAGTCCGCAATCCCCGGCCAGCAATTCGAAGTGGATTTGCGCGTCGCGAATCAAAGCTCCATTCCGCTCGATGTCGCAAAAGTTTCGCTGGCCGCGCCCGAAGGAGAAACTTGGAAGCTCGACGCCGTGGGCCAGCCGCCCGCAAATCTCCCAGGCGGCAAAGTGGCCGAAGCCCACTTCAAGGTCAGCGTGCCCGAAAGCGCCGCGGCAACCCGCCCCTATTATTTCCGCCCGAATTCCGAGCAGGCATACTACGACATTCTCGATCCTCGCTACCGCAACCTGCCCACGGCTCCTTATCCGCTCTCCGGCTGGGTCGAGTTCACTTACGAAGGCGTGCCCGTGCGCATCGGGCAAGTGGTGCAAACGGTGAAGCGCGTCACCGGCCTCGGCCCGGTGCTTGAGCCGCTCGTCGTGGTCCCGGCAATTTCCGTTTTGATTTCGCCGAGCGCTGGAATTGTTCCGCTCGACGCGAAATCGTTTTCGCTCGCCGTCGCCATCCACAGCAGCGTCAAAGGCCCCGCGAAGGGCGCTGTGCGTCTCGACCTGCCCTCCGGCTGGAAGTCCTCTCCGGAATCCATGCCGTTTTCCACCGCAAAAGACGGCGAAGATCAAGCCGTCACTTTTCAAGTCACTCCCGAATCCCTGCAGCCCAAGCCGTATAAAGTGACGGCCGTCGCTACCTATGACGGCCACGAATTCCGCGAGGGCTATCACACCGCCGGCTACTACGATCTGCGTCCTTACAATCTCTATCGTCCCGCGATTTACAACACCACCGGCACGGACGTGAAAGTTCCTTCCGGACTCAGCATCGGCTACGTGATGGGCACCGGCGACGATGTGCCCGCCACGCTCGAAATGCTCGGAATCCACGTCCACTTCCTCAGCGCGCAAGACATCGTCTCGGGCGACCTGAGCAAGTTCGATGTAATCCTGATGGGAGTGCGCGCCTACGCGGCCCGCCCCGAATTGCGCTCGGCCAATGGCCGCCTGCTCGACTACGTGAAAAATGGCGGAGTGATCGTCGTGCAGTATCAAACCATGGAGTATTCGCGGAACTACGGCCCCTATCCCTATTCGCTCACCGGTGACGCCGAAAAAGTGGTCGACGAAGATTCCGCCGTCGAAATTCTCGACCCCCAGAATCCCGTCTTCACCTGGCCCAACAAAATCACCGCCAACGATTTCAAGGGCTGGATCGAAGAGCGCGGACACGACTTCATGAAAGAGTGGGACCCGCATTACCAGGCCCTGATCGAAACCCACGATCCAAACCAGGATCCCCAAAAAGGCGGCCTGCTCTACGCCCGCTACGGCAAAGGCGTCTACATTTACACCGCCTTCGCCTTCTACCGCCAGCTTACCGAAGGAGTCCCCGGCGCCTTCCGCCTCTTCGCAAATCTGGTGAGCCTCCCCCGCAATCCCGCCCTCGCCGCCAGTGCGAAGGAATGATCTCTCACTCGCTTCAATTCCTCAACTCCTCTTT
>JBGPTK010000270.1:0-4905 GCA_041490605.1 Terriglobia bacterium | reverse complement strand
GTTTTTTGCGAGAGCACGCTCGCCGGTCAATTCGCCACTCTGGTCTGCGGCCGCGCCCGGCACACGGGAGAAGTGGAGCTTTCGGGCGCGGGCCATCCGCCCGTGTTGCTGGTGCGGAAGAACCAGGTCGCCAGCATCGAATCGACCGGGGTGCCGCTCGGCATGTTCTGCGACGGGCAATTCACAGTCCAGAAAATAGCGATGGACCCTGGCGATTGTCTGGTTCTATATACCGACGGCATTTCGGAAACGCGCAATCCCTCCGGCACGGAATATGGGATTCACAATCTGAGCAAACTGGTGCGCGGGCGGCACGGAATTTCACCCGAATCTTTTGCCGCCGCGTGCCTGGCAGAGTTGACGGCGTATTCTGCCGGCACACCTCAGTTCGATGACCGAACCTTGTTAATCATTCACCGTGCGTAATGCAAATCAGGGAGCGGTGGCACAGCCATTCTTGGCTGTGCACCTACCCTGTTCCTGGACTTGCGCGCACAGGCAGGAGTGCCCGTGCCACGAAAACCGGCCGCACGGGTGGCGAAGCGGCGCTGAATTCTTAGGGTGTCATCCCGAGATCGGCTCGGCGATCGAGGGATCCAGAGTCCGCTGCGATTTGCACGGACTACTCTTGATTCCTCGGCCCGCGAACTGCACGGATCTTGGAATGGCGTCTTCTAGAGCGGTGAAAGCGAGGCGATAGCTACGGACTTTTTCGTCGTGTTCTCAGCCGGCGCCGGAGCGGGCGGCCAGCCGATGGAGCGGTCGATGCGATCGAAAGCATCGCGGTCCGTGCCTTCCACCGTCAGGCACTGGGATGCCACGCAACGGAGAAAAACGCCGCCGTCCGGTGTCTTGAACTGGAAGAAATTCGGGCGGCGAAATAATTCCGCCCGCGTCTTGTACTTCGTTTCCAAAGCTTCGCTATATTGTCCGAAAAATCGCGCGGTATCCTCCTCGTTGTCCAGGCGGAGGCGAAAAATCAGCAGTGTGGCCTTTGTTTTTTCGTTTTCAAACGTGGCGTAGCGATCGCCGGCCCAGGCCGGAGACAAGGTCTGAGCGCGATCCTGGCCGATGAATTGCTTTAACACTTCCAACAAGCCAAATTCACCGAGTATATTTTCCTCCAGCTTTTTCCAGCCCTGGGGCACGCTCTGGTCCAAGCCGGGCAACGCAACCGCTTCGGCTTTCACGCTATTCAGGTAGTCCTCCGGATGCAAAATCTGCTGCGTCGAGATCGGAGGATTGGCAAACACTTTCCTGAAATCAGACCAGCCCTTGTTCGCCTTCAAAAAAGCCTGCGAAAATGTGGTTCCGGACAAATAAGGAAACAAGAGCAAATCCTGAATAAAGGGCGGGGCTTTCGCCAACTGCGGATCCTTTTGCATTTCGCCCACGGCCTGCGCCCGGATCAATTGTGAGACATCGGGCAGGTCGCGCACGCTGGTCTTCTGGTCCCGGAAAGAATAATCGAGCATGGCAGCCAATGCGGAGCCTTCGATCACCGCGTCGCGCGCCAGCTCGCCATCATCATTGGGGCGCGCCGCTTTCTCCCAGGCCTCGATGTTGAAATTCTGGTCGTCCAGCGCGTGGGTCAATTCGTGCGCCATCACCACTTTCTGTTCCGCCAGCGGAATCCAATCCGCGATGTAGAATTCCTTCGCCTTGGGATCGTAAAGTCCCGCCACTTGTTCGGTAAGCAGGTCGATCATGAAGGAATCAAGGGGGAATCCTTTGGGCACCAGCCCGAACGCTTCAATCGTTCGGTTGTCGGCGTAGCGTTCGGCGGGCGTCTTGTCCTCATTGGCCTCGCGAATCAAATATTGGCGAATTTCATCCCGGGTGCGGAGGCTCTTTTTCAGCGGCTCTTTCACCGGCAAGTCCAGCAGTTTGCTCATTTCCGCCAGCACTTCGTCGGCGGCCTTCAGAAATTCAGGCGATGTTGTGGCGGCATGCGGCAACGCTGCGGGTGCGCCCGCGCCAGTCTGGGCGCGTGGGGATAAGGCGGCGGGCCGGGACGCCTGCCGCGCGGTGCTGACGGCGCCCAGGCAGAAGATTGCCAGCATCACAATGAAAAGACGTCTCATGCCGTTCGCTCCCATGCCTCGTTTAGATGACAAAAACAGGATAGCAGTTTCCGCGCGGTTTATCCTTTCTCGAGGTTAGACGATGCGGCGAGTGAATCAGCGTTTTTCAACGACTGGGCATGGGGACATCAGCCTGTTCCACGCGCTTCCACTCTGCGCCCTGCAACTGGTAGGTATCGCGCGTCATTTTCCGGCAAACCGAAGGCCGCTCCTCATCGGGCTGCGCGCAATAGGTGATGCGGAAACCATCCGGCCGGGCCTCGTAGCTCGAGCGCGTCAGCAGATCGCTGGCCCATAGACGTTCAAGCGCTCCCCGCACGAAACGCCAGGCCACAAACATTCCTGTCGCCAGCCGGTCGCTGCGCCCCGATACCGTGACGAATAGTACGCCCGGCGATGCCACCGGCACTAGAACAAGGTAATCATCGAACAAGTCCCTTTGCGCGAAATGGTCGATTCTTGCCGCCAAGCGATATGGTTCTATTCCGCGTGCGTAAATCCGCGCTGCGGAAGGCCCGCTCGCGCCAAAGTTTGCGGCCAGCGCATAGATCGCTGGTGAACCACCCAGCTGCTGCACGCTATAACGTCCAGCGGCGGCGGAATCTTGTGCCACCAGCGCGGCCAAGCGTTGGTTCAGTTCATCCAGCTTGGGGTCGCCAGGCGAATTGAGCGATTCCAGCACAATGAGATCGAGAATCTGGAGCGGCGCCTCTTGTTCCGTCCGAGTTTCTTCGTTGCCGTTCAGCCGCCGCGTCAAGATGTCCGCCGCCAGCCGTCTGAATTCCATTTCGGCATTCGAAGCCTGCTGCGTCCCAGAAGGCTGCATTTGAACGCTGGAAGCTGCCATGGTCTGCGCCGCAGTGCTCAATGCGGGTATAAATGCTATCGTTGCCACGAATAATAAGACTGCAGCGGCGCGAACAAGCAAGCTTGCCTTCCTCATTAGAAAGAAGTGAAATTTCATCGGAGCCGGAAGCAAATTAACAGCGCATCCTCAGTTCCCCTGCAAACACGGTGAAGCACAAGAACTGTAGTACACCCGCAACCGCACTGTAAAGGCGCTGTGGCATGACGTGCTCTTCCGCTCCATCCAGATGCTCACTCGAATTGGCGATGTGCCAGGGTTGCATCCATTGACTCTTGTGCCAAAATGGGAAACCCATGCCCGCAGTTCCATAAGTACTGTTCTGGTTTCATAACAGGAAAGTAACTCTGGTATACTTCGGCCTCATCGCGGAACTCCCACATCACAGGTGTTTTCATGTTTCCAGGAAATTCTTTGCGGCAAGCACGTGAGAGGTTAGGTTTGACCTATCGCGACGTGGAACGAGCCAGCTACGAGCTTGCGAGCCTGCATGGACGCCCGGAATTCATCATCCACATCAGCCGCTTGGCGGACATTGAAAACGCCGGCGTGACGCCCGGCGTCCACAAAATCTACAGTCTTTGTGTGATTTATCACCTGGATCCCATTGAAGTGTGCCGATGGTATGACGTGCCACTCGACGAATTGTTCCGCGATGGCGCGCGTTTCTCGGCGCCAAAAACGCATCCTGCGGCGGCTCCCCGCATGTTGCATCTGCCCTTGCGTTTTGATCCGGCTTTCGATCCCAAGCGCTCCAGCTACCTGACAAGAATGATCGAGCGCTGGGAACACTTTGAGGGAGTCCTGGTGGGCGGCAACGGGCGGTATCGCTATGGCTATATAGGATTGGATGATCATTGGATGGAACCTCTGCTGCGTCCGGGCTGCCTGGTCTTGATCGATCCAGCTCAGCAGGAAATTCGCAACAGCGGCTGGGAGAACGAATATGACCGTCCTATTTATTTCGTGGATGCGCGCGAGAATTACCGTTGCTGTTGGTGCGTCCGCGAAGGGAATCGTTTGTTCCTGCAACCTCACCCGCTTTCCAAGTGCACGCCGGAGGCTCTGAGCACGCCGGATGAGGCGGAAGTGGTGGGCCGGGTGGTGGGCGTCGCTATGCGCCTGGTTCCAGGTTGACGCGTTGGGCGGCCAGCAACCCAAGCAGGGCTCTCAGATTCGAACAAAACAGGTCTCGCAGATAATCCGAAATCCCCAGTGGGATCAGTATCCGGTAGGACTCCAACTCCAGCCAGCGGGCCGCGGTTTCATTCGCTGGGCCTTCCATCCCGGCCAGACAACCAGTCAAATCCTGCTCTTGCCGCTCCAGCGGCATCTCCAAAATTCTACAGAATAATTGTTCGTGGCAATACGCCAGGGCATGATGAACCGCGGCTTCGGAATAAATGACCGCCAGGCCTTCGTGGCGATATTGTCCGCTCGCTAAATCCCGCAACGTCGAGATGTACACCAGCCGCGCGAACTCACCCGGAATAGCCGCAAGTGTGCGCGACGCGAAATCTTCGATCACCCGCTGGTTCTGCTGAAAGCCTTCGAGCGTTTCCATGTACTAGTACTCGCTGTTCCGATTTATGAACTTTTCCCGGCTTTCCCGCCTATCTGGACTGTTCGCCCCTAGTGTCGCCGCCCAGGAGGAAGTCCACCATGAAAAAGATTCTAGCAGTTCTGGCGGTTCTAGTGTTGGCCGTATTAATGCTAGCGCCAGTATTCGTTGGCGTCAACTATATCCCAGTAAACATGCAGGCTTTGTGGGCAATGGGGGGAGGCCCGGCGCCGCCATTCCCCTGGTCGATCGGCTCCAGCCCCATCCAGAGGCCCACATGGGATTTCGGCGGACCTGCACCTCCATTCCCGTGGCCTGTGAGCTAGGCCGTTCGTCCATCGGTAGCATTCGAACCGGGGCGTATCTTTGTTTACTTCCGGTTTACTATCCGGTAT
>JBGPTK010000269.1:0-4956 GCA_041490605.1 Terriglobia bacterium | reverse complement strand
GGAATTTTCCGGGATTCACAATCTTGAGCAGGTAGACGTACTCATGTTTTCCGGTGAAGTAGGTTTGGAAGAAAGCGGCGCGGTCGTCGTGGAATTCACGGCGTGTCCAGAAGGATTCCCACCACGAGGGATGCTGCTTCAATTCATACAAATCATCGCGCTGAATAAATTCGGCGCCGGCGGGAATCGGATCTTCCACCAGCAAATAGCGCCACTCGCCGCCACCCACCGTCACGCGAACCGCCACAACGTCGCCGATGTGAACTTCCCCGCTGAGCGGATCGAGCCGGTAGACAATTTTTCCGTTGGCCTGTTCGGGAGCGAGGCGGAAATAATCCCGCGTGATATTCAACGAAAGCTTGTTGTTCTGAATCCAGCGCTTCTCGTTCGAGTAATAGCTGCCGCTCACGGCCCAGTACAATCTCCCCGCTCCTGCCTTGTGAATGCGAATTTCATTCTTGCCGGATTGCAATTGTTCCGTGCCGAGATGCACAGTCGGCTGCACGGGATTGAATCCATCCGCCGCGGTGAAGTGGCGCGCCATCACCTGCTTGCCATTGACAAACACTTCGGCCTGGAAATTCGCTTCCAGCTCGTGGCTGGCTTTCATGTATTCGGTCAAGCCAAAGACAACCATGGCTGTTTGTTTGGTGCTGTCCCAATAAAATCCGCCATTGCGGTGATCCACCAGCCAGAAGGCGGCCTTGGGCAGCAGCGGGCTATCCGGCTTGGTCACGCTGAGCAGCCGAACGGCGTAGGCGGTGGTTTCCGCGTCGTCATCGATCGCGAATTCCATGAAATAGTCATAGGCCGAGGACCAATACGCTTCGCGATCGTTCACCGTCGCGTTGGATTCGAGCTTGGCTGCAATCTCCTTGGAGCGCGCATCGTCTCCGGCGGCTTTGAGCGCCAGGCCAAGCATTGACAATCCCTGGGTGCTCATCGAATCGCGCTTGCCCCATGCCGTCTCGATGAATTCAGGTTTCGAAGCGTTGTTTAGCGCGAGCGCATACACAACGTAGGCGCGCAGATCCGGGCGCATGTTGGGATATTTATCGAGCGTCGCTCGCAGCCATTCCTCCGCGCGCTTGAGATTTCCAGGATCGAAATCATATCCGGCAGCGTGCGCTTGACCGAAGCCGCTGACCACATAAGCGGTCATGAAGACGAGACTTTCGTCATCTTTCCACCATCCCCAGCCGCCGTCTTCGTGCTGGAAATCCTTCAGGCGGTCCATCCCGGCCTGGATTTTCTTTTGCAGATCGGGAGATTTCACGCTGGCGGAAAGATTCAAATCCTTGAGCGCCTTGGCGACGACAATATCCGGCAAGAAGCTGGACATGGTCTGCTCGGTGCAGCCGTAGGGATAGCTGGTCAAATATTGGAGCGCCCCGAAAATACTTCCCGCGATCGATGGACTCAGAGTGATATCGAGCGCGGGCGCGGATTGATCGGGATTTCCGGGCAGGGTTACGGAAGTATCTTCCTGCTGCTCGGCGGCCACCAGTGCTCCGGATTTTGCATCGCGCAACTTCACGCCAAATGGAATCACCGGCAAGGTCAGCTCCATCGCGTCGGATTCCTCGTTGGTCAATGCCTTGGCCAGAATCACCGCCTCCTGAACCGATTTTGCCTTCACGCGCCAATCGAGCTTGGCTTCTCCTCTGCTGGGCACTTCGATTTGCCGCGTGGAGCCCACGAGCAAGTCCAGGCCCTTCAGATCGAGCGACACCAGCACGTTTTTCGTGTTCGTCAAATAATTGTGGACGATCGCCGAGATGGTCACCTCGTCGCCTTGGCGGAAGAATCGCGGCACCGCGAGTCGCACCATTAGATTTTTGCGGACGATTACCTTGTTGATGGCATTTCCGACTTTGGTATCCACCGTGACGCCGCGGACCGTGGCGCGCCAAGTGGTCAGCGAATCCGGAAAGGTCAATTCCGCGACGGCGCGGCCCGTCGAGTCGGTGCGCACATCGGCAAGCCACAGCGCAGTATCCGGAAACACTTTTCTAACTTTCGGCTCGACCAGAGTTTCGGAAGGCTTTAGTTGCGCGAGCAGGCGGCTGTTTCTGGACCCAGCCCCTCCCGCCAGGAAGATTTGCCGTTTCCCAGCTTCACCGCTGAAATAGAAACTCAAGGAAGAGTCCGTGGACACGGCGTCATACGTCGAGCCGTAGAAAAATTGGTGAATGTCCATCATGGTGTCCGGCCGGATGGCATAGATCGCCTCGTCCACCACTCCCAGGCTCAGCTCGCCGGCAACCGGCTTCCCCGCGGAATCGCGAACGAGCAGCGTGTACTTTGCTTTCTCGCCCGGCTGGAACTGAGGCTTGGATGGCTCAATTTCGATTTGCAGCGCTTCCTGGACAGCCGGCACTTTCAGGTTCTTGGCCGATTGATAGAGTTTGTTGTCGTGCAAGAAAACCGCCGAGACGAAAACGTTGGGCTGGTTATCGGCCTGAATCGGAAAGTCCACAGTGACGGACTGCGAAGTGGCATGAACGATTTTTTTGGATTGGACCGTGCGCGCTTCGGTTGTGACTAAAATATAGGATTCCGGCACGCCGGTCATGATCAGAACGTGAGCCGTGTCGCCGACTTTGTAGGATTTCTTGTCCGCGACCATGCGAATTTCGCGATTCTCGCCGCCCCCCCAGGCGCCCGCCGGGCCGGCAACCCAGATCCACGATGTCCCTCTTACCTGCCGTTTTTCGGGCGTTTCGGCCGTCACACGCAAAATGAAACTGCCTTCGCTCTTCGCGGTGAACGTGACTTTGACCGTGCCATCGGTCCCGGTTTGCGCGCTTTGTGAATCCACCACTTCATCTTTCTCTTTCGAGCGAGTGTTCTCCCATCGCGGCAGCACCATCTCCACGCGAATGGACGTGCGAATCGGGCGGCCGTCATAATCCTTCGCGACGGCGATGGAATTGATCGTGTCGCCCTTCTGGAAGACATAGCTTTCGGGCGAAATCCCAACCTGGAAGCTTCCGTAGGTGGCGATGAGGGAATTGTGGCCCGCAATTTCGCGATTGCCGGCATCGGTTACGCGCGCTTCGATCCGGTAGCGAACATCCTGGTGGTGCGCGTCCAACTGAGTAGGCACCTGAATCACCAACTTCCCGTTGGCATCCAGTTTGCCGCTCTGCTCCGATATTTGTTCTCCTCCGTAATCCCCTTCCGGCGAATCGCCGCCTTCGTCTCCCTCACCCCCGGCGCCCTCGCCTGCATCCGCCGGCGCGCCCATGGATGCGTCTCCATTTTCGTCACGATCGATGAACGGGGACCAGTAGGGCGAAGTGTGCACCACCCATTTCACATTCGCGCCGGCCACGGGCTCGCCGAAATAATATTTTGCTTCGATGGTGGCGGTGACGGACTCACCCTGCAGGACGCGAGTCTTGGCCGGAGTCACTTTCACTTCGTATTCGGGCTTTTTATATTCTTCCACGTGAAAGCCGCCGCTCATGTTGTATCGCCGGGCGCCGGCAGCGTTCACGGAAATCGAGTAATAGCCAAGCGCGGCGGTGTCCGGGAGATTCAGTTCGCCATGAACGGTGCCGAACGAAGAAACCGATACATTCGATTGAAAGACTTGCTTGCTCGCAGGATCCTCGATGACCACTTGAACCTGCTCGCCTGCCGGCACTTTATAGCGTTCGCCGCTTCGCGTACGGATGATGATTTTGAAATGCACGGTGTGCCCCGGGCGATAAACGGGCCGGTCGGTATAGACGTAGCCGGTCCAATCCTCCTCGGGGTTGCTGCTGAGGCTGTAAGAATATGGAGTGACCAGCGCCACATCATCGCCGTGCGCCGCCAGCACGCGCACATCTTCATATTTTTCCCGCGGCAGCGATGATTCCGACAAGCCATTCGCGTCGCTGATGAGTTTTGTGCGCTCCTTCTTGTCGGACCAGACCAGCACGTTGGCATTCGCGACGGGGGTGCCGCTGCGGCGGTCGGCAGCGAAGGTGACGATCTGACCCGAGGTGGTTTTCGACACCACCGCCAGTTCGCTGATGATTACGACGGTGTAGGCGCGCAAGTCGCCGTTGGTGGCTTCGACCAGATAAACGCCCTTGGGCATGGTATTGAGCGGCACATCCTGCGATTCCGAGAAGAAATGAGAGGGCAACTGTTGCCGCCAGCGGGCCACGAGTTGTTTGCTGTTGAGCACCGGAACCTGCGCGAAAATGGCCGCTTCGCCGGCTCTGCTCTTCTGGGCGCGGCCTTCCGTTTCGCGAATCCGCGCGCGAATCCGGCCGGAATATTGGTAGCGGAAAAAATCACGAACTTCGATCCACACACCGCGCTTCCAATCGTGATATCGCTCGACCAATGTGGGCGCTTCGATTTTTTCCTTGGGAGAAACGTGGCCAAAACTGTGGGGGTTTTCCAGTTTTTCGAAGAACTGCACCGGATCGTTCACTTTGTAGACGCGGAATTCGAGCGTATCCACGCCATTGCCATCCAGGCGAATGCTTACTTTTTCTCCGGGCAGAAAAGTTTTGTTCGCGGAGAGAGAGAAGAACACGCCATTGCGCTGGCCGCCCGCCGGCAGGCCGAAGACGATCACGAGTAGGAGCAGAAGAATCAGTTTTCCGCGCACTAGTCAGCCTCTTTCAAAATATTCCAGCGATAGACGCCGAGAAAATTGCTGTTGCCTTCCACCGGGCGCCAGCGCGGCGAGGGATGGCGGAGCAAATCTTCGAGAGAGACCCGGCGGATTTCGCCGGGCTTTTTCCCAATCGGCCCGGTGTGATAGACGATCACCTTACTGGATTCTTCCGAACCAGAATCGGTTGGCCAGGGACTGCGCCCGATGAAAATCATGGAGTGAAATGGCGAGCCGTGCCGGAGTTGGCGATAGAACAGCAGGTCGCCCGGGCGCGCCAGACGAACATCGCGCGTCAGGAAGAAGGTATTGAAGTCTTTCAGCTTTTCGGCGTT
>JBGPTK010000268.1:0-4961 GCA_041490605.1 Terriglobia bacterium | reverse complement strand
CCATCCGAAGCAGGAGGCGCAATGGCCCTGCACGAGACTGCTCCGAAGTTACACCCCGACAAATACGAAAGTAATTTTGCCGACCTTGTTCCCGCTATGACTCCGCGCCAGGCGCTGATCGAAGCCGCTCGCTGTCTGTTCTGCTTTGACGCGCCCTGCACCATGGCCTGTCCCACGCACATTGATGTCCCGTCATTCATCAAGAAAATTACCACTGGCAATTTGCGCGGCTCAGCGCGCGTGATTCTCGAGGCCAACGTGCTCGGGGCAAGCTGCGGGCGGGTCTGCCCCACGGAAGTGCTCTGCGAAGGCGCCTGCGTGATGCACGAGAAAGGCGAGGAGCCGATCACAATCGGCCGGCTGCAGCGCTACTCCGTGGATTATGTGCTGGACCGCAACGTGAGCCTGTTTCATGCGGGCGCGCCCAATGGAAAAAAGGTGGCCTGCATCGGTTCGGGCCCCGCATCCTTGGCCTGCGCCACGGAGCTGGCAAAAGACGGTTACGCAGTCACGCTGTTTGACCGGAACACTTTGCCCGGCGGGCTGAACACGCATGGCATCGCGGCCTACAAGTCGCGCGCGGAAGATGCCCTGCAGGAAGTGGAGATGGTGCGCGCGCTCGGCGTGGATTTCCGGCAACAGACGGAAGTGGGACGCGACATCACTTTTGCGGAGATCGAAAAACAATTCGATCTTGTTTTCATCGGCCTGGGACTGGGCGAGACGTGGGATTTGAAATTGCCCGGCGAAGATCTGCACGGGGTGTTCGGGGCGCTGGAATTCATCGCCGACACCAAGATCAAGCAGTTCGTAGACGTGGAAGTGGGGCGGCGGATTGCGTGCGTCGGCGCGGGGAATACGGCCATCGACGTGGTCACCGCGGCGAAACGGCTGAACGCGGAGTCGGTTCATTTGATTCACCGGCGCGGCGAGAAGGATATTTCGGCGTTCGACTACGAGTATGACTTGGCGAAACTGGATGGCGTAGTTTTTCACTGGCACACCCAACCGCTGCGAGTGGTTGGAAAAGACGGCGCCGTGACCGGCATCGATCTGGTGCGCACTCGTCCGGTGGATTCCAAGGGGCGCAGCGGCCGCCGGCCCGAGCCGGTGCCGGGAAGTGAATTTACGCTCCCGGTGGACATGGTGGTGAGCGCCATCGGGCAGAAGCCGGTGACGGAACTTCTTCGAGGCATTCCCGGAATTGTGTTGCGCGAGAACGGCACCGTCGCGGTGGACCAGCGCTACCGGACCGGCAATCCGAAATATTACGCGGGCGGCGATTGCGTGAATGGCGGCAAGGAAGTGGTGGATGCCGTGGCCGAAGGCATGGCCGCCGCGGGCGGCATGGATGATTCTCTCGGTTCGCCGCGCGCGAAGAAGTGAATTCCGATGAACGTGCCGGACGCCTGGAGCGAACGCTTTCCCGTTCTCGATGTATTGGAGGAGGAGTGGCAGCCCGTTCCGAAACTGGCGCTGGCGGCGTGGCTGGTTTTCTACGCGCTGTTTCTGTGGCAAGCAGCGCGCGGCAGAGGCCTGCTGCTTATGATCGACCTGGTTTTCATTCCCGTTCACGAGGGCGGACATTTGTTGTTCCGGTGGTTCGGCGAATGGCTGCACATCGCGGGCGGCACTTTGATGCAATTGTTCGTGCCGTTTGCACTGGCCGTTTATTTTGCATTTCGCAGGCAGGCGCAGGGAACAGCGTTCTGCGCGTTCTTTTTTTTCGAACAGTTTCTGCCCGTCGCAACTTATATGGCCGACGCCCGCGCGCAGGAATTGCCTCTGCTCACCGCCGGCAATGCGGAATACGTCGAACACGATTGGTACGCGATGTTTTCCAGGCTGGGAGTTTTGGAGCACGACACGTCGATTGCCGGCTTCGTGCGAATGCTCGGCTGGCTCGGCATGTTCGCAACCGCCGCCTGGCTGGCCTGGCGCGGTTTGCAGGCAAATGTGGCGCCGCAAATGAACACCCATGGGCAAAGCTAGAGACATCGACTGCTTTTTATTGTAAACGAATCACGATTCACGAGGTGAGACATGGCTGACTTGCGCGTGAAGTTCTGTGGAATTGAATCGCCGAATCCGTTTTGGCTGGCTTCCGGCCCGCCCACGAACACCGGCGGCCAGGTGATGCGCGCTTTCGACGCGGGCTGGGGCGGCGCGGTGTGGAAAACGATTGGAGAGCCCATTCAAAATACCTCCTCGCGTTACGGCGCGATCGACCTGAACGGCGTCAAGATCATGGGCTTCAACAATATTGAGCTGATCAGCGACCGTCCCGCCGCGGTCAATTTCCGCGAGATTGCGGAAGTGAAGAAGCGCTACCCGAAGAATCTGGTGATTGCTTCGCTGATGGTGGAATCGAAGCGCGAAACCTGGCACGACTTCGTGCATCGCGCCGAAGACGCCGGCTCGGACGCGCTCGAACTGAATTTCGGCTGCCCGCATGGAATGAGCGAGCGAGGGATGGGCGCGGCCGTGGGCCAGGTGCCTGACTACACGGAGATGATTACCGGCTGGGCGAAAGAGGCCGCTTGCACGCCGGTTATTTCCAAGCTCACGCCCAACGTCACGGACATTTCACAGATCGCGCTGGCTGCCGAGCGCGGCGGCGCGGATGCGGTCAGCCTGATCAACACCATCAATTCGCTGATGGGAGTGGACCTGGAGACATTTGCGCCGCGGCCGATGGTGGGCGGCAAATCGTCGCACGGCGGCTATTGCGGCCCGGCCGTAAAACCGATCGCGCTGCATCTGCTGGCCAGCGTGGCGAAAAAAGTGAAAATCCCCATCGTTGGCATCGGTGGAATCGGAAATTGGGTTGACGCGGCCGAACACATCTCGCTGGGAGCAACGTGCGTGCAGGTTTGCACCGCCGCGATGCATTATGGTTTCCGCATTGTGGAAGACATGATCGACGGCCTTTCCACTTACATGGACGACCACGGCTTCAAGACCATCCATGATTTTCGCGGCCGCGCCGTGCCGAATGTGATGGACTGGGGCAACCTCGACCTGAACTACAAGGTCATCGCCGAGATCAATCGCGAGCTGTGCATCGGTTGCCAGCTTTGTTATATCGCCTGCGAAGACGGCGCGCACCAGTGCATCGCGCCCTACGCGGCCAATGGCGGCAATGGCAAAAAGAATCCGAACGGCATGGGCGTCCACGTTCCCCGCATTATTGAAGAAGACTGCGTGGGCTGCAATCTCTGCGCCCTCGTATGCCCGGTGGACAACTGCATCACCATGAAGCAAATCGACACGGGTTTGCCGCCGATGTCATGGAACGAACGCGTGCGCGCCGGATTGCCGCCCATCCCCGGTCATTGAGCTGGATAAGCTTTCTGGTTGCTTGCCGATTTCTTCTTTTTAGTTCGACCCCATTTAAGCTCGCCGGGTCCCCATGCTAAATTGGTATCGAGATGAAAAGGATTGTCATCCTCGGCTCCGGCTTCGGCGGCATGGAGGCTGCCGTCGGGCTTGACAAGTTGTTCCATCACACGAGGGGCGTAGAAATTCTTATTATCAGCGAACAGAATCATTTCCTGTTCACGCCGCTGCTCCCGCAAATCGCATCGAGCTACATCAATCCGCGGCACATCGTGCAAACGGTGCGCGATCTGCGCAACCGTCGCCGTTTTCGATTCCGCCGCGACACCGTTCACTCGATCGATCTCGAAAATCGCCGCATCCAGCTCACCGCCGATGCCGTTGAATACGACTATCTGGTTATCGCCCTCGGCAGCCACACCGAATATTTCAACGTGAGCGGGGCGCGGGAACATACCTGGGATTTCAAGTCGCTCGAGGATGCCGTGGTGCTCCGCGAGCGAATCATTGATGCCTGCGAACATGCCGACCACACCGCCGATCCCGCCGAACGCCGCCGCTATCTCACTTTCATCGTCGTGGGGGGTGGTTACACGGGAGTGGAACTGCTGGCCGAGATGCGGGATTTTATGTTCGGCTACGTCGCGAAAAAATATCGCGGCATTCCGCGCGAGGAAATCCGCCTGATCTTGCTCGAAGCCGGCCAAACCATCCTGAACGGAGTGCATCCCTCGCTTCGCAAACACGCGCTCAGGCGATTGCAAGGGGAGGGAATCGAGATTCGCTACAATGCCTCCGTCACGCGCTGCTTCGAAGGGGGAGTCGAGATTGGCGGGAAGGAAATTATCGATGCCGGCACGGTGGCCTGGGCGGCAGGCGTCCGGGCGCATGAATTGGTGGAGAAGCTGCCCGGCCCGCACGATCGCATTGGACGCGCGCTGCTGAATCAATATTTACAGTATCAAGGACATCCAGAAGTGTTCGTGATCGGCGATTCCGCTGCCGCCGCGGACGCTACCGACGCTCCGCGTGTCGCGCCCGTGGCAATCTCGCAGGGCCGCATCGCCGCTCGCAATATCGGGCACCTGGAACGCAACGAGCCGCTCGAAACGTATCGCTACGTTTCGCAGGGCATGTTGGTTTCGTTAGGGATGAACGACGCGGTGGTCAATATCGCAGGCTTGCGCATTCACGGATATTTCGCCTGGCTTTTTTGGAACGCGGTTCACCTGTACAAGCTGGTGGGGCTGAAAAAACAATTGCAAGTAGCGCTCGATTGGTCTTTGAGCATGCTGTTTCCGCGCGATGCCGCGATTGTCCGGCGTCCGCAGGGCTGCAAAATCTGCGCCGCACAATCGAAATAGCTCGCCCCGATCTGTCGAAACTGTGAAAGGCTAATACAGGCCGCGCAAATCCGGCATGTGCGGCAATTGCATCTCGATCGTATTCCCGCCGTAGTCATCCAGCCGCACGCGCACTTGCTCCAGCGGGCCCATATCGTGGAAATACCATTGCGAGCTGGGAATTCGCCTCATTTGGCTATCCGGCTTGCGGCTGCGCAAATCCGTGCCTTGCTGTTCCACCTCTTTCGGATTTATTTCGTAAACCGCCCGCCCTTTCAT
>JBGPTK010000267.1:0-4964 GCA_041490605.1 Terriglobia bacterium | reverse complement strand
AGCGGCTGCTGGCGGAGGGCGCGCATCTTCGCGCCTTCGATCCGGTGGCGATGGAGAAGGCTCGCGAACGATTCCCGCAGATTCACTACGGCGCGGACGCCTACGAAGTGGCCCGCGACGCAGAAGCCTTGCTGATCGTGACGGAGTGGCCGGAATTCCGCAAACTCGATTGGGAACGCATTCGCGATTCCATGGCGCGGCCGTTGGTGCTCGATGGCCGCAATTTACTTTCGCCCACGGAGATGAAAGCCCTGGGATTCGAATATCATTCCATGGGCCGCCCGATTTAGCCCGGCGGTGTAGCGCCGACCTTCCTCGTCCCGACGGGTTCTGTCGGGAAGGCCGACAAGAATTCTAAGTCCCTAGATAGTTTCTGGAACTATATGATTCTATGAATGTTATCGTCTGATTCATGTGAAGGTGTGTAAGAAACTGTGTAAGTCCATCAGATCAAGTCTACTTACTTCCCTTCCCCAAAACCCAAGGCCTCTACGCATGACGGTTCACGGAGGATAAAGCGCGGCCAGCGCTGAAGAAGTCGCGATTGCACAGGAATGGCTCCGCCCGGTTCCACCGGCGGCACTTCAGAACTGACAGGGAAGTTGAACCGTGACGCTGCGTGGAGTCAGAAAGTGGGTGCCCGAGAAGGTTGAAAGGAAGTTATACAGCCCTGTGTGTTGTTTGATGACGCCATCGGATAATCTCACATTGAGGCTGCCTATGTCTTGCCTCAGCGCATCAGCGTGGTTGATCCTTTTCGTTATGCTACTGCCGATGCGATTTTGGCGAAGGACCGGCTGCCGGTCCTTCGCCGCTTCAGCAAGAGCATGAAGGGAAAGCCAAGCCGTCCCGGTCGCCCTCGCTCATTTGGAATGTCAAGGCGCGCATGTCTTCATTCAGGTGATCGAGTTTTGACGTTCCCACGACCGCGTGAAAATTCGGCGCGGTTTGCAATATGTAATTGAGCGCGATAACCGACAGCGGAACGGTATACTTCTGGCCGAGAGATATGAGCCGACTTATCCTTCGCTCGTCCTCCGGCTTGCGTTCAGCTAAGCGGCGGTCAATACATCTCTTTAGGCCGCCGCGCCCCAGTGGTGAGTAGGCAAGGAAAGGAAGACCGTTTTCCCGAAGATAGTCCACATATGTCCCGTCGCGGGAAATGTTCTGCGCACCCTTCCACCGCTCCCCATCTTTGGCCGGGAGAGCGTTAAATTCATTGCTCACCCACGGCACGACGTTTGCCTCCCGCAAGTAGGCCCGAAACTCCTTGAGCCTGGCAAGAGAGACGTTGGAATATCCGACATTATGGACCTTCCCGGATCTCAAGAGTTCAACGCTCCATTCGGCAATCGCCTGCGCAGGAACTTTCGGATCATCATAGTGCAATAGATAGACGTCGATGTAATCGGTGCCAAGGGCTCGTAACGAATCGTCCAGTTGGCGCAATAGCTTTTTCCGCGTCAGCGGCGTTCTCCAGAAAAGGCTCGGGTGTCCGCTCTTCGAGATGATCCGAAAAGCGCCGCGACCCAACGGATGTTTCCTGACGAAGCGCCCGACAACCCCTTCGCTCCAGTACATCCTGGCCGTATCGAACGAGTTGATGCCCATCTCAACGGCGCCGTTCAGGATGGCATCCGCGCGCTTTGTCGGAGCGATATTCCAAGACGCAAGATTCGGCACGGCAATCATCCAATCGGTGCCGAGAACTATTCTTGACATTTCGGATTTCATGTCGCTCCGTTAGATGTAGGTCTTGATCAAGCGCTCCGCCAAGCGATGGGCGAGCGCCATGATCGTAAGCGTGGGGTGTTTCTCGCTGAGAACCGGTATCACGCTGCCGTCACAGACATAAAGGTTCTTACTCTTGAAGTATTTCAGGTCCTTGTCGACGACACCGCCTTTCGGGTCAGCGGCCATTCGGCAGGTGCCCACGTAATGAATGCCTGATCCCGGAGGAGACCCGACGTCATCCGCGATGTAACCGCTGGCTTTCCTTAGCGTTCGGCGGGCCAGCGCGGCGAGCCGCCGGCCGTGGTCGGCCTCGATCTCTGACTTTTCGTAATCAATACGCACCTGACGTTGTCCGAAATGATCTACCCCATCGGCCAAAACGACCTTGTTCTTTCGCTGCGGAACGGCCGGGCTGAACAACACCAACGTCGCCGTGCTCTTAAAGACTTGCCGGGAAATGGTTCCCAACAAGAATCGGGGCAACCGGGGCATTTCGGCCAGATAATAGGGAACCTTCGTGAAATCCGACCAGAATTGGCCCACGAATGGAAAGCGTTTCCCTTGGGAATCCTTGATCTGACCGCCCAGCAATATGTGATCGCCATAACCGCGGTCTTCGTTCGCCGGCCTGAACCACAATCGAAAGAGACTGGTGCCGACGACCGCACGCGGGCTATCCTGCAAAAACTCGCCGACCTGCTCGGCTTTGCTCCGGTCGTCGGCGAACGAGTTCAGCAGCAGCCGCGGCGATTCGATTGCGCCTACACAGACGATGACCACGTCCGCTTCAATCTCGACAATCCGAGCGGCGCGTTCGTCGATCGCCACGACATGGGAGATCGAGAACCCCTCCGCATTGTCACAGTCGACTGCGGTGAGTTTGATGGCTCTGGTATGTTCGAGCAGCCGAAAGTTCCGCAGCGCTCTTATCTCCGGCAGGAGATGCGTGGAGAATTTATAGACGCTGCCGGAACGGCACCCGCGCCCGCAATTGCCGCAGGCCACGCACTTTTGCGTAGAATCCGGCCGCAAGTCGACGGCTTTCCTGTTCTCCAAAAAGAAAAGATCCGGGCCGAGCGAGCCGGCGTTGCTGTCGATGAAAACGCGGTCAATTTGTCTGGCGCTGCGGGGCGCGAGAAAGGATCCGTCCGGAAATTGACGCAAACCGTTGCGCTCACCCACCACCAATGCGAGCCGCTCGACCTCAGAATAGTGATCGGCAAGATCGCCCAGAGAAATCGGCCACCGGCAGTCCTCACTATAGGGATTGCGGTTGGCAAAATCGTCCTCTGAATACCTCAGGCAGATCCCATTCCAGAGATTCTGCAAGCCGTTGACGTGGTGAATTTGGTAGTGATGGAATCCGCCTTCCCGTGGACATTCCATGGAGCTCCGGCTACGGGCGTCCGCGAGGAGCGGATGAACGATAGAGATTTCCGGCCTGACCGGGAAAGTGGTATGAGGGCCTATTTCAAAATGGCCCTTTTGTTCAGGGCTCAGCTCGTTTTGAAATTCGGATTGCGCTGGAATACCGCCTGAGTTGATGACCAGCACATCGGCACCCGCCTTCGCCAGACGGTAGGCGAGGATGCCCCCGCCGGCGCCGGTGCCGATCACGCAGAATTTCGCGCGAAGCGTCACCGGCCTGTCTGGGCCGAGCGCGCAAAGGCATCGCTGGCGAAATACAGGTACTCCACAAAATCGCAAAGCACCTTAATTTCAGACCGAGTGAAATATTGCCGCGGCGTCAGATCAGGCGTCGCATTTTGTCGCCACGCCGTCCATAAAGGGCGGAGTTGGTGGTTCCGCTCCATGATCTCCGGGATCAGATCGATGATCGGCTCGATGCGGCCGGCGTATGGTGAGACCTGGCAGAGTCGCTTGGTCAGCGAGTCATGGCCGC
The DNA here is from genome assembly GCA_041490605.1 of Terriglobia bacterium. GTDB lineage: Bacteria > Acidobacteriota > Terriglobia > Acidiferrales > UBA7541 > JBGPTK01. The sequence continues at coordinate 1,327 of JBGPTK010000267.1, read as the reverse complement.
TCATTATCGGACAATCATCCTTAAGGCCCTGAACGGCCATGGAGTCCCGTAAACAATCCGCCACGATTTTGAGAGGGTTTCCACCTTGATTACTTAAGCACTCACCGCTTCAGAGAATGTGAACTACCTGTACCACGGTCAAAGGCGCTGCGGTAGTTCCCCTCCAGGGCCTGAGCTTCTGGGAGTCATCACCTCCCATGGGCCCTCCCTAAAATCTAACAAAAACCATCACGAAAATCAAGAAGGTCGGCGCAAGCGATCAGCCCGCCGGCCGAGGATGCGTTGCTGTCTGCTGAAAGGATGCGACCGTCCTTTCATCCGCGGCAGTCGAACCAGCGCCATTGCAGCACGGAATGCCGGAAGGCGGCGCGGAAATGGTCGAGATGGAAGACACAGCAGAGATACCGCACAACGAAGTCCGGCAAAGAGAAGCGCTCCGATCAAAGTCGGCGTTATCGGCAGCGTGTCAAGCACCGCAAGGGGCGCCAGACAACATTGATCGGCTGATGTTCGCCTACTTTGGCACGCCGCGGGATACGAGTTCAGTCACACTGACGAAAGGAGGCCCGTAGGGCCACGAAAACAAAAGGGAAGAAATGGTGCGGGCGGGGGGACTTAAACCCTCACGGACCTTGCGGTCCAACGGATTTTCATACCCTGCTACGGCTTTCGCCGCCGCCCACCGCTTTCGCAAGGGGGTTTGGGGTCTGGACTATCCCTTCACCGTGCCCGGATTTGGCTCCGGGTGTCAGGTGCTGCCCGTCTAGTCTCTACACCTTCCCGGCCGTTTCGGGCCGGGCTTGGCTCGGGATCGCCATTTCACAGGGTTCCCCGACTTTGAGCAGTTCTGCATCGCCGGTTTCCCGGCGAGCACTCAAGTTTGCGCTTAAGTCCGATGCGTCTGCCGATTCCGCCACGCCCGCACGGTTTCAAAGGTAGCACAACAACGACTGACCCGATCGGACTTTTAAGTGGCCGCACTCCGTTAATTCCTTGCCGAATCCACGCGGCCGGTCTCCGCAATTTTCTTCTGGAAATATTCAAGCGTGCGGCGCAGTCCTTCGTCCAGATTTACCTTCGGCTCCCACCCGAGAATTCTTCGCGCCTTGGTGATGTCCGGGCAGCGCCGCTTGGGATCGTCCTGCGGCAGCGGATGAAATTCCAGCGGCACCTTCGCGCCGGTCAGCGCCAGAATGCGCTCGGCGAATTCGAGCATGGTGATCTCATGGGGATTGCCGATATTCACCGGCTCGTGTTCCTGCGATTCCAGCAGCCGGTAGATGCCTTCGATCAAATCGGAAACGTAGCAGAAGCTGCGCGTCTGCTT
>JBGPTK010000266.1:0-4974 GCA_041490605.1 Terriglobia bacterium | reverse complement strand
CCTGGCCCCCGGAGCCACAAAAGAGCGGGACCTTTCCTGGCTGGATTATTCCAGTCCCTGCTCATTGAGCGCGGATGGCAGGCTGGTGCTTTTCGACGAGTCCGGTGAAGGCGGCGGAGCCACCTACTCGGTATTCTTGCGAAAAACGGATGGATCTCCCGCAATTCGACTTGGCAACGGAACCTGCACCGCGTTGTCACCCGACACAAAGTGGGCGATTTCGATTCCCAATGAAGCTCCCGAGCCAGTGGTTCTGCTCCCCACTGGCGCGGGCGAGGCCCGGCGGATTACGCAGGACAAGATTGACCACACTGCCGCTGCCTGGATACCGGATGGCAAACGGATCGTCTTCCTGGGCAGCGAGCCTGGCCACGCCCAGCGCTATTTCGTCCAGGATCTGAATGGAGGACAGCCGAGGCCCATCTCGCCCGAAGGGATCGGTTCGGGCCGGGTGGTGAACGTTTCTCCGGATGGAAAATGGGTGGCTGGGGTCGGGCCGGACGAGAAGGGCTATTTGTTCCCTGTCGAGGGCGGAGAAGCGCGCGTGATACCTGGCTTCGAAGCGGGATTCCGATTCACAAACTTCTCTGCGGATGGAAAGGACGTGTTCATCTACGCGTATAACAAGGTTCCATCCAGTGTGTACCGTCTCAACCTGGCGACCGGCCAAAAGACGCTGCTGAAGGAACTCGTTCCGCCGGACCCTGCTGGGATTGATCACGTGGCGCCGGTTCTGATCACTTTGGATGGGAAAAGTTATATTTACGGTTACAACCGCAATCTTTCCGATCTGTATCTCGTCCAAGGCCTCAAATAATACCTGAGCTAGAAATTTTTATTTGCAATGGCACGTGCTGGGAATTCAACTCTTTGCAATGTTTCGCTACAATGGCGCGGACATTTTGATTTGATGAGGGGAAGCGATGCCGATTTATAACGAAGAAATCACCTTGCACTCAACCAAGCTGCGAGAATTCTTCAACATCACTTCGAACATCAAAGCGGCGCTGGAAAAGAGCGGCTTTTCCGGCGGCCTGATCGTGGTTTCCTCGCTGCATTCGAACAGCGCCGTTTTCGTGAACGACGATGAGCCGGGCCTGCTGCAGGATGTGGAAGCCTGGCTCGACCAACTGGCGCCGGCGCGCGACGATTACAAGCACAAGGGCCGGTTCGAAAGCGCCTCCGCCGTCCATCTGCAGGCCCTGCTGCTGAATCACCAGGCCATCGTTGCTTTCACAAACCGGCGGCTCGATCTTGGCCCCTGGCAATTTGTCATCTACGCCGACCTGGATGGCCAGCGGCCCAAGCGCATCCTGGTGAAAGTGATCGGAGAATAATCCCGGAAGCCGCATGTTTGCCGGCGCCGCTTTTTGGAACGCGAGTGCAGTTTTTTCTCGCCTACGAAGAAGTGATATTCCCTCTTTTCCTGCTTACCCAATCCCCCATGCTAGAATCTAACCCTCCATGGCGCCCGAGCCTTTGATCGAAGTTCGCGAACTCTGCAAGCACTTCCAAACATTTCAGCGCCGGGAAGGCATCTGGGGCGGGATTCAAAACCTGTTCGTCCGCGACTACCGCACCGTGAAGGCGGTGGACAACGTCAACTTTACCGCCGAACGCGGCGAGATGGTCGGCTACATCGGCCCCAACGGCGCCGGCAAATCCACCACCATCAAGATGCTCACCGGCATTCTGGTGCCCTCCTCTGGATTTATGCGGGTCAATGGCTTCAATCCCCATCGCCAGCGCCAGCAGTATGTGAAAACCATCGGCGTCGTGTTCGGACAGCGCACGCAATTGTGGTGGGATATTGCCGTCGTCGAATCGTTCAAGCTGCTGCGGCGCATCTACGGAGTTTCGCAGCGCGACTTCGATTCGCGCATGGAACGTTTCAACGAAATCCTGGGCATCAAGGATTACCTGCATACGCCGGTGCGCAAGCTTTCGCTCGGCGAACGGATGCGCTGCGACCTGGCCGCGGCGCTGCTGCACAATCCCCCGCTGCTTTTTCTGGATGAGCCCACCATAGGCCTGGACGTGGTGGCGAAAGATCACATCCGGCATTTCCTCCGCGAGATCAATCGCGATTTCAGGACCACGGTGCTGCTGACCACGCACGACCTGGACGATATCGAGGAACTTTGCCGCCGCATCGTCATCATCGATCATGGCCGGTTGCTCTACGACGGCCCGCTGGAAGTGCTGAAGCAAAGATTGTTGCGCACGAAGCAGATAAAATTCGCGCTCAAGGATCGCGAGCAGGCCGCCGGCATCAAGGTGATTGCCCGCGACGGGCTCAACATCGAGCAGGTGGACGAACTGACCTACCGCATCCGGTTCGACCCCGCGCAGATTTCGACGTCCGACCTGATCCGCCAGATTCTCTCGACGGTGGAGGTCCGCGACTTGCTGATCGAAGACGAACCGATCGAGGAAATCGTCAAACGCATCTATGCGGGCGAAGCATTGCTCGAGACCAGCGCATGAACGCGGCACCGGAACGAAGATCAGCGTTCGTAATTATGAGAAATGAGCGCCGGGCAAACAGGGAAGTCCACTCTTCTGCCGCAGCGGGGCTGCATGCGGCAAGAGCTCGCGCGCATCACCGGCAATGCCGCCACCGGGTTTCGTTCCCCGTCATCGCCGCTCTTCGCCGGCCAAACGGCCAGAGAGAATAAGGACCGCCGGAAATGAACAGCTCGCTCGAAGCGCTGGCTCCTTACGCGGAATTTTCACGCGTCGGCTTCGTCAATATCCTTGCCTTCCGCTTGCGTTATTTCACCGGGATCATCACCTACCTGATCAACGTGACGGTGTATTACTTCATCTGGAGCGCCGTCTATCGATCGGGCATCCCCATCGCGGGATACAACTTGGCGCAAATGATCACCTACGTTTCGGTGGGCTGGATCATGCGCTCCTTCTATTGGAATACCATCGATCAGGAAATGGCCTACGAAGTGATCGAAGGCAAGATCGCGATGGATTTGCTCAAGCCGGTTTCGCCTTTGTGGATGTGGCTGTGCCGCGCGATGGGCGAATCGGCCTTTCGCCTGGGCTTGCTGACGGCGCCGACGGCCGTGGCCGTGGGGTTCCTGTTCCCGGTGGCCGCGCCGTCCTCGGCCATGAATTTCTGCCTGTTTTTTTTGGCGGTGCTGGGCAGCTTCTTCCTGATGGGCGCGATCAACTTCATGATCGGCGCCTGCGCGATTCCGCTGAAGTCCATCCTCTCGCTGATCCGGGCAAAATTCTGGCTGATCGAGTTGCTCTCCGGCCTGCTGATCCCCATGACGTTTTTTCCATCCAGGGTTCAGAAGGTGCTGGCCTGGCTGCCCTTCGAGTACATCGCCTTCACGCCATTGCAGATTTATCTGGGCAAGCTCGATACGCGGCACGCGCTGCTGGCGCTGGCGACGCAATGGGTGTGGGTGATCGTGCTGCTGGGGGCGGCGAAGTTGTGGTGGGATCGCGCCACGCTGAAAATTACGATTCACGGCGGCTAGCAGCCGGGTGATTTGGCGAAAGCTATATGAAAAGGTACATCGCGCTTTTTTCCGAATACCTGACGCAGTATGTGAAAGTGCGCCTCAGCTATCGCGCTGATTTCATCATCAGCGCCGCCACCAGTTTCGCCGCCACGCTTTTCGGATTTGCCTTCGTCTATGTGCTGTTCACAAAAATACCGAAACTGGCCGGCTGGGATTTCGCCGAGGTGATGTTTCTCTACAGCTTTGCGCTCATCCCGTTTGGACTGTTCAACGTCATCAGCCTGAATCTCTACGATTTTGGCAATAACTACATCATTGAAGGGAAATTCGACCGCGTGTTGTTGCGGCCGGTCTCTTCGATGTTTCAGGTGCTGTTCGAACAGTTTCGCATCGAATCGTTTCAGGAAGTTGCCACCGGATTGTTCGGCGTCTGGCTGTCCGCGCGCCTGCTGCACATTCATTGGACAGTTTGGAACGCCTTCCTGCTGATTTTCTGGGCGTTTTGCGGCGCGGTGATTTACGTCTCCATCTTTCTGTTGCTCAGCACCGTTTCCTTCTGGTTCGAAGACCGCATCGGCGTGCATCCGCCGGTGTGGAACTTGATCGCCTTCGGCCGCTATCCGCTTTCGATTTATAGCAGCGCGATCCAATTCTTCCTGAGCTGGATTATTCCCTTCGGCTTCGCTTCTTTCTATCCCAGCGTCCGCCTGCTCGGCCGCGCGGCATTTCGTTCTTATGCCCCATTTATTCCACTGGTCGCCGCCGTGTGTTTTGGAATCAGCATCCTGGTGTGGAATGAAGGCGTGCGGCATTATTCTTCCACCGGCTCTTGAGCGCCGGCCGATTCCGCGACATTCTTGCTCGATCCTGTGTTAAACATCCTCGCCTTCTCTGCGTATCACTGTATGGGGACTGCTCATGCGTCTGGCTATGAAGATTTCCTTTTTCGGCGTGCTGGCTGTTCTGGTGATTTCAGGACTCATCGGCTATTCGATCGGCGGAGGCTTGGTGCATCCGCAAAAACGGGAGCTTAGGGCCGAGCTAGTCCGGCAAGCAGATGAAATCCTGGGAAGAGAGAGCGCCGTCCGCGAAGATTTGAACGTCACAGCGCCGGATAGCGTGGCCTTGCGCGGCTGGAAGGTGCATCCCCGCGCGCCGAACGGCGATTGGGTGCTGCTGTTCCATGGCGTGGCGGATAACCGGGCGGGAATGATGTCTTATGCGGGAATGTTGCTGCGCCACAATTTTAGCCTGGTGATGATGGATGCGCGCGACCACGGTGAAAGCGGCGGATCGTTGGCAACCTATGGAACCAGGGAGCGCGACGACACGCGAGCCATTGTTGCCGCGCTGATCGCAAGCGAGCATCCGCACTGTATCTTCGAGCTGGGTGAATCGATGGGCGCGGCGATTGCGCTCGAATCCGCGGCCGTCGAGCCGCAAATCGCCGGAGTGGCCGCCGAAAGTCCTTTCGCCACTCTGCGGG
>JBGPTK010000265.1:0-5006 GCA_041490605.1 Terriglobia bacterium | reverse complement strand
GCAAGCCAGGGACTTTGTATTACTGATATAGGTATTTTAGGAACCAGTAGGTAGAATACGCTGGGCGATCCCGGAGGAGTACGCGCTTGCAGCAAATTGGCAGATACGAAGTTCTCCGCGAACTCGGGCGCGGCGCCATGGACGTGGTCTTCAAAGCCCGCGATCCGTTTATTGGCCGGGCCGTCGCGGTGAAGACGATTACCGCCGTCGTCGCCGGGAATTCCGATTTGCTGGAACGTTTCTACCGCGAGGCAAAGGCCGCGGGCGGCCTGCAACATCCCAACATCGTCACCGTCTACGAAATGTCCGAATCGGACGGCTTCCCTTTCATTGCCATGGAATATCTCGAAGGCGAAAGCCTCGAGAAATTGATCGCCCGCCGGCCGCCGCTCCCCCTCGCGCAGAAACTCGGATACATCGTGCAAGCCTGCCGCGCTCTCGATTATTCTCATCGCCGCGGCGTGGTGCACCGCGACATCAAGCCCGCCAATATGGTGCTGACGCTCGAAGGCGTCATCAAAGTGGTGGATTTCGGAATCGCGCGCATTGCCGAAAGCTCCAACACGCAAACGGGAGCGTTGCTGGGCACGCTCGGCTACATGTCTCCTCAGCAACTTCGCGGCCAGCATGCCGACGAGCGAGCGGACATCTGGGCGCTCGGAGTGGTCCTCTATGAATTGATCAGCTACGAACGCCCATTTTCGGGCGACAATCACGGCGCCCTGATTTTGAACATTCTCCAGGAGGAGCCGCGGCCGATCCGCGATCGCTCGCCCGAATGTTCCCAGGAACTGGGAAACATCGTCCTCCGCGCGTTGTGCAAGAAAGATGCCGAACGCTATCAAACCATGGAAGCGCTGCTGCGCGACCTCGAGCCGGTGTGGAGTTCGCTGCAGCGCGACGCCGTTCAAAACTTGGTTCGTGAAGGCCGGCGATTGATCGGCGAAGGCAAACCGGAAGAAGCGCGCGAAATATTCCGGCAGTCGCTGCAGATTGACACTTTGAATCTGACGGCCAAGGCGCTGTTCGATCAGATGAACACGACTCTGGGCGAGGGCGCGATCTCGCAGCGAGTCCGCGAGAAAGTCGCTCGCGCCGGGAAATTGCTGGCCGAAGGTTTGCTCCTCGAAGCGCGCGTGGAAGTGGAGTCCGCCTTGAAATTGAATCCGCGGGATTCCGCCGCGCGAACGATTCATGAGACGGTGCAATGGCAGCAGGGGCGCGCCAGCGAAACCAGGAACGAGCAGCAACAATTCGTCTCGCGCCAAATCCGCACCATGCGCTCGGCGATCGATCGCGGCGAATTGTCGAATGCAATTCAATTGGGAAAAGAAACTCTGGCCCAGGTGGGCGCGGATTCCCAGGTGACGCAGTTGATCGATTTTGCGGAACGCGAGCGCGAACTTCGCGCCTCGCAGCAGGAACTCAACCGGCAGATTCGCGAGATCGCCGCGGATCTGGCCGGCGGAAAATTCGACGAGGCGCGGCGGCAGGTGGAAACGCTGCAAACCACGGCGCCGCTCGATCCACGGCTGGTGCGATTGCTCGAGGCCGCGAGTGAACGGCGTCCGCTTTCGGCTTCCTCGGCGGCTGAGTTGCTCGCGCAAAGCGCGCCGGAGCCGGGCGGCGCGGTGGAAACCGCGCGCCGGTCCTCTCCAGCTTTTCCCTCGCAATCGGTAAAAAGCTCGACGCATTTTCCCTCCGGCGCTCCTTCCACCAAATTTTCTGGCGCATCGCCGGCAGCGAGGCCCGAATCCAGATCGCAATTTTCCTCCTCTTCCAACTCGATTCCGAAACCGCGCGCGGCGAATTCGCGATGGGCGGTTTACATCACCGTCGCAGTCGTCTTACTGCTGGCCGCTGGATTCTTCGGCTATCGAAAATTCGCGGCGCCGAGCCTGCGTCCGGAAGCGAATCCAGCCGGAAATTTGCAAGCTCCGCTGCCGCCTCCACCGGGCACGCCCGTGGCTCCCTCCGCAACATCGATTCCTCCCGCTTCCCAATCTCTCGAAGATCAGCAGCGCCATCTGCTCGATCTGGCGCGCGCCGCGGCCGCCGCCAAAAATTACAAAGCGGCTCAAGCTCGCCTCGAGGAAGCCACAAAGCTCAATGGCCCGCTCAATTCCATGGCGGAAGATTTGCGCCAGCGATTCCTCCAGGAAGCGCGCGGAACGGAGACGCTGCAATCGGCGCGCGAGGAAAAACTTCTGTGGGACGAAGCAATAAAAGCCATGGACGGCGGACGCCTGGACGACGCCGTGATCTTGTTCCGGAAAATTCTGATTCTGCCGGAGGCTTCCCACCGCCGCGCGGAGGCCGAAAAGTTTGTGGATCAAACGATTCCGGCGCGGCGCGAAGGGGAGAAGCTTTGGGCGGAAGCGCATAAAACCAACGAATCCCAGGAGCCCGGCCACCTGGCGGCGTTGTTGAAAACTCTGGACCAACTGCTGGCGCTGGGCGGGCCGCACGTGGCCGAAGCGCAACAGATGCGCGATCACGTTTTCCAGCAATTTGCGCGAGCGAATGCCAAGAAAAATAATTTAGCGCCGCCGAAATTCGCCCGAGCGGAGCAGGGAAATTTCGACGAACTGGAAAGTCAATTCGCGCAGGCCGTGCAACAAGGGAACGCGCAAGCACTCGAGCAATTGGAGCAACTACGGCAGAAATTTCTAGCGATCGTAAGCTCGGGCGGCCCGCTGCTGGGCGATGCCCGCGACTACGCCAATATCCTGATTCCCAAAGCGCAAAAGCAAATCGCAGACCGCCTGGCCGCCGCGGAGACCGGCGCCCCGGCAAACGCCGAATACGAAAAAGCGGTGAAGGATTACGATCAGGCTCTGGCGGCGCAGAACCTGAATTTGCTGCGCTCGCGCGTGCTGCGGGAATTCGAGCAGATCGCGCAATCCGGCAGTCCCCGCGCGCCGGAGGCAAGGCAGTACGCCACGGTGCTGATTCCCGCGGCGCTGAAACCTCCGAACCACTGAAAAACCTCATTAACCCCACACAGAGGCCCTCCGGACTGCTTCCAGCGAAGCGGTTAGCTGGTTTTGCTTGACAAGCAAGTCGCGCTGGCGGAACATCCGCGAGCGATTCAAATTCCGGGGGGATGAAAATGAAACGGCTGAACAACTTTCTAATTTCGGCATCGGGCCTGGCGGCGCTGTTTGCCGTGTTTGTTTTTGGAATGAACCATTCCGTCCGCGCCGCCGCGAATGGGGCGATCCCCTCATTGCAGAACTCCGCAGCCGGCGCGCCGCAAAAAGTAATTTTCGATACGGACTTCGTGGTGCCCCCTCAGGATGACGGGATGGCCCTGATCCTCGCCGTGAAATCGCCGGAACTGCAAATCCTGGGCATCACCACGGTGGCCGGCAACGACACCATGCAGCGCGCCACTTCCGACGCTCTCCGCACTCTGGAAATTTGCGGCCGCTCCGACATTCCGGTTTACCGTGGCGCGAACCGGCCGTGGGTTCACGAAAAAACTCCCTGGGACACCACGGTGCATGGAAAGTGGTGGTCCGACGAAGCGCCTCCCCCGCCTCCCGGCGGATTCGCCAGGAAGCAGGCGGAGAAGGAGAGCGCGGTGGACTTCATGATTCGCGTGGTGAATGAAAATCCCGGCGAAGTGACCATCATCGCGCTGGGTCCGCTGACCAACGTGGCCACGGCCATCCGGCAGGAACCGGGCTTCGCTCCGAAAGTAAAGAAGCTGGCCATCATGGGCGGAGCTTTCGATGTGCTTTCGGACGGCGGAGGAAATGTGACGCCGAACGCGGAGTTCAACATCTGGGTGGACCCGGAAGCGGCGCAGGTGGCGATGCACTCCGGAATTCCCATCGTGATCACTCCGCTGAACGTGACGCGGAAAACGCATTTCTCGAAAGAGTATTACGACCAGATCGTCGCCGTGGATACTCCGGCCACCCGCATGATCAAGGAACGGATGAGCCGGTTCTACGATAATCCGCCGCCCAACGCCAACCAGGCTCCCGGACCCACAACCCGCGGAGGACGCGGCGCGATGCACGATCAATTGACCGTGGCTTCCCTGATCGATCCCACGCTGGTGAAGACTGTGGACCTGGTTGTGGATGTGGACATCACGCACGGGCCGGACTACGGCGCCACCATCGGCGCGCTGAAGCCCTGGGAATTCGCGGAAGATGCCGCCAAGGCTTCCGTCCAGTACGATGTGGATTGGGACCGCTTTATCAAGCTGTTCGTCGCGCGCGTGACCAAGCCGAACCCGAACTGAGACGCTGGAAAACTGCTTCGATACAACTTCGCTTTGAAAAGAGCGTCCGGGGCCGGTGAAACGGCGTCCGGCCACTCGAATTTCCGCAATTTTTCCTTCATTTTTGGCGCCCCTAAAAACAAACGATTTAGGAGCGATTAGAATGCGCTGTCGCCTTTTGTTTTCAATAAGTTGCATCATTTTGACTTCGATCCCGTCTGGCGATTAGCCAGGCGATTAGAAATCGGTGTTTTGCGGCTTGAATTTCTCCGCGGCACCCGCTTGGACTTTCCTGAAGTTCTCCGGGCGTTGCGCTTGCCGGGACGCAGCGCAGGACGCGGGGCAAAGCGATGCTGCCGCGGCGCGGGGCTCGGCTGCGCCGACGCGGCGGAGTTGACGTGAGTAATCACTATGTGGCGCGTGGGTTCGACCCAACCGAAGCGATCGTCGAGCGCGGCATAGGCGCGGACGGCGGAGACGACTCCGTTGGCCGTGATGGTGGCGCTATGAGCCTTCTGGAGGATGGCTTCCAGGGCTCCGCGGAGGTTTTGACGGCGCTTCTTGTCGAGACCCAGGGCGCGGGCGTGGCGGTAAATCGAAGAGTCATTACGAAGACGATAGCAATAGGCAAGGTGTCTCGGGTCCAGCCAGGCAAGGTAATCGGATTCAATCTCTTCGCGGCGGGGATGGTTGCAGATCCTGCATTTGCGGGAGTGACGCATCGCGTTCAAGCGGCTGGGCTTCCAGGGCTTATGGGTCCTGGCGGCCT
>JBGPTK010000264.1:0-5049 GCA_041490605.1 Terriglobia bacterium | reverse complement strand
CGGGCTGGCGCGCAGGCCCGATTTCTAACAGGAGATGAGGGAGAAAACAATGGCCAAAATGTATTGGGAAGACGACGCAAAACCTCGCGTGCTGGAGGGCAAGCGCATCGCCGTGCTCGGCTACGGCAGCCAGGGCCGCGCGCACGCCCTGAATCTTCGCGATAGCGGACTCGATGTTACGGTGGGACTTCGCCGCGACGGGCGCACCTGGAAGCTCGCGCAAGAGGACGGCTGGGCGCCGCAAGAGCCTGCCCAGGCGGTCGCAACCGCGGACGTGATCGCGATTCTGGTCCCAGACATGGCGCAGGCCAAGCAATATCGCGAGGAGATTGCTGCGAACCTGAAACCGGGCGCGATGCTGCTCTTCGCTCACGGTTTCAATATCCACTACAAACAGATTCAGCCGCCCGCCGAAGTGGACGTCGCGATGGTGGCGCCGAAGGGCCCCGGCAATCTGGTTCGCCGGCAGTTTGAGGAGGGCCGCGGTGTTCCCTGCCTAGTCGCCGTTCATCAGAATCCAAGCGGCCTGGCATTCGATCGTGCGCTGGCCTATGCGCACGCCATCGGCGGCACGCGGCCGGGAGTGATCGAAACCACATTCGCGGAAGAAACGGAGACGGATCTTTTCGGCGAACAGGCGGTTCTATGCGGCGGCGTAACGGAATTGATGGCGGCGGGCTGGGAAACTCTGGTGGAAGCGGGGTATCAGCCGGAAGCGGCCTACTTCGAATGCATCCACGAGATGAAACTGATCGTCGACCTGATTTACGAAGGCGGCTTCGCGCAAATGCTCAAATACGTCAGCGACACGGCCAAGTATGGCGACCTGACCCGCGGTCCGCGCGTGGTGGACGACCGCGTCCGTGAAGTGATGAAAAAAATCCTCTCCGAAATTCAATCCGGCCAATTCGCCAGGGAATGGATCGCGGAGAATCAGGCGGGGCTTCCCGAGTACAACAAGCTACTCGAAAAGGATCTGAATCATCCGCTCGAGAAAGTGGGAAAGGAACTTCGCTCGCAGATGTCGTGGCTGCGCCCGGCGGAAGTGGCGGTCCGCAGCGGCCGCTAAAGTAGCACTGGCCTGCTGCCTGTGCGATGCACGGCCGGAAATGATTCGTCACTGCAGCATGGAACAGGTAGCGAAATAAAGGGTTTTGCCCCATGAAGAAAACCGGAGCGCAGATTCTTTGGAAATGTCTGGAGCGCGAAGGCGTGAAGCACGTCTTCGGCTATCCGGGCGGAGCCATCCTTCCCGCGTACGATGCCCTGCAGCACAGCAGCATCCATCACGTGCTGGTGCGCCACGAACAGGGCGCCACGCACATGGCCGATGGATATGCGCGCGCGAGCGGACAAGTGGGAGTGGCCATCGCGACGTCCGGCCCGGGCGCCACGAACATGGTCACCGGCATCGCCACGGCGATGATGGACTCTTCTCCGATCGTCTGCATCACCGGGCAAGTGGGCAGCAAGCTGATCGGCTCCGATGCGTTCCAGGAAACGGACATCACCGGTATCACATTGCCGATCACCAAGCACAATTACTTGGTGACGCGGCCCGATGAATTGGCGCGCACTTTGCGGGAAGCGTTTTACGTCGCGCGCTCCGGGCGCCCCGGCCCCGTGCTGGTGGATATCACCAAGGACGCGCAGCAGGCGGCCTGCGAATTCGATTGGGAATCGGCGAAGCCCAAATTGCCCGGCTACCGTCCGAATCTTTCGCCTGTCGCCGGAGAATATGCGCACGCCCTGGAATTGATTCGCAACGCGAAACGTCCCGTGATTCTTGCCGGGCATGGCGTGATCGTTTCCGGCGCCGTGCGAGAGCTGCGCGAGCTCTCGGATCACGCGGGTATTCCCGTGGCGCTTACTTTACTTGGACTGGGCGCGTTTCCGGCATCGCATCCGCTGAATCTGGGAATGATGGGCATGCACGGCGAAGCCTGGGTGAATCACACCATTCAAGAAGCCGATCTTTTGATCGCGCTGGGCATGCGCTTCGACGATCGCGTCACCGGGAACCTGAAAACCTACGCGCCGAACGCCAAGAAAATCCACATTGAAATCGATCCGGCGGAAATCAATAAGCTGGTCAAGGTGGATGTGGCGCTGGTGGGGGATCTGCGCGAAGTGCTGAAGGAACTGCTGCCGCGCATCGAATCCCTCGACCGCAGCGAATGGCTCGATCACATCGACCAACTGAAAGGCGATTCAGCCGTTCGCGACATTCAGAATTTGCCGGACAACGGACATTTGTACGCGGCGCACGTGATCAGTGATTTGTGGCGCGAGACGCGCGGCAGCAACACGGTTGTGGTCACCGACGTGGGCCAGCACCAGATGTGGGAAGCGCAATATTACAAGCACGAGGAGCCGCGCTCGCTGATTACCTCCGGCGGATTGGGCACCATGGGATTCGCGCTGCCCGCCGCGATCGGCGCGAAGGTGGCGCGTCCCGAAGCAGAAGTCTGGGCGGTGGTGGGCGACGGCGGATTTCAGATGACTATGTGCGAGCTCGCAACCCTGGTCCAGGAAAAACTGAAAATCAATATCGCCATCATCAACAACGGCTATCTGGGCATGGTGCGCCAGTGGCAGGAATTTTTTTACGACCGCAACTATGCGGCCACGCCGCTGCTGAATCCGTGCTTTACCAAACTGGCGGAGGCCTACGGGATTCGCGCCGCGGTTGTTTCCGAGCGCCCGCAAACGGTTCCGGCGGTGCAAGCGGCGCGCGAGCACGATGGGCCGGTGCTGCTCGATTTTGTGGTGGAGCAGGAAGACACCGTGTATCCCATGGTCGCGGCCGGCGCCGGTCTGCACGAGATGATCCGGCGGCCGAGCCCGATCGTGGAAACCGCATTGGACGATTGAGGTCAACATGCTGAATACATTTATCGTCTACGTCGAAAATAAGCCGGGAGTGCTCACACGGGTCGCATCCCTGTTCCGCCGCCGCGCGTTCAATATTGATTCGCTCGCGGTGGGCCGCACGGAAAAGGCGGAAGTTTCGCGCATGACGATTACGGTTGACGCGGACGCGGACCAGGCCCGGCGCATCGAAGCCAACCTCTACAAGCTGGTGAATGTTTTGCTCGTGGAGAATATCACGCACGAGCCGGCCATCATCCGCGACCTGGCGATGATCAAAGTGGCGGCGACACACGAAGCGCGCTCGCACGTTTTGGAACTGGCGAAAGTGTTCCGCGCGCGCGTGGTGGATGTTGCGCCGGAATCTTTGATTCTCGAAATCACCGGCACGGAGGATAAAATCGACGGGCTGCTGGAAGTGCTGCGTCCCTACGGCGTGCTGGAAATGGTTCGCACCGGACTCGTGGCGATGCGGCGAGGAACGAAAACCGCCACCGCTGCCGCCGGGGCTTTCGACGGCCTCGCGCCGGTGAGCGAGGTGGCGGAAGTTGCCGCGGAGGACGACGTTTCCTATTCCGTGTAGGAAAACCCGCACGCCCTCGAACTTTTCATTTTCGATTCATGTGGTGAAAGTTTTCGAGGAAGAAATCCAGGTCTTTCGGATTGCCCACAAATTCCATCAGCCACTCGCCGTGGAGCAGCATGCAAGTTGCTGACATTTTCGCTGGATTATTCTTCGGGTAACTTTCCATGCAAACCGATTCCTTCCCTTCCGATCTATATTTCACCGGCCCTTGAGTCACTGCTCCCCCGGCCGCATGCCGCGCCCGGAAAGTTGCTTCCCACGGTTGGTCAAAATCTTCTCCTACCGCGGCAATTTGTTCGGGCATCGGGGTGAGAAAGATGCGGGCTTGCGGCATCTCGTCAAAAACACTTTTCGGATACTTGGTGAGACGCACGGTCAGTCCGCTTTCATCGGCAATCCATTCGGGGGGAACCAGGATATCCCTGCCGGAATAGTGGACTCCGTTGGGATAGCGGAGATGCCAGATACGCGGAACCAGTGACGGATAATAGATTCCCAGCAGCAACGCCGCCGCTAGCGACACTAGAATCGCGGCCTTTATCCATCGATGGATTTTCCATTTGGGCATGAGGGAGGAAATCAGCCGCCGCTCATCGCTGGCGGGCCATTCGCTGAGGTTTTAATTTTCCCTGGACCAACACAAACTTTTGCACTCGTTTTCCGGTATCCACTTCCCCGGTATAAAAATTCCCGTGCGAATCCATCCCCGCCTGATGCACCCAGTGAAAATATCCGGCGTTGCGGCCATTGTGCCCGAACGACGACGCCACAGTGCCATCGGCGCGACGCAAGATCCAGATCACATTATTTTCGCCGTCGGCTACCAGCAGATACTTCTGCCCGCGGTCATGCGAAAACGAAACGGTCCACACCGAGCCGATGCCCAGGGTTTCCGGCCGCACAAAAAATTCCTTCACGAATTTTCCCTGCTTGGTGAAAACCTGAATCCGGTCGTTCATGCGATCGCAGACGTAGACCAGCCCATCCAAAGAAATCCGCGCGCAGTGCACGGGATTCGCAAACTGCTTATGCACCGGCGCGCCGGCGACATAGGCCGGGGGCGCGGCGTTATCAATTTCGCCGAGCGGAATTCCGTACGCGCCCCAGCCGCGCTTGAACGCTCCGGTATTCGAGTCGTACACAACCACTCGTTTATTCATGTAGCCATCTGCGATATAGACTTCGCGCGCGGCATCATCCACTTCAATCCCTGCCGGGCGGCCGAGGATCGAGGTGTCCTGATTATTCTCCGGCGCGCTCGAAGCATGGCCAATCTCCAGCAGCAATTTCCCATCGCTCGAGAATTTCAGCACCTGGCGGTCGTCCGCGCCCGCACCGCCAATCCAGACGTTTCCTTCCTTGTCGACACAAATTCCATGCTCCGCTTTGGGCCAGTCGGGAACAAAATCCGGCCCGCCCCAGGAACGCAACAATTTTCCCTGCGAATCAAATTCCAGCACGGAAGGCGCTGCCACGCAGCATTGCGAACGCGACGGAGCCTGCGCCGCTCCCAATTCGTCCGGGGTCAGCGATCGAGGCCGCTGCAAAACCCAAACATGATCCTGAGCATCCACCGCCAGCCCGCCCACCTG
>JBGPTK010000263.1:0-5059 GCA_041490605.1 Terriglobia bacterium | reverse complement strand
GCCGTTCATCGGCCTGTTTGGAACCGTGTGGGGCGTGATGGACGCGTTCTCGGGGCTGGGAGAGGCGGGGTCGGCCACGCTGCGCGCGGTGGCGCCCGGAATTGCGGAGGCGCTGGTGACGACGGCGGCGGGACTCTTCACGGCGGTGCCGGCGGTGATCGCTTATAACCATTATTTGAGCAACATTCGCGGAATTGCCACGCGCCTGGATAATTTCGCGATGGAATTCGTTTCGAAGATCGAAACCATGTACAGCTAGCGACTAAATTCCCGTGCCGCAAATCTCGAAACAAACCGCGACTTCGCTTTCCGAGATCAACATCGTCCCTTTCGTGGACGTGATGCTGGTGCTGCTGGTGATTTTCATGATCACGGCGCCGATTCTGCAATCCGGCATCGAAGTGGATCTGCCGAAAACGAAGACCGTGAAGGAAATCAACGAAGTGCGCCTGATCATCACCATGGATCGCGCGCAACGCCTGTATCTGAACGACCAGCCCGTGAATATCCACCAGCTTGGCGAGGCCGTGCGCGCGAGATCGCGGGATGCCGGCAACCAGGCGGTTTACGTCCGCTGCGACGAGACGGTTCCTTTCGGGAGCTTTACGACGGTGGTGGATGCGTTGCGGCAGGCCGGAATCAAAAACGTCAACGTGGTTACGCAGCCGCTGAGCGAGCGGCCGCAAACGAAGTGAGATGCCTCTCAACCCCACATATCCAGCGCCCGCAGGCTTTAAGGGCCCATTCGGCTTTTCGGTGGCGTTCCATGTGCTGCTGTTCGTCCTCCTGGCGATTTCCACGGTGAACTCGCACCGGGGCGACACCTGGGGAGGGCCGGGCGGCGGTTCCATGACCATCGGCTTAGTGGGGAGCGCCCCGGCGATTCCCTTGCCCACCCCGCCGGAGATCACCAGCAATCCGGTAGTGGACGAATCGAAGGGACTTTACAAGTCGGAGCCGGTTCCGAACATACCGCCTCCGGCCGACGCCACTCCGCTTCCGAAATTTGAGAAGAACAAACCGCCGAAATACATTACGCGGCCGTCGAAGGTTCTCCCCAATCCCACTCCGCCGCCCGAAAATGCCGTGCCTTATGGCGGAGGCGGAACGCCTTCGATGCCCACCTCCAGTTTCGCGATGGGCTCGGGATCGACGGCGGCAGGATTGGGAGTGAGCGGGCCAGGGGCGGGAAATTTTGGCGCGCGGTATTCGTGGTACGTCGAAGCGGTGCAGCGGAGGATCAGCGGCAACTGGCTGCAATCCACGGTGGACCCCAATATTCGCTGGGCGCCGCGGATGGTGGTGACATTCCAAATTCAGCGCAATGGATCGGTGGCAAACTCTCAGATTCTGCAAACCAGCGGCAATCGCTCGGTGGATAATTCCGCGATTCGCGCGATCCAGGAATCGAGCCCGTTTCAGCCGCTGCCGAACGATTACAATGGATCGTTCGTGAATGTGGAGTTCTGGTTTGAATTTAAGCGCTGAGAGAGAATAGACGGAATCATGATGATCAAACGAACGCAAATTTGGCTGATCGCGGCTTTCGCGCTGGGAGCGCTGATGCTTGCTGCTCCGGCGCAGGCGCAGGATTGGTTCAAGACGGGAACAGGGTTGGGCGTCGAAAAAGCCCGGCTGGCGGTGCCGGAGTTTGGCGCGCGGACTGCCGCGGCGCAACCGCTGGAAAAAACTTTCCACGACGTGCTGTGGAATGATCTCGATTATTCCGGAATCATTGAGCTGGTGAGTCCGAGCATGTATCCGCTGCAAGCGCCCACGGCTCCCTCGGAATTGAAGGCCGGGGATTGGAGCCAGGCGCCGGCTTCGGCCTATATGATCGCGTTCGGAAATTTGACGGCCAGCGGCAATGACCTGGCGGTGGAAGGTTATCTCTACGATGTGCGCAATCCTTCCGCACCGGCGGCGCTCGAGAAGCGCTACCGCGGCGCCACCACGGACGCGGATGCGCGGCGAATCGCCCACCAATTCGCGGACGAAATCATCGCGCGGCTGACGGGCGGCGTGCCGGGCATCGCCAGCACGCAGATCGCCTACGTGAGCACGCGCAGCGGAAACAAGGAAATCTGGATCATGGATTACGACGGAGCAAACCAGCACCAGGCGTCGCACCTGCGCTCGATTTCGCTGACCCCGCGCTGGTCGCCGGATGCCAGCCGCGTGGCGTTTACCTGTTACGAGGGCTATCGAGGCATCACCACCGCGCAGATCTGCCTGCTCTCCACGGTCAGCGGAAACCTGATCGCCTTCCCGCGTTTCCACGGGACAAATGCTTCGCCGGCCTGGTCGCCCGACGGGGCCAAGCTCGCCTTCATGTCCAGCACCATGGGCGATCCGGAAATTTTTACCACGGACGCCGGCGGCGGGCACTTGAAGCGGCTCACCTATTCCGCAGGCGTGGACACTTCCCCGGCCTGGAATCCGAAGACGGGGGCGACGATTGCGTTCGTGAGCGATCGCGGCGGCATTCCGCAGCTTTATATGATGAATGCGGACGGATCGAACGTCGAGAAACTGGCTCTGCCCGACATGGGATATGTGATCGATCCGGCGTGGTCCCCCAACGGACAGCTACTGGCGTTCAGTTGGCGGCGGCCCAACGGAAATTACGATATTTACGCGAGGGATACTGCCAGCCAGGCGCTGGTGGAATTGACCAAGGATGCCGGGCGAAACGAACGCCCCAGCTGGGCGCCGGACGGGCGGCACATCGTGTTCGAATCCACGCGGACAGGGACGCGGCAGATTTGGTCGATGCTGGCGGATGGAAGCCATGCGCGGCAATTGACCACGGGCGGCGAGTGCGAATCGGCGAATTGGTCGCCGCGGTAGAGTTCGCCACGCGCTCCGCTCAGGATGAAGAAGAATCACTTTTCCGGGGCCCGCTAAGATTTTAATGTTACGATTTGCGTTCTCTCTGCCGCCAGTTCCGCGCAGAGGAACCGCCGAGGGAGGCAATGCCATGCGAAGCCGTGTTACTCGTAACCAGGTACTTTGGTTCGGATTATTTTCCTTGCTCTTATTTGCAGGTGCTTGCGCCAAGAAAGTAGCGGTGCCGAGCCAGTTGCCGGCGCCATCCGCGCCGCCGGCTGCCCAGCCGACCGTGACGCTCAACGCTTCGACCACATTTGTCAAACCGGGAGAAACGATCCGCTTGACGTGGTCTTCCACCAACGCGACGGACTTGAATTTGGCGCCCGGGATTGGAAAAGTGGCGCCCGAAGGCTCGACGCCGGTGAAGCCCGCCGAGTCGACCACCTATACCATCACCGCCACCGGACCGGGAGGCACGGCTGATGCCACCGTGCGCGTCACTGTTTCCGCGGCGGCGGTGGCTCCCTCCGCCCCCGAGCCCGTGCTGTCGATCGATGAACTATTCCGCAGCCACATGTTCGATGCTTATTTTGACACCGACAAATCGGACATTCGCGCCGATGCGCGCGAAGCTCTTTCGAAGACCGCCGAGTTCCTGCGTTCCTACCCCCAGGTGAAAGTGATCCTCGAAGGCCATTGCGACGAGCGCGGCTCGACGGAATATAACATTGGCCTGGGCGAGCGCCGGGCGCTGGCGTCCAAGAATTTCCTGGTTTCGTTGGGCGTGGGCGCCGACCGGATCGAAACGGTGAGCTTCGGCAAGGAGCGGCCATTCTGCACCGAGCACGACGAAAGTTGCTGGCAGCAGAATCGAAGAGGACATTTCGTGAAGGCGCAATAGTAATCGGCCAGCCTGGCCGGCGCGAGGCGCCCTTCAAGGCCCAACGGCGGCAGGCAGCGATGAACGAGTCTTAGTCCAAATGTTGTGGTCTGAACATATCTGGAGAGGCGCTGCGCCCTTGGCCGGCCCCGGACGCAGCGCCCTCAATCAAGCTCGGAGGTAAAACGTGCGTACACGATGGGTTTTCCTCATCCTGGCAACTTTGGTGGTGGGCGCAATCGGCGGCTCGATACTGGCTCCGCAGCCCGCTGTCGCCGTCTCGAAGGAAATCATTCAGTTGCAGCAGCAGGTGTCGCAACTTTTGCAGGGGCAGCAGGATCTGCGCAGCACCGTGGATAAAGGCAACAGCGCGCTTTCCACCATCTTGCAGCAAACGCTGGATGCCGTGAACCAGATGAACAAGACCATGGGCGGTTTGCAGCAGACCATCCAGAGCGTTCAGGCGAACTCCGGCTCGCGCCTCGATACGGTTGCCAGCCAGGTGCAGGGCGTTTCCGACAACTTGCAGGATATTCAAGCGCGGGTAGGAAAACTTTCGCAGCAAATGACGGATATGCAGAGCGTGCTACAGAGCCTGGATGCAAAAGTTTCGAGCCAGTCGCCCGCCACCCAGCCTGGAGCCACCACTACCACGCCTCCAACGGGCGGCGCTGCGCCTTCCGCCGGCGGCGCTGCGGGGACGAACCCGCCCGCTTCGAGCGGGCCGCCCGTGTCCTCTGAATTGCTCTATGCCAATGCGTTGCGCGATTTTACGGGCGGTAAATATGATCTGGCGCGGCAGGAATTCAGCGACTATTTGAAGTATTTTCGCGCCAGCGATCTGGCTTCCAACGCGCAGTTTTACCTGGGAGAGATCGATTACGTGATTGGCAACTATCCGGAAGCAATCAGTTCGTACGATAAAGTCCTGGTGAATTATCCGAAAAGCTATAAGCTGGCCGCGGCGCTCTTGAAAAAGGCCGAGGCCCAGTTGGCCATCGGCGAGAAAGCCAGCGGCACTCGGAATTTTCGCGAAGTGGTGCGGAGATTCCCGGGAACCGATGAGGCCCGGCGGGCCCAGGCGAAGCTCAAGGAACTGGGCGTCTCCGCATCTCCCCGCTCCACCGGCACTCCCCATTAGCCGCCCGGCCGCGGGCTGGCCCCGGCCAAATTTATTTATCCGCTGCGCCAGAGAAACCTTCGGGTATACTCCCCATTCAGCAGGAACCCATTCTGACAGCGGACGAGGACGACAATGTCGGTTAATAAAGCGATTCTGGTGGGAAGGCTGGGACGCGATCCGGAAACCAAGTACATTTCCTCCGGGCAACCCGTGTGTACTTTTTC
>JBGPTK010000262.1:0-5069 GCA_041490605.1 Terriglobia bacterium | reverse complement strand
GGGACGGTGACGTAATTTTCGTTGGAGATGGCATAGAAAACCGTGAACGCAAAATAAATTCCGAGGGCGACTTCGGCAAAGGGCATCCAGCCGGCGCCTTTGCGATAACTTTTTTTGAGCCACGCGCCATGCTGCTGGCCTTCGATGCGATATTTCGGAGTGCGCGTGAATTCCGATTTTTTGCCGAAGATCGCTTCCATCACCGAGACGGCGTTGCGCACGGAGAGTCCGATTCCCACGGCCATCACGAACGGAAGAAACCAGAAGGTGCGCTTCCACGTTTTCGGAAAAAGGACGCGCTGCGATGCCAGATAAAAACTGGAAATCGAGCAGGTGGAAGCGAGGAACAGCGGCAAATCGATCAGCAACACCTGGAACCAGCCCTGATAGAAACGCACGATCATGGCGGGCAGCAAAATCACGGAAAGAAAAACCATCAATGGATAGCTGAGATTCGCGGTGAGATGAAAAATCGCTTCGGCCTTTACGTGGCCGGGCACCGGCGCCCGCAAAACGCGCGGGAGAATTTTCTTGGCGGTTTGCATCAAGCCCTTGGCCCAGCGGGCCTGCTGCGATTTGAAGGCGTTCATTTCCACGGGCAATTCCGAAGGGCATTCGATTTCCGGAAGATAAACAAACTGCCAGCCGCGAAGCTGCGCGCGATAAGAAAGATCGGTGTCTTCGGTGAGCGTGTCGTGCTGCCAGCCTCCGGCGTCATCGATCGTCGAGCGGCGCCACACTCCCGCGGTGCCGTTGAAATTAAAAAAGGCTCCGCGGCGGTAGCGCGCGCAATGCTCAATCACGAAATGGCCGTCCAGCAAAATTCCCTCGACTTCCGTGAGCAGGGAATAATTGCGGTTGACGTAGCTCCAGCGCGTTTGGACCATGCCGAGTTTCGCATCGATAAAATAGGGAATGGTGCGGCGTAGAAAATCGGCGGGCGGCAAAAAATCGGCGTCGAAGATGGCGACGAATTCGCCTCGAGCGGATTTCAGGCCTTCCTGCAGCGCTCCGGCCTTGTATCCTTCGCGGTTGGTGCGCAGGTGATAGGAGATGGGCAATCGAAGCTGCTGGTAACGCTCGACGCAGCCGCGGGCGATCTCGCGCGTTTCGTCGGTGGAATCATCGAGAACCTGAATGTCCAGTTTGTCGCGGGGATAATCGAATTGGGCGATGCAATCGACCAGGCGCTCGATCACATAGCGCTCGTTGAAGATGGGAAGCTGTATGGTAACCTTGGGCCATTCGGCCGGCACAGGCGGCGCCGGCGGCACGCGATGGCGATATCGATAATAATTGTAGACCAGCACGTAGCGGTGAATTCCGTAGGCCGCCAGGACCACCAGCACCAAAAAATAAGGAATCATGATGGCAAAATCGAAAGCATTGGCCTGGTAGAGGCCGCGGAAAGTGGGGTCGGTCAATTTGCGGAAATAATTCGAGACCGGATTGCTGCTTGGGAAGATCGCCGCCACGCTGAAGATCCAATTCACCGTTTCCCTGCCTCCGCATGCTGATCCGCGCGAGATCGCTTGTCCGTCCTCAAAACCTGATCGCGCTGGGCGGAATTGCCGCGCTGGAATTCTGTTTTGCCCTGCTCTACCGGCTGCGCGATCTGGAAATCCACGTGGTGGAAACGATCGCCATCGCTTTCGCCGCCGGCATTATTTATTTTATCGCTCTGTACTGCCTGGAGCACTCTCCGGAAAACCGAACCACGCTCTGGCTGATTCTAGCCGGCGCGGTGCTGTTTCGCCTGACGCTTTCGCCGCTGGCTCCGACGCTTTCCGAAGACATTTACCGTTACCGCTGGGACGGCGTGGTGCAGCGGGCCGGCTGGAATCCCTACACCATACGGCCCGACGATCCGCGTCTCGACTCGCTGCGAAACCGCGCCGAGCCTGCCGGGCCGGGCCACGACATTCCGGCCATATATCCGCCGCTCTCGGAATTGACGTTTCGGATCGCGGGCCGGTTTCTGCCAACTCCGGTCGCGTTCAAGCTACCATTTATCGCGGCCGATTTGCTGGTCGTTTTCCTGCTGGCCGCGTGGCTGCGCTCGACTGGAGGACGAAATTACCAGTTGGTGGTGTACGCCTGGAACCCGCTGGTGGTAGTCGAGTTTGCCGGCAGCAGCCATAGCGACGCCCTGGCGCTGGCAGCGCTGGTAGCCGCCTGCCTGCTGATTATACGGTCGCGGCAGAAGCTGTCAACGATTCTGCTGACGGCGGCGGCGATGTTTAAGCTGTTCCCGATTATGCTGATGCCGTTGTGGCTGCGGCGTGCAGGATGGCCCAAGCGGCGCGAAGGATGGTTGAACGCATTGCTGGCAGCAGCGTTCGCGCTGGCGTGCGCTTGGCCGTATCGCTCGGCGCTGGGGAAAATTCCGGAGGTCATGGCTTACTACGCTTCGCGTTGGCAGGATAATAATGCGAGTTTGTACTCGGTGCTGGTCTGGCTGACGGGGTCGCGGCAGTTGGCGACGGGAGTGGGAATCGGAATCGCGGCGGGATTGGCATTGTGGGCGGCGGCAAAGCGGATCGATCCGGCGCGCGCGGCGTATCTGATCATTGGGGCAATCCTGATGTTCTCGCCCAATGCGTATTCCTGGTACTTCACGTGGATCATTCCGTTTCTGTGTTTCTTTCCGAATCCAGCGTGGCTGCTGCTGACGATTCTGCAATTTCTTTCCTACCATGTGCTGATCGACTACTACGCGCTGAACTCCTGGCACTGGCGGCCGGAGATGGTGTGGCTGACGTATGGGCCATTCTATGCAATGTTGTTGGGGGAAACGATCTGGAAGAAGCTGGCGATGAAAGGCAAGAATGAGACGATGACCGCCTGACTTGGATTTCTTGAAAGTCTTCCGGCCGCCCCTTGCACCATTCTCCTGGAATGTTCTGAAGCGGCCACGGGGATCGAAAAGCGCATCTAAGCAGAAGGACTACAAGACGGAACCGGACCAGAAAGTTATAGCGATCGGCCGGCGATTTTATTCGATGTAATCCCCCACGGGCCGCAATCGTCTATTCAGGTGTGAGGGCAAGGACAGCTTGGAAACAATCCTGACTCGATTCGGGGTTTATCTGCCGCAAGCTGAGGCAGCTACGCCAAAGGCAAAAGTGGCGGGCACGACGGGTGTGGAGCACGAGGAATTCGACGCGATCGTGCGCGAACACCAGCGGCGGATTTATCGCGTGCTGCTGGCGATCCTGCGCGATCCGGACGCCGCCGACACGCTGACGCAGGAATGTTTTCTGCGGGCGTATCGCAAACGGGAAAGTTTCCGCGGCGAATCGAGCGTGGGCACCTGGCTGGTGCGCATCGCCATCAACCTGGCGCGGGACCATATTCGCAGCCGGCGTCGCGGATTCTGGCAGACGCTGCTGGGCAGCGGAGAAAGCGTGATGGCGGCGGCAGCGGCCGTGCCGGATCGCGCGGCATCTCCCGAGCGCGCACTGGCAGCCCGCGAAGAAGTGGCGGCGGTATGGGCGGCGGTGGAAGATCTTTCGCCGCAGCAGCGGGAAGTTTTCTTTTTGCGATTTTCGGAAGAGATGCCGCTGGAAGAAATTGCGCGGACCATGGAATTGCAGACCGGAACGGTGAAGAGCCACCTGGCGCGCGCCGTCAGCGCGATCCGCCAGCGCGTGAAAAGGCAAGGAAGATAATGGCAGAACAAAAGCATTTGTCCGACGAGAGCTGGGCCGCCGTGCTTTCCAGCGAACTCGACGCCGCATCGCAGGCCCATTTGAAGGGCTGCGAAACGTGCCGCGCCGAAGATCAAGCATTGAAGAGCGTGCTCGACGGAGCGCGCGAATCGCTGAGCGCGGCGGCCGAGCGGTCTGAAGTGTTCTGGATCCGGCAGCGCGCGGAGATCAACGCACGAATCCGCGAGCAGCGGGAAGGGCGGCACCGCCTGGTTTGGGCGGCGGCAGCGGGCTTTGTGGCGCTGGCGGCAAGCTTGCTGCTGCGGCCGGCTCCGCAGCGTCCGGCGCCGGCGCCTGCCGTGACCGATCAGGAGTTGTTGATGCAAGTGGAAAGCTCACTTTCGCGGGAAGTTCCCGAAGCGCTCGCGCCATCTGATTTGATCACTCAAGAGCTTGCAGAGGCCTCGCAAAAGAATTCGAATTTTAGAAAAGGAGAACGTAAATGAAGCCGTCTGCAATTATGTTGTCCGCGGGTTTGTTGGCAGCGGGACTGATGTGGCCCGCAATGTCGCGCGCGCAGGGCCCGGCGCCAGAGGCGCCCAATCCTGGCGGGGCGCCGATGGGCGCACCGGCGCCGGCGCCTGATCCCAGCCAAGGGCCAGGGATGGCAGGTAAAGTTTTTCACCGGCCCGGCCCGGGGGGAATGGGCGGCGTGATGTTCGGGGCCTGGTGGAAGAACTCGGAAGCGGTGAAGGCCATCGAGCTGAGCGACGATCAGGCGAAGCAGATTGAATCGAAGTTTTTAGCGCATAAATTGAAACTGGTCGATCTTCGCGCCGATCTGGAGAAAAAAGAATTGGAGCTGAGGCCCCTGGTGGACGCCGATCAGCCGGATGAAGCGAAAGTGGGCGCGCAAATCGATCAAGTGGTGGCCGCGCGCGGGCGGCTGGAAAAAGAAGCGACGATGATGAACCTGGATATCCGGCGCGTGCTGACGGTGGATCAATGGAAGAAGTTGAAGGAATATCAGCAACAGCGGATGCGGAACTTCGGGCGCGATTGGGGTGGAATGAAGGATGGTCACGGCGGCCATGACGGCCGCGGCGGCCAGGACGGAATGCGAGGGCCGCAGCGGCGGCCGGGCCAGGCTCCGCCACCTCCGCCGCCACCCGGGTCTTCGGACGACGAAGAGGATTAGCCGCAGCCGCCGTCTACTGCCGGCGGAAGCAAGTTACTCAACCGGATTTTCTCTCCGGAATGGGGCCACACGCCCCACCCTTTCCTCCTCGGGTGGGGCGTTTTTTTTGGCGGGCACGGGATTTGAAATTGCGGCGCTCGCCTTGCGAGCGGGTCCGGCTTCTTTCTTCGAATTAATCAATTGCCTTATGATGACGATTTGCTCGGGATTCCTCGGCCGCC
>JBGPTK010000261.1:0-5075 GCA_041490605.1 Terriglobia bacterium | reverse complement strand
GAATGGCTGACGCAGTACATGTCTCCCGCGCCGTGCGCGGTATGCCACGAAAAACGGCTGCGCCCCGAAAGCCTCGCCGTAAAAGTGGCGGGCTGCTCGGTTGCGGATTTCACGGCCTTGCCCATCTCTGAAGCGCGAGAGGCCGCCAAGAAAATCAGCGCGCAGATCACCCCGCGGCAGCGGGAAATTGCGGGCCGCGCGCTCGAGGAAGTCACCGAGCGTCTCGAGTTTCTTCTCGCCGTCGGCCTCGGCTATCTCACGCTCAATCGTTCCGCGTCCACTCTTTCCGGCGGCGAAGCGCAGCGCATCCGCCTGGCCACGCAGATCGGATCGCGCCTCCGCGGCGTCCTCTACGTGCTCGACGAGCCTTCCATCGGCTTGCACGCGCGTGACAACGACCGCTTGATCGGCACCCTGGAAACGCTGCGTGATCTCGGCAATACCGTGCTCGTCGTCGAACACGATGAAGAAACGATTCGCCGCGCCAATTACGTCGTGGACCTCGGCCCCGGCGCCGGCAACGCCGGCGGGTATCTGGTCGCCGCGGGAACTCCCGGCGACATCGCTGCAAATCCCGCTTCGCTGACCGGCCAATATCTCACGGGAATATTGAAGATTCCGGTTCCGCCAAAACGCCGCAGCCCCAACGGAAAGTCCATCACCATCCTGGGCGCCAGCGCCAACAATCTGAAAAATATCGACGTCACCGTTCCGCTCGGCCTGCTCCTTCTGGTCACCGGAGTCTCGGGCTCCGGGAAATCCACTCTGGTGAACGATATTCTTTATCGCGCGCTGGCCGGCAAACTCTATCGCTCGATGGAACAGCCCGGCGCGCACCGCTCCATCACCGGCCTCGAGCAAATCGACAAGGTAATCGAGATCGACCAGGCCCCCATCGGCCGCACCCCGCGCTCGAATCCCGCAACCTATACCGGAGTCTTCGCGCCCATTCGCGAACTTTTCTCCATGCTTCCCGAATCGCGCGAGCGCGGTTACAAACCCGGCCGCTTCAGTTTCAATGTAAAGGGCGGGCGCTGCGAGGCCTGCCAGGGCGGCGGCCTGCGCCGCATCGAGATGAATTTCCTGCCGGATGTGTATGTGATGTGCGAAGTCTGCCGCGGCCGCCGCTACAACTCCGAAACGCTCGCCGTGCGCTACAAAGGGCACTCCATTTCCGGCTTGCTCGACATGCCCATCGAAGATGCCCTGAAGGTGCTCGAAAATATCCCCCAAATTCAGCAGAAGCTGCAAACGCTGGTCGATGTCGGCCTCGGCTACGTGCAACTCGGCCAATCGGCTACCACGCTTTCCGGCGGCGAAGCGCAGCGCATCAAGCTGGCGCGCGAATTATCCAAGCGCCAGACCGGCCGCACTCTTTACATTCTCGACGAGCCCACCACCGGCCTGCACTTCGACGACGTGAAAAAGCTCCTCGACGTGCTGAATCGCCTGGTGGATTTGGGCAATTCGGTTCTCATCATCGAACATCACCTGGACGTAATCAAACAAGCCGACTGGATCATCGACCTCGGTCCCGAAGGCGGCGGCGAGGGCGGACGAATCGTCGCCCAGGGCACTCCCGAACAAGTGGCCCGAGTAAAAAAGTCCTACACCGGACAGGTGCTCGCCGGTGCGCTCCAAGTCCAGTAGGTGTTGTAGCGCCGGGCTTCAAGCCCGGCATTTGGCCTTTCAGCGCCCCTCTTCCGCGCGCATCACCACCAACCACCCTTGCAAACCCCCAACCTCTCCCAGTAAAGTGCTTTGAGCGAAGATCACACTCACTCCGTGGCCAAGAGCATCTACAAAATCGGTCCGCTTAGCTTCGAAAAGCTGCACACCTATCCGCTCGCCCGCCGCCCGAGCAAAGTGCACGTGAAGCAGTTCGCCAAACCGCTTCGCCCCGGCGCCAGCTTTGCCGCTTTCCTCGATTCCCTCCCGCGAATCCTCGCCGCCGAAGACTTGCGTTCGGTAGCCGCCGCCATCTTGCGCGCCCGCGCCGGACGCAAACCAATCCTTTGGGGCATGGGCGGCCACGTCATCAAAGTGGGCCTCGCGCCGGTGCTGATCGATCTGATGAAGCGCGGCTTCCTTTCCGGCATCGCCATGAACGGCGCCGCGCTGGTTCATGATTTCGAAATTGCCATGGTCGGCGGCACCTCCGAAGACGTAGACGCCGAGCTCGCTGGCGGCAAGTTCGGCATGTCCGAAGAAACCGGCCTACTGCTCAACGAAATGGCCACAGGCGCGCAGCGCAGCGGCATCGGACTCGGCGAAGCCGCGGGCAAGTTGCTCACCAGCGGCCGCCTGCGTCCGAAATTTCCCGATTCCAGCGTCCTCATCAATGCTTACCTCGCCCGCATTCCCGTCACCGTCCACCTGGCCATCGGTACGGACATCCCGCACATGCACCGCTCCGCCGATGGCGCCGCGCTCGGCGCCGCCACCCACCACGATTTCCGCTTGTTCTGCAGTCTGGTGAAACGAATGCACCCCGGCGGCATCTATTTAAACTGGGGATCAGCGGTGTTATTGCCGGAAGTTTTTCTGAAAGCGGTCACCGTGGCGCGCAATTTGGGCGCTCCGCTCGGCCCGATCACCACCGCGAATTTCGATTTCTTGCAGCACTATCGCCCGCTGCAAAATGTGGTCAGGCGCCCCACGCTTCCGCCTCGTTCCGCGAAGGCGACTGCCGGAAAGTCGGCGGGCTATTCCTTGACCGGGCATCACGAAATTCTGATGCCGCTTCTCGCCGCCGCCCTTCTCGAAAGCAGCCGCGGCCGCCGGCGCGGAAAAAAATAATGAGCACACCCGAAACCGATCCGCTTCTCCCATTAAGCGCGCCGGCGCCTGAACCGCCCGCGATCATCGTGCCGCCGGCGCGGCAATACCCCGGCGACATTCAAACTCCCTGGGGCTGGACCGATTTCGCAATCTTCATGGCCTTCGGCCTGCTCAGTTATCTTTTTCTCACCACAATCCTGGTGATGGCCTTTCATGCCCGCGGCATCACCCTCGCCCAATTGAAAGGCTCCACGTTCACCAGTTCGCTCTTCGCGGTCCTCGATACTTTGCTCATCTGGTTGGGCCTGTTCGGCTATCTCTATTTCACCATCCGCGTGCGCGAAAAAAAGCCGCTTTGGCGCACTCTGGGCTGGCGCCCCTTCCCCGGCGGAATTTCGCAGCGTGTGGCCGTGCTGGCTTGCTTGCTGGCAGGAACGATCTTCGCCCTCGTGGTCGGCCTGGCTTCGAGCTTCGTGGGCACCAAAGCCAAATTGCCGATCGAACTGTTTTTCCAGGATCGCCGCAGCATCTGGTTGATGATGGTGATGGCCGTCTTGATCGCGCCGCTGGTGGAAGAAACTCTTTTCCGCGGATATCTTTATCCGCTCCTGGCGCGCACCACCGGCATCGGTGGCGGCGTCTTGCTCACCGGGATTATTTTTGGCGGATTTCACGCCATGCAGCTCTGGGGCGGTTGGGGACAAATCGCGCTGCTCATCCTGGTCGGAATTTTCTTCACCTACGTCCGCGCCGTCACCGGAACCGTTCTGGCGAGTTACCTGCTCCACCTCAGTTACAATTCTTTCCTATTCGCTTCCTTCTATTTCGCCACCAGCGGCTTCCACAAGCTTCCCCCCCTCACTCATTGAAGCGTTGCTTCCTACCTCGAAATTCACCAAATATTTTAGGGGGTCGGAGCTTCAGAATCTGTGTCGCAACGCCGAGAAGGGCTGTTCGTGTAGCGCCACCCTTTAGGGTGGCATCTTTAGCGCCTGAAGCCTCTGCGTAGAACGGCCTCTGTTGCGTGTCAAATCTCCAGAAAGGGCACGACTCAGCGAAGCGCAGGTCGCGCCGAATAGGTTAGAATGGGCTTCTCAATTCCCGGAGCAAGGCCCTTGCATCACGTTCAACCAATCCGCTGGACCACGGAAGGAGTCGTCCTGCTCGATCAACTTCGCTTGCCCGGCGAAGTGGTCTACCACACCTACACGGACTATCGCGACGTGGCCCGAGCAATTAAAGACATGGTGATTCGTGGCGCTCCGGCGATTGGCGTGGCCGCCGCCATGGGAATCGCTTTGGGAGTGAAACACTCCAGCACGCGCACCCCGGACGAGTTGCAATCGGAATTTGCAATCATCTGCGACACCTTCGCGAAAACGCGCCCCACCGCTGTCGATCTTTTCTGGGCCATCCAGCGGATGACTCGCCGCTTCGAGGAACTTTCCAGCGAAGCAGCCGCCAATGGCTCCGCGCAGCCGCTCGATTACGTCCGTCAGGGATTGGTGGCTGAAGCGGAACAAGTTCACCGCGAGCGCGAAGCCGCGGACGAAGCCATCGGCCGCTTCGGCGCCGAATTTTTGCCCGCCGCCGGAAACGTGATGACCCAATGCAACGCCGGCGCTCTGGCCACCGGCGGAATCGGCACCGCGCTCGGCGTGATTCGCATCGCCGTCGAACAAGGCCGCAAGATCGAAGTGTTCGTGCCGGAGACGCGCCCCTACCTCCAGGGTTCGCGCCTAACTGCCTGGGAGCTAAAAGAAGACGGCATCCCGCTCACCCTGATCACAGACAACATGGTGGGCCACTTCCTGAAAACGAAAAACGTCAAAGCCGTAATCGTCGGCGCCGATCGCATCGCCTCGAATGGCGACACCGCCAATAAAATCGGCACCTACTCGATGGCCGTCCTCGCCCGCGAAAACAACGTCCCGTTCTACGTTGCCGCGCCCCTCTCCACGCTCGACCTCTCCATTCCCACAGGAGACTCCATCCCCATCGAGGAACGTTCCGCCGAAGAAGTCACCCACCTCCGCGGCATCCGCATGGCGCCCGATGTGCGCGCCGCGCATCCCGCCTTCGACGTCACCCCCGCCCGCTACATCACCGCCATAATCACCGAGCGCGGCGTAGCCCGCGCCCCCTTCAACCAATCTCTCCGCCAATTAGCCGGTCCCTCGGCGCTCTCCGCGCCTCTGCGGTAATCCTCTCGGACGACTACTTGAAAACCAGGTGCGCCACTCTAGTCTCCAGATCCCAATAAATAATCGCCACAGCAGTCAAATCAAACGAAG
>JBGPTK010000260.1:0-5182 GCA_041490605.1 Terriglobia bacterium | reverse complement strand
TCGTGGTCGGCCAAGCTCGCATTGCTGTTTGCTGTTGCCGTTGCTCTGATTACCATTCTGCAGGCTCGAGCGACGGAAAACAGACGCTTCAACAACCCAGTCCACATGTCCGTGGACTGGAGCAACCGGCACATCCGCTACAGCGGCGCAGGCACGGCGGCGCAATCGTGGAAGTTGTATGGTAATCCGCGATTCCAACGCCATTTGTTCATGATGAGCCGCGGTGGGAGGAGAGTTGGAGTAGAGGCTTGGCACCGCCCGAGGCTTGGGTTCGCAGGCCCCTTAAAGAGAGACTGGCAGATGCCGCTGGACGCCAACGCCACGACGGGTGATTGGCATAACAACGGCGGCTTCTACGCTTCGCCCGCGAAATTTACATTCGATATTAACGCCACGCCAAGCTGCACCAATGATTTCGTAGCGTTTCCCACGAATTTGCCGGGGGTCACTAATGGCGCGTCCAGCATTGTCGCAATGAACCAGTTATATTCGGGGACGATTGGGCTGGGCACTGGAATCTGCGGCGGAGGCCTGCCCTCCGTGATGTGGGCCTACAATACGAATCTTGCAGGAGACGCGGGCGGGAGAGTGATGAGCTCTCCCGCACTTAGTTTGGATGGAACCCGAATCGTATACGTCGAGACGGCGGCGACCGGCGGAGCGCTGCTCAAGATTCTGCAATGGCAGGCTGGCCAGGGAACGATTGGCACCGCGGCTGCGCCCACCCAATTGATGAATTCCGGCGACAACTGGTCCGCGTGCACGCCCGGCAACTCTTGCCTGTTTACCCTCAGTTTGGGAACAGCGCAGGACACTGGATCTTCACCCTTCGTCGACTATCTCAATGACTCGCTGTATGTGGGCGACGATGCTGGCTTCCTCCACAAGTTCACGGGAGTTTTCAACGGAACGCCCGCAGAAGTGACGGTTGGCTGGCCGATTTCCGTTTCGACCGGCAAGCTGACCAGCCCGGTTTTTGACGAGGTCTCAGGGAATATTTACGTCGCCGACAATTTCTTCCTCCTCACCCCATCAGCCTCCTCCTTGTTTTACGTTCAAGACACCGCCAGCACAGTGGGGACCTGCGCCAGCGGCACTCCGCCCTGTAAAGGAAGCACAGTGCTAGCAGTGACCAACGTGTCTCAGGGTGTTTTTGACCCTCCGATTGTGGATCCGATCACGCAAAAGGTTTACGTATTCGTTGGAATGGACAACAGTAATGGTTTCGCTTCGGTGTATCAGACGACGACCGCGCTGGGGAGCACTGTAAACACGGAACTAGGGGAACCACTTTCAGGAGTGCCGTTTGCCGGCGATGTTACGGCGGCCGGTTACGGCGGGGCATTCGACAGCAAATACCGGGCCGGGAACTACGCCAGCAGCTTTATGTACGTCTGCGGGACCAAACCCACGACGCTGTATCGAATCGGATTCGATATTTCGGGGGTCATGAATCCCGCGGTGGACCCCGCCAGTTTCCGGATCCAACAGGCTACACCAGCAAAGCCGGCGGCAAATTGCTCTCCGATGACGGAAATCCTGAACGGCAGCAACGATTTTATTTTCTTCGGATTTCCGTACGATGTCACCTTTCTTCTAAACGGGGGCATCGTGTCCCTCAATGTGGCTACCTCACCCTGGCCGCCGAGCGGCGCTAACTTTTCCGCGCTTCCGGAGTTTTTTGGTCCCAGCGGAATCGTAGTCGATAACGTAGGAACAGGTGGCGAGGAAGCCAGCATCTATTTCACTCCACAGAACGGTCTGGTCACTTGTGGAACGGTGACTACGCCGACCGTTGGGTGCGCGGTCAAGGCCACGCAGTTGGGGTTGAACTAATCTATGGATCATCCATTGAACAACGAATTCTCGAAGAAGAGCGGCAGCAAGAAACCCTATCAGAAGCCTGACTTTCGCTTCGAAAAAGTCTTTGAGGTCTCTGCGCTTTCCTGCGGGAAACTGAGCGCGACGCAGGCGCAATGCAGATTGACGACCACAAAGGCTTCGTAGCTCTCGGGATCCAGGCAATCCCGATCGGTGGGCAGAGGTGTCGAATACTTGGGCATGCGGTTTGGTGGAAGATGTGGTCCGTGGATTCGGGGAAGCGCGGATCCGCGTCTTCGGCACCAGCATGATGCCCGCGTTGAATCCTGGCGACGTCATTTCCATCCAACGAGCAACGATCGAGGAAGTCTCTCCGGGGAATATTGTGCTTTTCTCGCGCGGCGGCCGGCTGTTCGCCCATCGCGTGGTGGAGAAGCTTGGCGGCCCGGATGACTTGCGTTTGATTACCCGAGGCGATCGCCTGCGGCGGAACGATCCTCCGGTTTCCCAATCGGAATTGCTTGGCCGGGTAATTCGGGCCCAGCGGAATGGCAAGCAATTCGATCCGGACAAGCCGCTCAATTTGCTGGAGCAGGCCATCGCTCCTCTCCTCAGAGCCTCCGAGCGCGCGACCTACGTCTATATGCGTTTCTTCGATTTCCAACGAGCGATATTTTCGGGAGGAGCGGTGCGCGGAATATGACCACGACGCTCGCTCGTTCCGGCGTGATCATCGAGGTTGGCGGCCTGCCGATCCAACTCCACGTGAATAATCCTGTATTCATTGAAATGCTCGAGAAGCGGTACGCCGGGTTCGTGGCTCCATCCGGCCCCGCCAAGTTCGAATTTGAAATCGATCTGGTGGCGCCTGGCGTTATTTCCGCGAGTGAGGACGTGCAGGTGACGTGGCAAGCGGGGCTGTGGCGCATGGAACGGGGGGATTTTTACGCGGAATGGAATCCAGCGCTCGCCTGCGGGCGCATCCGCCAGACCGCCAATCCTTACTCACTCGATTGCGTGCTGCGCATTGTTCACACGCTGCTGCTGGCGCGGGAGGATGGGTTCCTGGCGCACGCATCCAGCGCCGTGCGAAACGGGAGAGCGTTTCTTTTTGCGGGAGTTTCGGGCGCGGGGAAAACGACGATGGCGAGCCTGGCCCCGCCGGATGTGGCGCTGCTGACCGACGAAATTTCTTACGTGACGCGGCGGAAGGATCAGTATTTCGCGTTCGGCACGCCGTTCGCGGGAGAGTTGGCTCGTCCCGGAGAAAACATGACCGCGCCGATTGCGGCTTTGTACCTGCTGGCGAAAGGCCGCGAGAACAAGATCGAATCGATTGGAACCGTGGAAGCTGTCCGCGGCTTGCTGGAAGATATTCTGTTTTTTGCCAAGGATCGCGAGCTGGTGAATCTGGTGTTTCAGGCGGCGTGCGATTTCGTTGGCCGGGTGCCCGTGAAGCGGCTGACGTTTGTTCCCGACGCCCGCGTTTGGGAGTTGATTCGATGAACGGCAAACAATATGTGGCGCGCAGCCCGCAAATTGCGGCCCGCATGATGGGCGATGAAATGATGATCATGTCGGCCATCGATTCCACGCTATTCACGCTGAATGAGGCGGCCGCAGCGATATGGAACGCGGCGGACGGCTCGAAGGCGCTCGAGGAGATTGTGGCCGGCAAAGTTTGCGAACAATTCGACGTGACGCCGGAGGCTGGCTTGAAGGATGCCGGGGAACTTGTGGAGAGGCTTGCCGGGCACGGGATTCTGATTGTTTCCGATACGCCGATCGTTCGAGCGGCGGCCGCTGCCAAGGGGTCCCGATGAGCCAGTTGATGGATGAAATGGGCGCCAAGGCGCTCAAGCTGGGAATCCCGCTGAGCGTGCAACTGGACTTGACCTACCGGTGCAACGAGCGATGCGTGCATTGCTATCTCGACCATGAGGACCATGGCGAGATGACCACCGCGGAGATCAAAGATTTGCTCGATCAACTGGCCGACGCCGGCGTTTTTTTTCTGACCGTCAGCGGCGGCGAGATCATGGTGCGCAAGGATTTTTTCGAAATCCTGGAATACGCCCGCGAAAAGAAGTTCAGCGTCAAGCTGAAGACCAACGCGATCCTGATTCGCCGGAAAGAAGCGCGGCGGCTGCGGGAACTGGGCGTAGAGGCCGTGCAGATCAGCATTTATTCGCATCGCCCGGAAGTGCATGACGGGATCACCAAGGTGCCGGGATCGCTGAAACGATCCGTGGAAGCCGTTCGTTTTTTGACCGAACAGGGTATTCGCGTCAGCCTGGCCAACGTGCTGAT
This sequence comes from Terriglobia bacterium, assembly GCA_041490605.1. Lineage (GTDB taxonomy): Bacteria > Acidobacteriota > Terriglobia > Acidiferrales > UBA7541 > JBGPTK01. Next base: position 1,051 of record JBGPTK010000260.1, on the reverse strand, counting down.
GGTAAAAAATCTGCAGGACTATCCGGGCGTGAAAGCCTTGGCGGCGGAGCTGGGCGTTCCGGTGACGCTGGATCCGACGGTTACGCCCATGATGGACGGCGATCGATCGATTCTGGATCTGAATGTGGATCAGGCCGCGTTGAAAGAAGTGTTTCGCGACGGCAACCTGGTGGGAGATGTGGCGGAATTCTGCTCGCCACCGGTGGGCGCGAACGAAGATGTTTTGGATTCTTTGCCGTGCAGCGCCGGACATACGGCCTGCTACGTTTCGCCGTATGGCGATGTTTATCCCTGCGTGCAATTTCCTTTGCCCAGCGGAAATGTGCGGCGCAACAAGTTCCTGGACATCTGGCGGAATTCTCCGCAGCTCAAGGAAGTCCGTACGATCACCGTCCGTGAATTGCCAACTTGCTCGATGTGCACGCATGCGGGAAGCTGCACGCGTTGTCCTGGCCTGGCGTTCCTGGAAGGGAATATGCGCGGACCTTCTTATCAAGACTGCGAAAAATCCTACGCGAGGACGGGCATCCCCTCCGAAATCCTGATGACGAGGAAATCGCGCAAGCCGGCGATGCCGCTGATTCAGATTCAGGGATTGTCGAGCGCGAGCGCCGGATCACTTGCCCAGGCGGTTGGGGCGCGCTGAGTAGCGGTAATGCGCTGGCGTGTTCGATCTGCCCCTATTGCGGAGCGGCCGGAAGGCCGGGCAAGCGACCGATGCGATTCGTGAATCGTTCCCGCCGATGAAAACCCTGCCACAGCAAGAAATTCTTCGACTCTGCGCGCGGAAAGTGATGGACGCGGAACGGGGAGAGCGGCTTGGGGCGCTGATCCGTTCGGAACAGGATTTCGACGGGCTGATCGCAGCATCGGCGGCCCAGGGGATCACACCTCTTCTTTGCCGGCATCTTGAATCGGCTGCCTGCGTTATTTTGCCGGCGGAATGGCGCGACCGGCTTCGCGCGGAATTTCAGCGCAATTCGAGGCGAAATCTTTTTCTCACCGCGGAGCTTTTCAAAGTTCTCGATGCCTTCGAGGCGCATGGCATTCC
>JBGPTK010000259.1:0-5186 GCA_041490605.1 Terriglobia bacterium | reverse complement strand
GGTGGCGGCGAGCCGGTGCAGCTCAGCAAAACGGCGGCTTACTATTCGCAGCCGGCATGGTCTCCGGATGGCGGCAAAATCATTTTAGTGGCGGGCTCGGCGAGCGGGTGGCTTTCGGAAGATGACGCCGACGTCGAGCAATTGAGCTGGATGTCTTCAAATGGAGGCGAAATCCATTCCATCGTCACGTTACCCGGTGGCGGGCAGTCGCCCACGTTTTCCGGCGATGGGGAGCGCGTTTATTACATGGAAGCGGCGCCGCCGAATCCGAATGCCGAAGGCGCGCAACGGCCGGCGCGGCTGCTGCGATCGATTCGCTTGGATGGGATAGACAAGAAAACTCTGATGCGCTTCGAGGGACCGTTCGTATCGGCAGTTCCTTCGCCGGATGGCGAATGGGTGGCGGTGCTGGACCGCTCTGACGCGTATCTTGCCGCGCTGCCCAAAGTAGGCGACGAGGTTGTAACCATCAATATGAAGGCGCCGCCCGTGCCGGTGAAGCGGCTGACCACGCAGGGCGCGAGCTACCTGCATTGGGAGGATGGAGGCAAGACGATTACTTGGAGCTACGGCAACGATTTTTCGCGCGCCCAACTGGAAACAGTACTGAAAGCTGAAAAGCCCGATGCCTGGAAGCCTGAGAAGTTCACGATCGCGCTGCAAGTGCCCAGAGACACTCCTCAGGGAAGCCTGTATCTGCGCGGCGCCCGCATCATTACCATGAAGGGCGAGGAAATTCTCGCCCAGGGCGATATTTTGATCGAGAACAATCGCATCAAGGCAGTCGGTTCGTCGAAAACCATGCATCCGCCCGCGGACGCCAAGGTAATCGACGTCCGCGGGAAAACCATTATTCCCGGAATCGTGGACATCCACTCCCACTTGAAGACCGGGCGGCCGGTGATGACGGACAAGGAATGGGCCTACGCCGCCAATCTCGCCTATGGCGTGACTACAACCCGGGATCCCTCGATTAATTCAGACATCGTATTTGCTCAGGGTGAACTGGTTACCACGGGGGACCTGATCGGCCCGCGAATCTACTCCACTGGAACAGCGATTACCACCTGGGCGGCCAGCTTGGGTAGCTTCGAGGATGCCGACAATCTGGTAATGCGCTACAAAGCGCACGGCGCGGATTCGCTGAAGCAATACATGCAACCTCGCCGGATTCAGCGCCAATGGCTGGGCATGGCTGCGGCTAAAGAAGGACTCAACATCACCGCCGAGGGTGGCGGTGACTTGAAAACCGATCTGACCATGGTTCTGGATGGTTACACTGGTTTCGAACATAGCCTGCCCATCGTCCCTCTGCACAAGGATGTGGTTGAACTGCTGGCGCAATCGGGAACCACCTACACGCCGACGCTGATCGTTTCCTACGGCGCGGAATTCGGCCAGTTTTACTGGCGGCAACGAATGAATATTCACGACGATCCCAAGGTGCGCCGCTTCACCCCTCACGAGGAAGTGGATCGAGTCTCGCGGCGGCGTCCGCTGTTGCTGGATGAGGAATACACATTTCCGCTGATCGCCCAGGGAGCGGCCGAGGTTGTCCGGCGCGGCGGGCATGTGGCGCTCGGTTCGCATGGAGAGCAGCAGGGAATTGGCGCGCAGTGGGAGCTGTGGATGTTGCAATCGGGCGGGATGACGCCGTGGCAAACGCTCTATTCCGCCACGATGAACGGAGCGGAAAGCATTGGCCTCGATAAACAAATCGGATCGATCGAGCCCGGCAAGCTGGCCGACCTCGTCGTGCTGAATTCCGATCCACTTGAGAATATCCATAACACAAACGATATTCTATACGTCATTAAAAACGGCGCGGTGTATTCGGCCGGGACACTCGACCAGGTGTGGCCGAAGGAAAAGAAGTTTCCCCCGTTCTTCTGGCAGAAGTCCGACGCCGAGCTGCAAGGGATGGTTCCGTAGAACGCCAGTCAAAATTTTCGCCGGCCTGTGGGCATTCGGCTCCGGCTTTTTCCAGGCACAGGGCGGCTGAGAATTCCGCTCACGAGGCGGGTTTTTTTGCCCATTGAATCGCGTGTAGGCAGCATCGACTGCTCTCAACCGGGCTACCCTTTTGGCTTCGATTCCTATCGCCGAAACCGGAAATATCCGTAAGTTCTATGAGGCATTCGACATGGGAAGCCCCTCACTATCTATTGTTTTTCGTATCAGTATGTGAAATCAACTATTGAATTCCGTATGACTTTGACGGTCATGGATCAGTCATGGCCCGTAAGTTATAGATACTTAAATAGTTACATTTGATTTGAGTTTGGCAATCGGACTGCCATAGCATTGGCGAACCTTTCGGGGTGCGTTGTAGGCAGATGTTCTCAACTAAGACTTCTTCTCTAGGAGGGGGCGCAATGGGGCGTATCAATAAGTTGTTCTTTGTTTTGGTTGCGGTGGCTCTTTTGATCCTGGCAGTGCAGCCGGTTGGCGCACAGACCACAAAGGGATCAATTTCCGGTCTTGTCGTCGATCAGTCAGGTGCGGGCGTGCCGCAGGCCACCGTCACCGTAACCAATCGTGCGACGGGCGAAAAGGCTTCGGCTGCGACGGGTGAGGAAGGTTCGTTCCGTGTCAACCTTCTGACCACAGGCTCCTATGAAGTAGAGATCAGCAAGCATGGCTTCAAGAAACTCAAGCTTACGAGCGTGGCCGTGGATCCCAGCGTGGATCACGCACTTGGAACAGTGAAGCTGGAGTTGGGCGAAATGACTTCCACGGTTGAAGTCACTGCCGCTCCTCCTCTGATCCAAGAGGCTCAAGCGCAGATAACCTCCTCAATTACTGGGGAACAATTGCAGACTTTCGCTGGGATTACGGACAACGAAGGCTTGGACTTCCTGGCGCTGCAAATTCCGGGCGTCGTAAATAGCCGCGACAACAATTTTTCGAACACGAACGGTGTCGGCTTCTCGGTAAACGGACTTCGCGGCCGCAATAACGACCAGCAAATTGACGGCCAGAATAACAATGACAACTCCGTTGCCGGGCCCGGCCTGTTTCTCAGCAACGTGGATTTCGTTCAGGAATATCAGATCACCACGAACAATTTCGGCCCAGAGTACGGCCGCAATTCGGGATCGGTGGTGAACATCGTGACCAAGAGCGGGACTAACCTTTGGCACGGCACGGTGTCCGCAACCGAGACCAACTCGGTGCTGACCACTCTGACCAACACTCAGAAATTCTTCGACAAATTGACTAAGGTTCCCCGTTTCAACAATGAGTTTACCGGCGCCACACTTGGCGGGCCGGTTTGGAAGGACCACGTTTTTCTGTTTGGCGGATTTGACGATCAGATCATCTCCTCCAATGGGGTATTTTCAACGGGCAGCCTCACTCCGACTCCTAAGGGAATCGGTCAAATGTCGGCATGCTATCCGGGGAGCAAGAGCGTGGCTGCATTGCAGGCCTTCGGCCCCTATGCCATCGCCGGCGGCCCGACTTCGAACGGACCCCTGGTGACTCAGAAGCTGACCGGTGCGGCGATTCCGAACGACGGAACGTTTTGCGATGTGCAAATGTCGGGCGTACAGCGCTTGCTGGGCAATAGCTTCCACGAATACGACTGGGTTTACAAGATGGACGTCGTTCTGAACCAGGCCGACCGATTCAGCGGCCGCTATGTCTTCCAAAAGCAACTCAGCCTGAACACCGACGCCTTCGCCACCGCCGCCGCCGGCTATCCGGCGAACGTTCCGGCAAGCTCCCAGTCGTTCTTGGGGGACTGGTCGCACACCTTCTCCAGCAACACGCTCAATGAATTCCGGCTAAGTTTCAGCCGGTTGAACGTTGAGTTCGGAGGCAACAGCGTCGGGAACACGATTCCCAATCAGGGCAACGTGGCAAGCGCGTTGGCGAGCATCACCTTCAATGACCCCAGTCTGCTTGGGTACGGTCCGGCCACCAACGCCCCGCAGGGCCGCATTGTGAACACCTGGCAATTGCAGGACAATTTCAATCATATGGTTGGGCGGCACACGCTGAAGGCCGGCGTAAACTTTACCTTTCAGCGGTCACCGAACACCTTCTTGCCCAACTTGAACGGTTCGTTCCGGTTTTCGAATTGGAGTACGTATGCGCAAGACGTACCCAACCGGGTTCAAGTCGCTTCCGGGAACGCCAACCTGGACTTCCGCGAGTACGATACGTTTCTTTACGCGGGAGACGACTGGAAGATCAAGAGCAATCTAACTTTGAACCTCGGCCTGACATGGTCGTATTACGGCCAGCCGGCGAACCTGTTCCACGACCGGACCGTCAAACAGCAGGCGAGTTCTCAGCCGTTCTGGAATCCTGCGCTTGCCGCTTCCGTCACAACCTTCCCCACCATTCCGACTGTGAAGAGTTCCTTCGGACCGAGCATTGGCTTTGCCTGGACGCCGGGCGGGGGATGGTTGATGGGGAATGGAAAGACCGTGATCCGCGGCGGCTATCGCCTGTCCTATGACCCGCCGTTCTACAACATTTATTTGAATATCTCCAGCGCTTCTCCGCAGGTGCTCTTGCAGTCGCTTACCGGAGCCAATGCGGTTGCAAACCCGATGTCGGCGGTTCCAACGGGACCCAATAATCGGCTTCAACTGGCATCGTTCCTAAAGTTTGGTGTGTCCGATCCGCGGAGCTTTAACGAAACGACCATCACCCCCAACTTTGGGCCGGACCGGGTGCATAGCTGGTCGCTCGGCGTCCAGCGGGAACTCGGTGCCGGAGCGGCCTTCGAGGCGCGTTACGTCGGTAACCATGGACAGAACCTGTTCCAGTCCATCAACGGGAACCCCAATATCGCGGGACTGGCAGCCACATTTCCTACGCTGGTGCCATCAGGGGTGACTCCTTGCAGCGCCGCTAATGCTGTCGTTCCCACGGCCGTTGGCCGCGTGAATTGTGCCCTGGGTGTGCAGCGAGTAAGGACCAACACGGGGTACTCCGATTACAATGCCCTGCAGACGGAGTTGCGCACTTCGCACCTCTGGAATCAGTTGACGATGCGAACCGGCTACACCTGGAGCAAGACGACCGACAACGTGAGTGAAATTTTTGGCACGTTTGGCGGTGGCAACACGCTTGCCTTCTCCCAGAATTCGTTGAACTTCACGAGCGCCGAGCACGCTCTTTCGGGTCTGAACGTTCCGCAGTCTTGGACCATCGGCTTCGTTGAAGATATT
>JBGPTK010000258.1:0-5192 GCA_041490605.1 Terriglobia bacterium | reverse complement strand
TCTTTCTGCAAGCGCGCGTGAATGTGATCAATCTCCAGTTTTCCTTCGTTGACGGCTGTCTTGATCAATCCCATGCCGCCCAGTTCTCCGGCGATGAACAATCCCGGAACGTTGGTTTCGAAGTTTTCCTTGACGTTGGGCACCTTGATGGTTTGGAGCACGCCCCCGAAGGAAAGCGTGATCGCCTGAGTGGGGCAAACTTCAACGCACTTGGCATGTCCCACGCAGCGCTCGGGTTCATCGAGGATCGCCTTGCCGTTGGCCATGGCCAGCGTTCCGGATTCGGGGCACACCTCGACGCAACTTCCGCAGCCGACGCAGAGCGAAGCGTTGATCACCGGGCGGGGTTTCCCCGTTTTTCCATTGCCGCCGCCGGTGTGTACCTCCGCGAGATGGACAGACCACATGGCCAGCGCAGCTCCACAGTGCGCGCAGAACGGTGTCCCTTTTGCAATTGGCTGGCTGCAACGCGGGCAGGGAAGGGTTTCCACACGCGACGCGGGCTGCGTCTGGCGCGCCTGCTTTACCGGCGATTTCTGCACAGCGGTGAGCTGTTTCAGGTAACGGCGAACGAAAAAAAACGTAAGCCCGGCCGCGATCACAAATGCAATGAGCGTCTCCATCGCGTTACAAATACCCGAGCAGAAAAACCGCGGAGATATGCAGAAGGGCCAGAACCACGAATGCGTAGCTGAACGGCCGGTGCACCACGTGCCACAGCTGGAAAACCTCTTGTGAGCGCGAAAGAAAAACCATCCGCTTCGTTAGCGCCGCCTGGTGCCGGGCCACCTGCACTACTCGCTCAACATCGTCTTTGCCGCTCGAAAAAAGCCCGCCGGCGGTCATGAAGATGCCTCCCGTCCGCAAGGCCCGCCGGCGCAAAGCAGCAATGCGGAAAGGCCTGGATAAATCCAAAGAAAACATATAAAGCAGGGAGGCGAATATGTTTTGGCTTCTCACCTGCTCGGCGGTGGGAAGAGGACGGAAGGCGGAAGTCAGATCGCGGTGCACGAAAATCTTCTGAGTCGCCAACTGCTTCGCCAGTTGTTCCTGCTCTTCTTTTAACTCCTGCCAGGTCAGCTCGGCGGCGTTCAAATGGCGTGGGATTTGCGAGTAAAGATACCGCCCCACGATGCCGCTTACCGCCACGGCTACCATGATCCAGAATCCCATCCCCGCAATACCGCGAAATTTGAAGGCGGCATGGCACGCGATGATGATGGGCGCAGTAACACCCATCACGATGTGGAAATCCAGCCAGTGTTTGGTGACGCCGATGCTGCGCAGCCAGCCCCAGCGCTTTCGGAAATAGTAAAAATAGATCCCGAAGAATAGAAGCGTGCCCAGGATTCCGAGTTTGATTCCAATCGAGCCGCTCGGGCGCAAGAGCGCGTGTTTCGGGGAGTAGGGCCGGTCGGCAGCCCCCAAAAGATAGTAACTCGCCCCGTAGACGGCCATGGTCAAAGTGAAGGCGGAGGAAAGCAACCACGCCGCGGCCAGTCTCCGCCGATGATCTTTTTCGCGGTCCTCAACGGGTTGGGCAAATGCTCGTGCATTCAGAAGTGTATTCATGGTTGCTTGGAAACTACGTCAATTTGAACCTCTACCGTATAGCGCCGGTATTTTGTGAAGCGATGAGTGTTCCGCCAGTGCTGCTTGGGGGTTTCCAGGTCGATCGTCGCAGTGGCCGGCAGCCACAGCGGCTGCGGAGAGCCCGACATGGTGACGGGTGCATACTGCAATTCCGCTCGAAGCTGATTCAGCCCCAGGTCTTGCATGCTGGTACCCACGTCAGCACTGATACGAAAGATTTGCCCCGAATCGGGGTCGATCCAGGCGGTCCCCTCGAGTTCCACCGGTCTGCCCGTCAGAAGTCTTTGATAGAGGATGGGCGAGGGTGTCCCCAGCACATGTTCGAACCGCACGCGAGCCAGGGTCTTGCCATCGATCACATCGTCGTCCAGCCGGGTAAACTGAAAGCTCGCTTCATAGTAAGGATGAAAAACCATTGCGAGCGTCGAAAATCCGCTGGTGAGCAGCAGCGGACGCACCTCTGCTTTTCGTGGCTCCATTTCCCGGATCCGCGATTCCTCCACCGTAAGTTCGCCGTTCTGGAATCGCATCAGCATCAGCGTATCGAACTGAGTTTCCTGCTTGTAGGAGTTCTTCCTATTTTCGCCCAATTTCTGCTGAAGCACATTCTCTTCGTAGCGCAGGTTGCCCAGATCGTCTGCAAACTCTTCCACTACAGCTCTCGTTCGTGTGAGCAGTGGCGCCAGAGGATCGGGGCCGGCGGCCCGGCCGGCTGGCGCAAGAAATGGCCATGCCAGAAGGAGTGTGGCCGCCTGTAGAAATCCGCGTATCCAGATGGATCGCCCGTTTCGAAATCGGATCTCTCGAATCATTTTCTTGGAAACCTCAAAAACGCCGGCCGAGCGTGAAAGTGACCTGGTCGTAGTTCACTGAGCCGCCTCGTTGCCAGGTGTAATTGTTTTGCAAAAAAAAGAGTCTTCCCGGCGCCCAGTCGATCAGACTGTTGACAAACCGGCTCTGCGTCGTCGAAGTGAACGTCGACGAAAAATCCTGGAATCCTCCCTGCAATTCCCAGCGCAGGCTTTCCAGCAATTGGCGCGACAACGACACGGAGCGGTAATTTCCGCGGCCAAAGGAACTATTGAATTGCGAATACCGGAAATCCGCGCGCAGCCCCGTGCGCAGCAAATCCCCGAAGGTAAGGCCATAGAGTTGGTTCCACGAGCTCTGGGTATCGCCGGACCGCGAGCTGCGGCCTATGCTGGTGTACACGCTCACTCGCTTGGGAAGCTCCACTCTCACGCCGGCGCTTAAGCCCTGAAATAGGTAGCGGTCCAACAGTCCGGTGCCGATCAACAGCGGATCGAACGTGGGAAAATCCCGGTAGTAGGTGTGGCTGATGTCAAATCCAAGCCGAGGATGCGGTTGAAAACGAAGTGAGAAGTAGCTGCGATTGATGCCGCCGGTTCCGGTGGTCTGCGGGGGTGTACCGGGCGTCGTGGAGGAACTGGTAATCGCCGAATGGGGCGCATCTACTTGCATGGAATCGTACAGCGCGAAGTAGCGCTTGAAAAAGATTCCGGTCTCTGCAAATAGAAATTGCCGCTGAGCGTGCCACTGGATCGCGCTGACGGCAATTCCGATCGTGGTGGTGTATCGAAGATCTTCGTACGAGCCACCCTCATAATTCAGAAACGCTCCGCCTAGTTTTCCATCGGGATTGTAATCGTAAGAAGATGGGTCAGGTGTGGTGCCGGCGAAAACACCGAGCCTGATGTGCTCTCCGTATTTTCTTCCGAAGTACCCGCCGTCAATCGTGTCCAGGCTGCTGGCCCAGGGAAGATAGAGCCTTCCGACCCCGGCCACAAGCCGTGAATCCGGGTTGTCGTAAGTAAGACTCAAGTGATAGGTCCGATTGATCAGATCCGTAAGCGTCGCCGTCTGCGCGCCACTCGATTCCGAGGTGAATCGGCCCCGCCAATAGCCGCTGAAATTCCAGTAGCTTCCACCGATCCGGTTCATATCCAGCCGGGCGATGACGCCCGTCTCCATGTTTCGGCTGGCGGGATTGTTGTGCACAAAGATCGATCCGTATTCCACGCCGATGCGTCCCCTCATCCGATTGATTTCCAGGGAAGGCGGTCGCGGAACTGAGTCACGCGCCTCGGCCATCACCGGATCGCCGAGATCGAATGCAACGATCTGCGGATACGTCCGCATGCCGGAGGCTCTGGCCTTTTCCGCCTCTGTTTTCACTTCCTCCTCGGCAAGTTGAGCCAGGTCACCAATCTGAAGCGGGCCGGTAGAAGTTGTGATTTCGCAAACGGCCGACGCCGAGGCCACGGAAACTATCTTTATCGTTGCAAGGACCCCGGTTGTGGCTGTAGGCATGGATTTATCGGAGTTCGGCTGGGTCGCAGCTATGGAACGCTTGACCACCAAAGTCTGTCCCTCTTTCAGGCCCGTGGCGCTGCCGCCATTCAAGTAGACAGCCCCTTCGGCGATGAACTTGATGCGAAACGCGGTTTGCTGAATCGTCCCCTGCGCACACACGAGCATCGGAAGCAGGGCGGCCAGGAACGGCGCAGCCACAAGAAAAAATGCCCGGTCTCTAGTTACCGCCATTCTTGTGGCACTGATAACAATTTGCGCTGTTCCATACATAACCCTTTACCCCGGAGTGCTTGGGATCGGTCTGGGACTGGGTGTGACAATTCGTGCAAACAAATACCGTGTAGTCGGAAGAATTCGTGTGGCAATCACTGCACAGAGCGGAATGGTGCGGAATCTGGAACCAGGTGTGGTTAAAGGTCGCCCCCAACCAAGTCGTCGTAGTGTGGCAAGTCTGGCAAGTGGTCGGGAACCCCGCCGCCTTATGGTTCGGATTGGTTGTCCCTGCGTAATCCTTGGCGTGGCAGGAATTGCAGTCGGTGGGCGTGCCTGCAAATTGCCCGCCGATGTGGCAACTGGTGCAAGGCACGCTGACGTGAGCGCCGGTCAATGGAAACGGCGTCTTCGAGTGATCGAAGACAGCGCCCGCCCATGACGCAGTGGTATGGCAGATCGAGCAGTCCGTGGGATACCCCACCTGTACGTGATTCGGATTCGTGGTGCCCTGGTAATCCTTGGTGTGGCACGAATAACAATCGGTTGGAGTGCCCGCGAATTTATTGTTGATGTGGCATAGCGAGCAGGCGACGTTGACGTGGAATCCTGTCAAAGGGAATGGAGTTTTCGAATGGTCGAAAACCGCGCCGGCCCACGATGCCGTGGTGTGGCAGATGGAGCAGTCGGTGGGGAAACCTGCCGCTGTGTGGTTCGGGTTGGTGGTCCCGGTATAGTCCTTTGTATGGCAGCTATAGCAATCGGTTGGTGTTCCGGCAAACTTGCCGTTGATGTGACAGAGCGAACAAGCGACGTTTATGTGCGCGCCCGTCAGAGGGAATTTCGTAAACGTATTGTGATTGAAATTCGCGTTGGCCCATGTTGCCGTGGTGTGGCAGATGGAGCAGTCGGTTGGGAATCCGGCCTGCACGTGATTCGGATTTGTCGTCCCCTGGAAATCCTTGACGTGGCAACTGTAGCAATCGGTCGGTGTGCCTGCGAATTTGTTGTTGATGTGGCATAGCGAGCAGGCCACGCTCACATGTGCGCCCGTC
>JBGPTK010000257.1:0-5218 GCA_041490605.1 Terriglobia bacterium | reverse complement strand
AGATTGTTTCGGGCTTGAGGATCGGCGACAAGGTGGTCCTCTCGGACATGTCCGCCTGGGATAATTTCGATCGCATCCGGCTAAGGTAAGCGAGCCGGGAACTTTGGCGCCACGGGTTTCGTAGTAGCTTTTGAAGATTGACGAAGGAGAGGGAATGAACAAGCCAACAGAGGGTCTGATCCGGCTGGAAGGCGTCACCAAGGTGTTCTACACCGATGAAGTGGAAACCCACGCGCTGGCCGGCGTGCATCTGGAGATTCAGAAGGGCGAGTTCCTTTCGATCGCGGGCCCATCGGGCTGCGGCAAATCTACGTTGCTTTCGATTCTCGGCCTGCTCGATTCTCCCACCGACGGCAATTACTGGATCAATACTCATCCGGTGGCCAAGCTTTCGCTGGCGGACCGCACGCGAATTCGCAACCGGGAAATCGGCTTCATCTTCCAGGCGTTCAACCTGATCGGCGACCTTACCGTCTTCGAAAACGTTGAATTGCCCCTCACCTATCGCAGCATGCCGGGAGCCGAGCGCAAAAAGCGCGTGCAGGAAGTGCTCGAGCGCGTGGGCATGGCGCACCGCATGAAGCATTACCCTTCGCAGCTTTCCGGCGGCCAGCAACAGCGCGTGGCCGTGGCCCGCGCGCTGGTGGGCCAGCCTTCCATCCTGCTGGCGGACGAGCCGACCGGCAACTTGGACTCCAAAAACAGCGAAGCGGTTATCGATCTTCTGCGGCAACTGCACAGCGAAGGCGCCACCATCTGCATGGTGACGCACGATCCGCGCTACGCCAGCATCGCCGACCGTTCCATCCACCTCTTCGACGGCCGCATCGTCGAGGAAACACTGGGAGCCCGCACCGAAGTCGTGTAAGGGCCGGCAGAAGGCTTTCTGCCGCAGTGGTGACACCAAGCTTTTAAATTTCAATTTTCTAGAATTGAAATCTTACGCAGGGGTGTGCCCGGCCACGGGTTGAAAATTGCACTGCCTCTGGCTGCCTCGCGGGATCGATCCCGCGGAAACGGAGATGAACATGTGGGAGACGCTGCTGCAGGATTTGCGCTACGGCTTGCGCATGCTCGCGAAGAATCCAGGGTTCACAGCGGTCGCCGTGTTCTCCCTGGCGTTGGCCATCGGCGGCAATACAACTGTCTTTGGCTGGATTCAATCCGTGCTCTTGCATCCCTTGCCGGGCGTGGCGGATCAAGACCGGCTGATTGCCGTGGAAACGCGAATGCCCGACGGCACCCTGCATACCAGTTCCTATCCCGATTACAAGGATTATCGCGGCCACAACCAGGTTTTTTCCGGCGTGATTGGCGTCGAAATGATGCCGGTAAACATGAGTCTGAAAAATGACGATCGCCAGGTCGAACGCGTGTGGGGAGAAATCGTCAGCGGAAACACATTCGACGTGCTCGGAGTTCACGCCGCTCTCGGCCGCACCTTCGCGCCGGATGAGGACCAGGTCATCGAAGCCCATCCGGTCGTCGTTCTCAGCCACCGGCTGTGGACGAACAAATTCGGTTCCGATCCCAGCGTGGTGGGCAAGACGATTCGCCTGAACGCCCATCCCTTCACGGTCATCGGCATCGCGCCTAAAGAATTTCAGGGCGATATCGTCGGGATTCAAGCGGCATTCTGGGTTCCGATGATGATGCAGCCACAAGTGATGCCCGGTGAAAGTCTGGAGCAGCGTACCCCCACTTTTGTGCACATTCTTGGCAGGCTCAAGCCCGGCGTCTCCCTGCAGCAAGCGCAGGCGGACATGTCCACGCTCGCGAGCCAACTGCAGCGCGAATATCCCGATTCGAACAAGAATGTGGGCGCGATCGTGAATCCGCTTTGGAAAGCGCACTATGGCGCGCAATCCGTCCTGCTTCCCGTGCTGCTCTTTCTGTCCGTAGTGACCATGCTTGTGCTTTTGATCGCCTGCGCCAATGTGGCGAATCTTTTGCTGGCGCGCGCAACTGTGCGAGAGAAAGAAATTGCGATTCGTTCGGCGCTGGGAGCAGGACGCGCGCGCTTGATCCGGCAATTCCTCGTCGAAAGCATTTTGCTGGCTCTCCTGGGGGGAGCCGGCGGCATCCTGATCGCCTTTTGGGCCACCAGCTTTTTAGGCGTCGCGATTCCGGCAACCCATTTTCCGATCGGGCTGCCGGTGGAAATAAATTATCCCGTTCTTTTGTTCGCTCTCCTTCTCTCTCTCCTGACCGGGATTGCCTTCGGCCTGGCTCCTGCAATCCTCGTTTCCCGGCCGGACGTAAACACTTCCTTGAAGGGAGGCGGCAGATCCTCCTCGGGAATGGGGCGCCACCGTTTGCGGGACTTGCTGGTGGTCTCAGAGATGGTGCTGGCGCTGGTGATGATGATCGGCGCCGGACTATTGGTTCGCAGCCTGCGTCACGCCGAGGATACCAGTCCCGGGTTTGTGACCAATCATGTTTTGCTCGCCTCGTTTGATTTGCGTTCGAATGGATACAGCAGCGCCCAAGCGCGGGACTTCTACGAGCAGCTTCGAGAGCGCCTGGCAACGGTGCCGGGCGTTCAATCGACGAGTCTCGAGCGCTTCGTTCCCCTGTGGTTTTACGGCAGGGGCGAGACACGGCCGGATATCGAAGGCTATGTTCCGCGCCAGGGCGAAAGCATGGATATCGATTACAACGATGTGGGACCGGACTATTTCACGACGATGAAAATTCCGGTGGTCCGCGGGCGCGAGTTCACGCGGCTCGACCGCAACGACGCCCCTTTCGTGTGCATCATCAATCAGACGATGGCTCGGCGGTTCTGGCCAGACGAAAACCCAATCGGGCGCAGGTTGAACATGTCGGACCGCTGGTGGACGATTGTGGGCGTGGTCAAGGACATCAAATATCACAGCATGAATGAAAGTTCCGAATCGTTCCTGTATCTCCCCCGCTTCCAGACCAGCGGGACGGATGCGAACCTCCTCGTTCGCGCGTCCGCCGATTTGGCCGCGCTTGCCACAACCGTGCAGCAAGAAGTGCGTGCGATCGATCCGGGCGTTGTGATGCTGGAATGGAGCGATCTGGACAGCCTGTTTCACATATCACTATCAAGCGCGCGCACTGCCGCGACGCTCGCGTTGGCCGTTGCATTCCTGGGTCTGCTGCTGGCGGCGATTGGAATTTACGGCGTGCTTTCCTATAGCGTCGGCCAGCGAACCCACGAAATCGGTTTGCGGGTCGCCTTGGGCGCTCAGCCCGGCGACATATTAAGGCTTGTGGTGGGGCAGGGAATGTTGCTGGCATTCACCGGCCTGGCGCTGGGGATTGTTGCCGCATTGGCCGCCACCCGATTCATGTCCAGCTTGTTGTTTGGCGTGACCGCTACGGACCCACTCACCTTTGCGGGTGTCGCACTGATGCTTTCCGCGGTTGCCTTTGCGGCATGCTACGTGCCGGCGCGCCGCGCGATGCGCGTCGATCCGCTGGTGGCGCTGAGATACGAATAGGAGGGGCGATGGGAGCCCTGCTGCAGGATCTGCGTTACGGCCTGCGCCTGCTGGCGAAAAATCCCGGGTTCACCGCCGTGGCCGTCCTCACTCTGGCCCTCGGCATCGGCGCCAACACCGCGATTTTTAGCGTGGTGGATGGCGTCCTGCTTCGTCCTCTGCCGTTCAAACAATCGCAACAAATCGTCGTTCTTTTTACGAAAGATCCGCATGCGGCGCGCAGCTGGGTTTCGTATCCTGATTTTCAGGACTGGCGGCAGCAAAGCAAGAATTTCGATGCGATTGCCGCCTGGGTTCCGCAGAGCGTGAATCTGACCGGGCAGGGAGAACCCAAGCGTGTCGTCGGCGCGTTTGTTTCCGCGAATTTTCTTTCCATGCTGGGCGTTGAGCCTGTCACCGGCCGCGGTTTCCGCGAGGGCGAAGATCATCCCGGCGATCACGTCGCCATCATCAGCTACGGCATGTGGCAGGGAATGCTCGGTGGCGATCCGAACCTGCTGGGAAAATCACTTGCGCTGAATGGCGAACCGTTTACGGTAGTCGGAATCACGCCCCAGAATTTTCATTTTCCACTCAGCGACCCGCAAGTTCTGATTCCTTACCCTTACTATCCGAATTTCAGCCGGCAACGGGACAGAAACTCGTTCGCCGCGATCGGACGGATCAAAAGCGGCGTCAGCCTCGCGCAAGCTCAAGCGGAGATGAACACCATCGCGGCCCGGCTCGCCACTCAGTACCCGGCGACCAATGAAGGCCGCACCATTTCCCTGGTGCCTTTCCATGGTGTCGCCGTGGAAAATGTGCGTCCGCAAATCCTGTTGCTCTGGGCCATGGTCGGCCTGGTGCTTTTGATCGCGTGCGCAAATGTTGCCAATCTGCTGCTCGCGCGCGCCATCGGGCGAAGCCGCGAAATGGCTTTGCGCGCCACACTCGGCGCCGGCAGATCGCGCATCATCCGGCAGTTGCTGACGGAGACAACTTTGCTGTGGCTCACCGGCGGAGTTGCCGGCGTGCTCTGGTCCTATTGGGGAGTGGCCGCGCTCGCCACGAGACTCGATCCCGATCTGGCGCGGGGCCTTCATGTGAATGGAACAGCGTTGGCATTCACGCTGCTCATTTCGGTGCTGACGGGATTGCTGTTCGGCCTGGGTCCGGCGCTCGGACTTTCCAAAATCAATCTGAGCGAATCGCTGAAACAAAGCAGCGGCTCCGTAACTGCCGCGCACGGCGGCTGGATGCGGCGCGTGCTGGTGGTGATGCAAGTTGCCATGGCGCTCCTGCTGCTCACCGGCTCCGGCTTGCTGCTGCGCAGTTTGCAACGCGTGCTCCATGTTTCTCCCGGCTTCGATTCCGGCAATCTGCTGACCATGGAATACCGGCTGCCGCGCAACAAATACTCCAAGGATTTCCAGCCGTGGAATTTTCACCGCGAAGTAGTTCAGCGCGTCAGCGCCTTGCCGGGAGTGAAATCCGCTTCGGTTGTCCTGGCCCTGCCGTTCAGCGGCAACGGCAATGTCACCCCGTTCGAATTGCTCGACCGGCCCGCGCCGGCGCCCGGGCACGAACCCACGACGCAAGCGAACCTCTCCGATTCAAATCTTCTTCGAACTCTGGGCATCCCGCTGCTGCGCGGCCGTTTTTTTACGGAGCAGGATACGGCGGATCAGCCAACCGTCGCCGTCATCAACGAAACGATGGCGCGGAAATTCTGGCCGGATGGCGATCCCCTCGAAAAACAAATCCGT
>JBGPTK010000256.1:0-5243 GCA_041490605.1 Terriglobia bacterium | reverse complement strand
CATCGCGAAAGAACTTATCGCCGGTGACCACCCACTCCCCCATCTTGGTCCGCGCCGTCAGTTCCGGCTTTCCCCAGTATTCCGCGAACGCGCTTCCTCCTTTCACCCACAGATTGCCGATGTCGCCCGTGGCAACCGGCCTTCCTGCTTCATCCACAATTCTCGCCTCATAATCCGGCGTTTCCGTTCCGCAAGATCCCGCGCGGGCCGCTCCCGGGCGGCTGGAAAGAAAAATGTGCAGCATTTCCGTCGACCCGATTCCATCCAGAATTTCGATGCCAAACTTCTTCCGGAAACGCTCGAAGATTTCCGCCGGCAACGATTCCCCCGCCGAAACCGCCAGCCGCACGGAAGAAAAATCGCAAGGCAATCCGCCGTCCGCTTCCCGCAACAGCGCCGCATAAAAAGTGGGCACCGAAAAGAAAACCGTCGGCCGGTGGCGCGCAATCATCTCCGCCACTACGCCCGGCTTCGGCCGCTCCGGCATCAGCAAAGTGCTGGCGCCCACCGAAAAGGGGAAATACATTCCGTTGCCCAGGCCGTACGCGAAGAAAAGCTTCGACACAGAAAATGTAATGTCGTCCGCGCGCAAACCCAGCACGCCCCGCGCGTAATTCCGGCTGCACACCGCCATATCCCCATGCCGGTGTACGGCGCCCTTCGGAGTCCCCCCGCTTCCCGAGGTATACAGAAAAAACGCCGCATCTTCAGCGCTGGTGGCGCAGGCCTGCAGCTCATTCGACGCGCCCGCCTGCCAGTCCTCCCAGATCGCCGAACGGCAACGTAATTGTTTCCCAATCGCGCCCCGCTCCCCGGCCTTTGCCCCAACCACAAACGCGCCCGCCAGCGTGGAATGCGTTTCCGCGCGCGCGAATTCCGCAAGCGCCGCCGCATGTACCACCGCAAATCGCGCCCCGCAATCCCTCAAATAATGTTCGTAATCCGCCGCCCGCGCATCAGGATTCACCGGCACGGCAATCGCCCCAATCTTTGCGGCCCCAAAAAACGAACAAATGAATTCCGAGGAATCAGGCAGGACAATTAAGACGCGGTCGCCCCGTTCGCAGCCGCTCGCAAGCAACGAATTCCCCACCCGGTTCGCCGCTCCCTCCAATTCGTCATAACGAACGGGCGCAGGTTCGCCAAGGATGGCGAACCTGGCTGGGCACTCGCGGGCGGGGCGCGATAGAAATTCTTCGGCAATATTCAAGCGGCGCGGGATCTCGAAAGCCATCCCGCGGATTCTACTGCGTCGGGACCTTTTCTCCCAAGCGCCTCATGCGTTCCTGCAGCTTGCGCCGCAATGTCTCCGGCGCGTTGGGGTTAAATGCCACCAGGTACCACAGTGGCTGCGTGCGATCGCGGCTCAAACGCCGCAAAGTATCCGCGTCGGCATTGGGATGCCGCGCGATATTCTCGCGAATCGCCGCATAGGGATGGTGCGAAAGCTTTGCGAGCGTCTTCGAGGAAACTTTCGGATGCTCGCTGATCAGACGCAGCATATAAAAATCTTCCTTGGGCGCCTGTTTCGAAAGTTGATCCAGGACCTCCGGCTTCACCTCCGCGCTCAGCACCGTGCCCACTTTCTCGTCCCAGCCGGTATTGATCCGGTTCAATTCCTGCGTGCGCGCGTGGATCAATTGCTCGATCACGCGCCGCTCCTGTTCCAGCCGCGCGTGCGGCAGCGAGCTCCGCTCCACCGAATCCAGCACGCGCAATAAGTGCTGCCGTTCTCCGAATACAATCTGGCTGGTCCGCACCGCTCTTCCCTTCATGGTGGTGCGAACTAAATCGCTGCGCCTCATGCCATCCTCACGGTCAGAACTCCAAGGTCTTGATCATTTCCTCGAGTTCCGCATCTCCAAGATATAAGTGCTCGGCCACCAGCGTTCCACCGCCCACAATTCCGCGCTTCAGCCACAGTCCGGCTATGTCAATTTTTTCTTCACGGGACAGGTAACGGTGCGAACGCTGCCAGCGTTCCAGAGCTTTGCCGGATACTCCGACGACTACCGATTGGCCATCGACTCCGAAAAAATACAGCTCCGGTTCATCCCCCACGGCCAGTCGTCCCGCCTTTTTGAAGGCGACCGATCTAGCCTGCCCCCTGCCGTCTGTGACCCCATACTTCTCGTACAACGATTCGTAAGCCATCGCGGATTATCTAATCGCCCCTTTCCAGAGTAAAGAACGCGCATCGCGGAAGTTCCTACCCGGCAACAGATAGTCCTAGAACTAGGCTGGCGCCGCTGTTTGACATGCCATCTGAGCATGCGCTCTCGGAAGTTCCGTCATCCCGATCAAGCGTTGTTCGCGCCGCGAGGGATCCAGAGAAGACTCCCAATCCATCGCAGCAGTTGCTACGCCGAACTAGCTGAATGCTTCGTGCCCTTCTCTGCCCGGCAGTTCCACCAGAAGAACTAGGCCCCAATTTGCAGTTTGGCCCATTAGCAGTTATTTTGGTCTCCGCAGCCGCGCCGCCATCCGGGGGGCAAGAATCCCATGTCAGTCTTTGACGAACACAAGGAAGAGCTCGAACACTTTGAAACCATGATGGGACCGCATCGCGGACGCCTGGCCGTCACGCTCGACCTGCTGACCAACGCGCTGGTGCTTGTCGGCCAGCATGGAGTCTATTGCCACTCCGCCCGCGATCCCGAAAAACCCGTCATGGATATCCAGATGATCACCAGCGAAATCCGCGACGCGAAATCCCTGATCCAAAGTGTAATGGAACAATTGCGCGCCGAACGCGAGCAACGCTCGTCTCGTTAATTTGCCCAAAGCATTGGTTTTAACGGGTCATCCCGAACAAGCGCCTTTTGCGCCGTGAGGGATCCAGCGCAGCAGCCAGAGCCCTGGCAAGTCTTGCCTGTGGCATCAATTTCGCTCCGCGCTTTTTCCTTCTCAGCCTCCCTCCGCGCTGGCCGGTGAATCACCGCTCTGGTACGATGACACCCGCTTGCGGCCCTCTTTGAGCTGGGCCCGCACGTGCTGGCTTGCCTCGTGTGAATTTGCTTGAGGCTTGGCACTACTTTTCATCGCACCAATTCTTCACCCGGCCAGCGCCGGAGGCGCGGCAGAAGTTAGCCCAGCGCGTAAGCGCTGGGTAAGCAGTTTTGAGATTCCAAGCGCCGGAGGTGCGACACACCTCTCACAGGAAGCTTCAAAACGTGAGAGAGGCAGGGTTCAGCACCAAAAGACCGGCGAGCGGCGAGTACGCTAAATCACGCAAAAGCGCGGTGGATCGAATGTCGAGATTTCAATTTGTCGCTGCAAATTTGTCCGGCGCGAAACAGATCGGGCGATGGGCCCTTGTGGCGCTTGCCTTGGCGCTGTGCGCCGCGCGCGGAATAACGAAAGATCAATTCACTCCCGTAATTCTCTCGCCCCTCATGCCCAGTGTGCGGCCGTTTCCGGGCACGGACGGCCGGCAGCACGTTGTCTACGAATTGGTGCTCACCAATGCCAGCCCCACCCCGGCCACCTTGCAAAAGCTTGAAGTAGTCGATGCGCTCAATCCGGGCAAGGTTCTTGCCACTTATGACGGCGCTGATTTGCTGCTTCACTTGCGAACCACCGGCAATACGCTGGCCGAAACCGCCGAAATTGAATTCAACGGCACGCGTCTTTTTCTGATAGACCTCGACTTCAGCTCGCAGACCACGCTTCCCCGCCGCTTGCTCCATCGCGTTGAAGTGCTCGGAGGCACATCCCCGGCGCGCAAACCGGCCACGCCGGCTCCACTCGCCTACACAGTCGCACCCGTGGAACTCCGCTTGGGACTTCCAACGATCGGACCTCCCTTGACCGGCAAAGGCTGGGTAGCCGCGAATGGATGCTGTGGAGTCACCGGTGTTCACCGCTCCAGCAGCCTCCCGGTAAACGGCCGAATTTACTTCGCCCAGCGTTTCGCGATTGACTGGATGCAATTAGACGCAAACGGGCGCCTGGTGCATGGCGATCCCTCGGATGTCCGGAATTACACCTGTTACGGCGCGGATGTCCTCGCCGTCGCGGATGGCAAGGTTGTCGGCATGCTGAATACTCTCGATGACCAAAAGCCGGGGACTTTGCCGGATCCAAAAACAATCACCGTCGAGAACGTGGACGGAAATCACGTGGTGCTGGATCTGGGGCATGGCATATACGCGTTCTATGCCCATCTGCAGAAGGATTCGGTTACGGTCGCTCTAGGCGATCGAGTGAAGCGAGGCCAGGTCCTGGGAAAGTTGGGCAACACGGGCAATACCTCGGCTCCGCACTTGCACTTTCATTTGATGGATGGCGCCTCGGTGCTCGGCTCAAGCGGCCTCCCCTATGTCATCGATTCCTTCCTCTTGACCGGACAAATCCCCATAGCGAAATTCGATGCCGCGCCGGGAGTTGAAGGAGATTGGAGCGAGGGAATGTTTGCAACGCCCAGCCCGCGCAAGAATCAGTACCCCCTGGATTTGGTGGTTGCCGATTTCTCCGCTCACCCGGCAACCGGCGCGCAGGCCGCCAGAAAATCGTCCAGCCCAACAGCGAGAAAGAAACCGTAAACTTCACTTCGCACAGACGTTCCCTACACCCGCGTCGGTCATTCCGAGGAGTCCCGGTCGCCTTCCGACCGGGACGACGAGGAATCCAGAGTCCACTCTTCATCCCAGGAACACGAAAATTCAACGGGCAAATCCCTCTATCTCCGGGTAAGAAAAGGATTGCTCTCGCGCTCTTCGCCAATCGTGGTCGCCGGTCCATGTCCCGGATACACCACCGTTTCATCCGGCAGCGTCAGCAGCTTGTTGTGGATCGAGCTCAAAAGTTGCGGCGTCGACCCGCCCCACAAATCCGTCCGCCCAATGCTCCCGGCAAAAAGAGTGTCGCCGGCAAAAAGGATCGGCGAGCGGGCCGGTGCGCGCGATTTTTTCTGCGCGCTCGAAGCGCTTGAATCCAGCAGTTCGAAGGGAAGAAATAGGCTGATGCTGCCCTTGGTATGGCCCGGCGTGTGCAGCACGCTCACTTCGTACTTGCCCCAGCGCACTTTGTCACCCTCGCTCAAAAACGAATCCACGTCGGTCATTTCCGGCGGACGAACCCCCAGCCAGTGAGCCTGCATATCAATGTTCCGGTAAAGCTCCAGGTCCTCTTGATGCATCATCACCGGAGCGCCCGTCGCCAGCCGCATTTTCTGCAAGCCGCCCACGTGATCGATGTGCGCGTGCGTATTGACCAGTGCCAGCACCTTCAACTCGTATTTT
>JBGPTK010000255.1:0-5269 GCA_041490605.1 Terriglobia bacterium | reverse complement strand
TTGCTTTGCTGCGACTTGGATGGCAGCGGCGCGGCTGCCGGGGGTGGTGGCGTGGACGGATAAATCGGAGTGTCTTGCCGCGCGGGCGGTTGGGGAGACCGCCCCGGCGCATTTCCTTCGAACCGGCGCATCGGCGGCGGGCTTTGCGCCGGCGCGGGATGGGCGGGAGCAAGGCGCGCCATTTTCACCGTGTCTTCGGCGTTGCTTTCGATGTTCCCAAAATTTTGCAGCGCATCCCAAAATTCCTGGCAAGTTGCGTAGCGCGACCCGGGATCTTTGGAGAGCGTCTTGGTCACGATGAAGTTCAGCCCGGAGGGAATGGAGGAATCCAGTTCCCGCGGCGGGATCGGATCGATGTTCACGATCTTATAGATCACCGTCGTCACGTTTTGCCCGGGAAACGGTTTCTCGCCCGTGATCAATTCATAGAGAATCACGCCCAGCGAAAAAAGATCCGAGCGCCCGTCCACCAGTTTCCCCTTCACCTGTTCCGGCGACATGTAGCTCGGGGTGCCTACAATGTGGCCGCTCTGCGTCGTTCCCAGTTGCACGATTTTCGCCGTGCCGAAGTCGGTGATCTTCAGCGTGTCGTCCGCCGTCAGGATCATGTTGGCAGGCTTGATATCGCGGTGAATGATGTTGTGCTGATGGGCCTCGCTCAGCGCCGAGCACGCTTGCTCCATCAGCTTCAAGATGCGGGGCAGCGGGAAAACCTGTTTCTGATCGAGCCGTTCCTGCAAGCTGGGCCCGTCCACATGCTCCATGGTGATGTAGAACAGCCCTTCGTCTTCGCCGGCGTCATACACCGAGACGATATTCGGATGGGTCAGCGACCCGGCGGCGCGCGACTCCGTTTGAAAGCGGTTCAGCAGCTCCGCATGGCTCATCCCGGAGCCGCCGGCATTTAATCGCAGGGTCTTCACCGCTACATTGCGGCCGATCACCGGGTCAAACGCTCGATAAACCACACCCATAGCGCCACGCCCGAGTTCTTCGAGCAATTGATAGCGCCCGGCTTTAAGAGGTGCCACTGGGATGCACCTCCGAAACAAAGTTTCGGTATTGGAGCCCGCCAGATACAGTTGTAGAACTCGAACAGTCAGATACAGACAGACCGGAAGGACACACACTCCTTCCTTGGTTCGAAGGGGACTTTATCGCCTGGTTTGATGGCCGAGACCTACCCTCTCGGTTGGCCAGAGAATACGCCACGCCGTCCCGCGCGTCAATCTTCGTTCGCCTCCGGCGGGTTCCGCGGAATTTCCACGCAGTTACGTCGATGTTGAGTTAAATTCAGCTTTCTTGTGCTCATCTCTGGCCCTCAGCCCAACCACAAAACGTACCAGTTTTCATATCCGCTCACTTCGTGGATTCCTCCGCCCATCAACGAACGCCCCAATCCCAAAACCGCGCAGACCGCACTGTGACTTTTGTCTGATTCAACCGCAACACATTCCCCTTCCGTTACTTAGAACTCCGCCAAATTGGCTGCTCGCCTGCGGGAAATTGTTTCGTCCAATGCTATAGTTTCGAGCGTTGGGGTGAGAGTTTGCGGACCGGTCCGGTAAACGCAGATCAAGAATTTCACTCGAAAAAAAGAAGCGTGGAGGCTTCCTTCATGTACAAGCGTTCCTTGTTTGTTTTGCTCGCGGCAGTCGCATTGCTGAGTCTCGGCGCTCAAAATTCCCAGGCGCAGTCTTTCCTGATGAATCTGCCTCGTCCCAGTCAACGGGCAGAACTGGTTCAGCGCATTGGCATCACCGATATAACCATCAGTTATCACCGCCCTCTGGTCAACGGCCGCAAAATCTGGGGCGGCCTCGTGCCCTACGGCCAGGTCTGGCGGGCGGGCGCCAACGAAAACACCACTATCGAATTCACCTCTCCCGTCTCTATTGAAGGGAAACCTTTGGCCCAGGGCATTTACGGCGTGCACATGATCCCGGGAGAAAACGAATGGACTGTCATTTTCTCGAAGATGGCCGTGGCCTGGGGTAGTTTTTCCTATGACCAGGCGGAAGACGCTTTGCGCGTGACCGTGAAGCCTCAGCCCACGGACATGCACGAGGCCCTGACCTATGATTTCGACGATTTGAGAGCGGATTCCTCGGTCGTCACTCTCCGTTGGGAGAAGACCGCGGTGCCCTTCAAGGTCGCCGTCAACTTGAATGAAACTGTCGAAGCCAGCCTTCGCAACCAGTTCCGCGGCTTGTTGCAATACACATGGATGGGATGGGACGACGCAGCCACCTACCTGGTCGACAAGAAGGGAAATTTACAAGACGCCTTGAAATACGTTGACCGCTCGATCCAGTCCGAAGATCGATTTGACAATCAGATGACCAAGGCTCGCGTCCTCGAGGCGCTCGGTCAGAAGGACGAGGCAACTGCCGTTCGCAACAAGGCCCTGGACACGGGCACCGTCATTCAGGTTCATTCCTACGGCCGTCAAATGATGATCGCGGGCCATCAGCAGCAGGGATTGGAGGCCTTCCAGGTCAATATCAAGAAAGATCCAAACAACTGGATCGTTCACTCCGAAATCGCGCGCACTGCCGTTTCCAAGGGAGACTACGACACTGCCGTGAAAGAGATGAAGCTCTGCCTGGCCGGCGCCCCCGATCCACAAAAGCCGCAAATCCAGGGACTTCTAAAACGTGTGGAAGCAAAAGAAGACATCAACAAGTAGCCGTTCGGCTTCTCTGGGTCAGCGCTCTGGGGCCAGCCCGCATTTCGGAGGCTGGCCCCACCGAGAGGTAATTGCCGATGCGGCAGCCACGCCACGCTCGTACATTTCGGAGATCCCAATGAAGAACGCGATCGTTGCTATCTTGTTGCTTGTCAGTTCGCCGGCAATCTTTGCCCGCCCAGGGCAGTCGATGGATTCCGCCGCCCCGCAAATGTTCGCGCTCACTTCCACGCAGGACCTGGTCCTGATTGGCACGAAAGCGGTAGCTACCACCTATAAGGGCCGCGAAGCTGTCCGCATAAATGAGGACATTGACTCGCCTTCAAAAACTGGTTCTGAAATCGCGCTCATCAAAGGCGCTGATTTCACGAATGGAACTATCGAAATTGATGTCTCGGGAGCCCCCGCCGCGGGCGCCCGCGCCGACGTCCGCGGTTTCGTCGGCATCGCTTTTCGCGTGAAGGCGGAAGATTCCAAATATGAATGCTTCTATCTTCGCCCCACCAACGGCCGTGCCGATGATCAGCTCCGCCGCAATCATTCCACTCAATACATTTCAAGTCCTGACTATCCCTGGGAACGTCTTCGCAAGGAAAATCCAGGAGTTTACGAATCCTACGTGGACCTGGAGCCGGGAGTTTGGACGAAACTAAAAATCGTGGTGGACGGCGTGCGCGCGCAGCTCTACGTCAATGGCGCCTCGCAACCCTGCTTGATCGTGAATGATCTGAAATTGGGGGAAACTCGCGGCCAAATCGCCCTGTGGATCGGCCTCGGCACCGAAGCTTATTTCTCCAACCTGAAAATCACGCCGGGCCCAGCCTCAATCGCAGCACCTTCGAAATAAGAATAAGAGTGAATGTCCCCCATCAGTTTGCGGCACAGCGCCACATCCGTCATTCTGAGGGCCGCTCTCTGGCCCGAAGCGCTGTCTGCGCTTCGAATGGGTTTGCGGAGAATCCCCTCGCTGTTCTAGCAGACTACGGCCTTTCTCATGGATGATTTTTTAGGGGGTCGGAACTTTAGTCCGACATTAAGACCACTGAAAACAGGGAATTTAGCCCCTGAAGCATAGATATTCGGGCTCACTGAAATTTATAGGTGGCCCTAGGGTCTCAGTAGTTCTTCTCGTCGTTTTGCACCTAATTCCAATCCGAGTAGCCGGAATCATCATACGTCGCGTCATAACCACTCGATGGATATCCGAAGTAGCCCACGCCGCTCCAACCCAACGGGTAATACGGATACGACCCGCAGTATCCTCCCCAGGCCCATGCCGGTCCCCAGAAGTCCCACGCCGGCCCGCAATAGGGCGCTCCATATCCAAAACTGAATGCAAAATTCCAGCCCGAGCCGTAGCCGTACCAGGGATATCCAAAACCGAAGCGGCCCCTCCCAAATCCACGTCCGCCAAAACCTCGCCGCCCGAATCCGTTGAATCCCCAAGTTGATCCAAATGACCGCCCGGAAAATGATCGCGAATTCCCGCCAAACCCTCTTCCCCCACCAAAAAACCCAAATACTCCGGTCCCGCTCCGCGAATTCGAAAAGCCCGGCCCGCGAAAGCCAGAGCCGCCGAATCGCGAACCGCCGAATCCCGCCGGGAACGGCGAGCCCGAAAAACGCGTCGAGAATGTCGGACGTGAGGAAAACGAAGAGAAACCCGAATTGCCGGATCGCGGCGTGTTCGCCGAAAATCGATTCGAATTGAATCCCATCGCGGACGCATGCGTGTTCATCCCGCGGCTCGAAGCGAAATTAGAATTCCCGGGAGCTCGCCCGCTGGAAGCCACATTCCCTGAATTCCCAAACCCATGCCACTGTCCGTCCGCCCGCGCGAAATTTGGCCCCGCTCCGGGTCTAGCGCCGCGATTCGAGTTGCCGGATGAATTTCCTCCGGCTCTCGTGTTCCCAATGCCGCGCGCCGTCGCGGGCATGTTGCGGCCATTCGAATTCGGATTGCCGAAGGAATGCCAGCCAGACCCGGGATTTGCCGCGCCATGAACCGCCGATGGAACAGGACCCGAATGGCTGAAATTGCGAGTTCCTGCCCCGGGGCTAAAATTCCCGCCGCGATAGGGAGAATTGCGCGCGGAATTGCTAAAGGAATGCGCAGCAAATCCGCTCGATCTCTGGCTCGGTCCGCTACTCATGCGAGAAGTGCTGCGCGGCTCCGCGCCGCGAAAACTTCCGCCGGAGAATCCACCCGATCCGCCGCGCGGGGCACTGCCCCCATGGAAGCTGCCGCCCCCATAGGAACGCCCGCCACCGCCGCCATAACTCCCGCCGCCCCCATGGAAGCTGCCTCCACCGCCGCCTCCCTGGAAACTTCCTCCACCTCCACCGCCATGAAATCCGCCGCCGCCCCCTCCATGCGATCCGCCACCTCCTCCATGCCCTCCTCCACGCTGGGCGAACGCAGGATTCGGAGCACAAGCAAACGCAATCGCAGTTAAAGTTGCAAACAGGATTTTCAAAAAGGTGGGCTTCATCATCTTAGTCCCTCCACACAACCAGGGCGCAGGTCCGGGGACATGGGTCCAGTGGCCTGTCCTGCTATCCTACTCCATTCGATTCCCC
>JBGPTK010000254.1:0-5282 GCA_041490605.1 Terriglobia bacterium | reverse complement strand
CGGCGATGGCTTACTCAAAGCCGGTGAAGGCGGGAAGCTCGTCATCCAACTGAAGAATACCTCCGGAGTCCTGGCCGCCACCGGCGTCACCGCTGCACTCACAACAACCACCGCGGGAGTGACGATCACTCAGCCGAATACCACCACCTACGCCAACATGCTGGCTGGCACTGGTTCGGGTAACAACCTCAGCCCGCTGACCTTCACCCTGGCTAGTAATTTCCCCTGTGTGCAGACCATCAACTTTACATTGACCGTTACTTTTGCCGGCGGTACACCGCGAACACTGAACTTCGCAATTCCCACCGGATCGGTGACCTCGACCAACAATCTGGGCACAGTGCCGGCTCCAATTGCCGGCCTGACCACCGCTAGCGGATCGCAAACCGATCGCATCAGCCGCAGCGGAGTGCCGAGCACCTGCGCGGCCGTGAAGGCATTTCCCGGAACAATTGCTATTGGCGCCAGAGCTTTCGATTCCTATACGTTCACTGCCACCAAAGCGTTGTGCGTGGGCCCGGTTCTTACGAGCACGAATGCGATCAACATGTTCATGGTCGCCTATTCTCCCAGCTTTGTTCCCGCCAACATCGCTACGAATTACGCCGGCGACGCCGGCTCCAGTTCGAGCGGCCAGACATGCGGAATCAGCACCGTGATTGGAACTTCCTACACATTTGTGGTGAGCGAGGCGGCGGGCGCCGCGGCTGGATCGAACTACAGCTTGCAGCTTCCGGCATGCGCTTTTAGCGTTGGCGCCATCAACCAGGTGCCCATCGCGGCCGCACATGACGTCACCGTGATCGCGGCCGCAATTGGCGGAACCGCAGCGGCCAATATCAACAACGGTTCCTCCGACCCCGACGGAGACGCGCTCGTCATTACGCAAGCACCTCCCGGGCCGTATTCAGTGGGCGTCACAAACGTCCTCCTCACGGTAGTCGACACCAAGGGCGCCACCGCCCAGACCAGCGCCAACGTGACGGTGCTGAACCCGTCGACAGCGGCGGCTTCGCTCTCGGCCAACTCGCTTGCTTTTGCGGCGCAAGGAGTGGCCACTGCAAGCGCGGCCAAGACCATCACGGTGACCAATCCTGGAACGGCTGCGTTGACTTTCTCGGCCGCTCCCACCATTACCGGCACCAATGCATCTGATTTCGCCGTGGCCAGCGGCACTACATGCACGAACGGCGCCAGCGTCGCCGGTTCGGGCGGAACTTGCATACTGAACATCACGTTCACTCCGGGGGCGGTAGGCGCGCGCGGCACGGCCACACTCACGCTTACCGATAACGCATCGCCCACCACGCAAGCCATATCGCTGACAGGAACCGGCGACGACTTCGCGGTCGCAGGGCCCGGCAGTTCAGTGACCGTGGCGGCGGGAACGGCTGCCAACTTCACCATCACCGTGACGCCCGGATCGGGTGGGTTCCCCGGAGCAGTCGGCTTCACGGTCACGGGATTGCCGACGGGAGCGGCAGCAACATTCACTCCCCCGTCAGTTACTCCGAACGGAAGCGCGGCAACCACGACGATGGCCGTCACCACCACGTCGCGAACGGCCGAGTTGCCCATGCGCAAACTGTTTCGCCCGCGCGGGCCGATGCAGCCGTGGTGGATGCTTGCAATGGGCGTGGCGCTTGCGCTCGCTATCCTGAGCCTGTTTAAAGCTGGGACGGCGTCCATTCGGCCGCTTGGTTCCCGTGGGCGCTCTGCTACTGCTACTGGTTACAGCCGGGTACCTCAGCGGCTGCGGTGGCGGCGGTGGCGGCGGACCGAAGACCAATCCGAACGGGACTCCGGCGGGTACATCCACTCTCACGGTAACTTCGACTTCAGGCACGCTGACGCATACCACGACAGTGACGTTGGTGGTGCAGTAGCAGGGCGCTTCGCGAAGCCGCAGCAGCCGGAGATTTTTGTGCCAGGCGGATGGGGAACAACTTCTTCCTCCGCCTGGCTAATTCCCTCTTTGCGCCGGGTCCGGCGCTGCTTGTCTTTCGCCCAACGCCCGGAAAGCTCAAGTGATTCGGCTTAAAGGGGACCCTTCACCCCGTCAATTCACGAGGTTCCCTTCTCACAGCTCTGAGAGGCCGGGGTGACAGCAAAACTCCATTTACAAGCCTGCGCGGGCGCATGCCCCATCGCCTCCTCGTTTCCCGCTCCTTAATTCGTTCACGAAAATAGGCCCGTGCAAAGAGGAAGCAATTGGAAGACCTGGCGCCTGTGGTGTGTGAGGAGGCAAAAACGAAGGCCCGACACAAACATTATGTCAAAAAGCGCGCCCTCCGAACGACGGAGGATGCGGCAACCGGTTAGAACGCGAGTGAATCAAACTATCTTACCTACTCGCAGTGTTTGCGTCTAACCGTCTTGCGAGCCAGTTGATCTGCACATCGTCCCCGAGGGAGAAAGTATGATGCCACAATTATCCGGCAGTTCAGTCGCATGGAGAGGGAGCCCTTCGATCGAGCGGCTGGGCAGAATTATATCCAGGGCGATGAGGCGGTCGCTCACCCTATGTCTGGGACTGGCGGCTGGCGCCACCAGCGGCACTGCCACGGGAGTTGCAGTTCAGAAGGTTCAGATCGCCGACGGCATCTACCAGTTCATCACCGCGCCGGACGGGTATGTGCCCAACGGCAACTCCGTGGTGATTGTGAACGAAAATGACGTTCTGGTGTTCGATACCTTTGCCCGGCCTTCCACCGCGCGCACCGTGCTGGCGGAGATTCGCAAAATCACCGATAAGCCGGTGCGCTACGTGGTGAATTCGCACCACCACCCGGATCACTGGTCCGGCAACGAGATCTATGCTGAGGCGTTCCCCAATCTCGAGATTATCGCCACCGAGCAAGCGCGGCAATTCATGCTGAACATCGCCAATGCGTGGCCGCCGGTGTTCATGGAGAAACTGCGCAAGGATCAGGCCGGTCTCGACAAAGAATTGAGCACCGGCAAGGATTCGGACGGAGCGGCGCTGACCGCCGAACAACGCCGCCAAGATGAAGACGATGTGCGTCTGGAGCGGGAGTTCGTTGAGGAAGCAATGAAAGTAAAGCGCACTTACCCCACACTCACTTACAGCGACAAGCTCACGCTCCACCATGGCGGCCGTGAATTTCGTTTCATGAGCATGGTAGGGGACGCGAGCGGCACCACCGTCCTTTATCTACCCAAAGAAAAAATGCTAATAACCGGCGATGTGATTTCCTACCCCGTACCCTATTTCACTCCTCCACTCAGCCAGCACGCCAGGAGTCTGAGGACTCTGGCCCAGCTCGATGTGGATGTGATTATTCCCGGGCACGGCCCGGCTTGGCACGACAAGAGCTTCCTGAATCTGGAGGCGGAACTATTTGAGTCTGTGGTCAGCCAGGTGGCTCAGGCAGAGCAAAAGGGCATGGTGACAGTCGAGGAAATGCAGAAGGTAGTAAACGTGGAAAATTTACGAGTGAAGTTCACACACGATGACAAGGATTTGAACGAAAAGTTTCATCGGTATGTGAATCGCATGGTCGAGAATGCATCCCGCGAGACCCGCGATGGAAGAAAATTCGAGTAGCGGGCAGGGAGCAAATTCCAGCGGCCCGTGGTCCGCTTCATAAGAAATAGAGACGGCAAAGAAAGCCGTCGAGCAAAATGTGGACCTGAATGCGTGAGGGATGCGCAGACAAGGCAAAGCGGAATCAAACAATCAAATTCAAAACCCCCACACGTAAAACCGGCGTGTTTGGCGCCCAGATCCTCCTTGGCACATTGCGCCCGGGCCACCGCCAGATGCTCCTCGGTAGAAATGGGGAGCCGTCGAGTAATGTTTGTTGTCGCATGGAAGCGTGTTAGGCTTCGTCTCGATCTGAAAAGGGTCGTTGAGGAATCATTATCCCGCGGGGAGGAGTGCCAGCGTCTAGCGAGGTAACAGGCCAGAGCGGTCCGCAGAACCACGAAAGGAGCGAGCTTGCCACGCAACCGCGGCCAGGGCGATTCGAAAATGATACGGGAGGACGGCGCAAGTAATGTTTTGCGCTGGAATGGAGCTGAAATCGGAAACTCCGGCGTAATGCTTTTTCTAGCCAGTTTCTTGGCTCTCTACTTTGAACTCGTCATCATCCGCTATCTATCCTCGGAAATACGCATATTTGCTTACCTCAAGAACCTCTCGCTGATAGCCAGTTTCTTTGGCATCGGACTGGGGATGATTATTGGGAAGCCGCCCGCAAAACTAAAACGATACTTTCCGCTGATCGCCGCGGCCATCTTTCTTCTCATCGCTTTTGCTTCTCCTCTCAAGTTGACGCACGTCGCGCTCCCCACGGTCAATTACATGCTCCCCGGGGACATTCCAGACTTGCTCCAAGGCCGCCAGTCCGTTTTTTTGCTAATCCTCACGATCGTCGAGTATCTGGTGGTCGTTCCCGGCATGATGTACCTCGTCGTGGGATTCTTCGCGGTGCTTGGCGGAATCGTCGGCCAATTTCTCTCAGTTGAACGCCCTCTTCGGGGGTACGGAGTCAATCTCGCGGGCAGCCTCGCCGGCATTCTCGTATTCACCTTGCTTTCATTTCTGGGTTTGCCACCAGCGATCTGGCTATTGATCGGTTTTCTCGCATTGCTGCCTTTTTTCATTCGGGATCGAGTGGCCCTTGCCGTATTTACGTTGATCGTGGGCATCGTTGCGGTAGCGCAGGCGGGCGCGTATTGGTCGCCGTATTACCGGATTTCCTTGGTTAAGATTCCTCCTCCGGAGGGATGGCAACGCCCTTCCGCGTTCTTCGTTGACGTCAATCACGATTACCACCAGAAGATGCTCGATCTATCCCCTGATTTCATTGCCTCTTTTCCGAATGTCGAGCCTAATCATTCAGGATTTCCCACCTATGAGCTTCCCTACAGACTCGTGCCGAATCCTGGCCGAGTGTTGGTGGTCGGAGCTGGGACGGGAAACGATGTCGCTGCCGCCCTTCGGCATGGGGCCACGCACGTGGACGCGGTGGAAATTGATCCCGTCATACTCGAACTCGGCAAGAAGTATCACCCCGAACATCCCTACGACTCAGCGCGGGTGACCGTGTTCATCGATGATGCCCGGGCTTTCTTCAAGAAGACAAACCAGAGATACGACCTGATCGTGTTCGGGTAGGTAGTGTCCCGGAACCTGTAGAAAAGTGAATAGCGCATTTTGCCTGTGAAGTCATGAAATTCTTTTTTTAAGCAGCCTCTTTTTCTTGGCCTGCGATGTCGCGGTAGCCTTTGATGCGGCGCAGTTTCATCTGCCCGCT
>JBGPTK010000253.1:0-5292 GCA_041490605.1 Terriglobia bacterium | reverse complement strand
CATCCCGGCGTTCTATTGCCCAGCCCCAAGTCGCGTGCTACGTTGCAAACACGCCCCTCGGACGGGGCATTCACGCCATGGCCCTGAATATTGACGATCTGCTTCGCCGAGCCGTCGAAAGCAAAGCCTCCGACTTGCATCTGAAAGTCGGCAACCACCCCTATTTGCGCGTCGACGGCATACTCCATCCCCTCGGCGATGTCCCCAGAGTGACGCCGGAAGAAATGCTCTCCATGGCTTTCAGCATGATGACCAACCGGCAGAAGCAGAAATTCAAGGAAACCGCCGAACTCGACATGGCCTACGGCGTGGCGGGGCTCGGCCGCTTCCGCGTGAACGTATTCCAGCAGCGCGGCAACGTCGGCATGGTGCTCCGCGTCATCCCCACCAAGATTCGCACCATCGAAGAATTGGAACTGCCAACCGTAGTCGAGAAAATTTGCGAGGAGCAGCGCGGGCTTATCCTGGTCACCGGAACCACCGGTTCGGGCAAATCCACCACTCTCGCCTCGATGATCGACCGCATCAATTCGTCCCGCGGCGAACACATCATCACCATTGAAGACCCCATCGAATATCTCCACCGGGACAAGAAGGGCTTCATCAATCAGCGTGAAGTGGAAGTCGACACGTCGAACTTTTCCACGGCCTTGCGCGCCGCGCTTCGCCAGGACCCCGATGTGGTCCTGGTCGGCGAAATGCGCGACCTGGAAACAATTTCCACGGCACTGCTCGCGGCTGAGACCGGCCACTTGGTTTTGTCCACCTTGCACACCCTGGACGCCACCGAGACGATTCAACGCATCATCGCCGTCTTCCCCCCGCCCGAGCAAAAGCAGATTCGCTTGCAGCTTGCCTCCACGCTGCGCTCGGTTATCAGCCAGCGGCTGGTGCGCCGCAGCGACGGCATGGGCCGCGTCCCCGCTTGCGAAGTGCTGATTGCGACCGCTTACATCCGCGATTGCATCATCAATCCAGATAAAACGCGTCTGATCCGCGACGCGCTCGCCGCCGGCACCAGCCAGTACGGCATGCAGACCTTCGATCAATCGCTCTTCGATCTTTACTCGCGCAATT
Source organism: Terriglobia bacterium (assembly GCA_041490605.1). Taxonomy (GTDB): domain Bacteria; phylum Acidobacteriota; class Terriglobia; order Acidiferrales; family UBA7541; genus JBGPTK01. Next base: position 4,215 of record JBGPTK010000253.1, on the reverse strand, counting down.
TGATCACCTACGAAGAAGCGCTGCTCCGCGCTTCGAACCCGGACGAGTTCAAGCTGCGCATTCAGGGTATCCGTTCCGCCTCCGATGCCGCGCGCGAAGACATGGAGCGAACCATCACCGAATTCGAGCGCCTGGGCCAACGCTAGGAATCGGCTGGATGCCGGACTGTCCTTAGCCGCAGATTTTCGATCTTTCTATTCCCTGCCGACTGCAACCAACCAGCTATCACCTGCAACCTGCTCCTGCTATCCTCATCCCCGTGCCACGCGCGCCCCGCACGCTCGATACCGAAGAGCAGCTTTACGCCGCCGCCTTGCACGCTCTGGCTCGCCGCTCCTATTCAATTCACCAGATGCTGGAGCACCTCAAGCGCCGCGCCGCGGAGGGCTCGATGGTGCGTCCGGTAATCGAACGCCTGAAGCAGCGTCAATATCTCGACGACGCTCGCTACGCCCGCGAATTCGCTCGCAGCCACGCGCAATTGCGCCGCCAGGGACGTTTTCGCATCGCGCGAGAGCTGCGCGCCCGCGGCGTCCCCGATCGTTTCATCGAGGCGGCGCTGGAAGAAGCCTTCGCCGAGACGGATGAAGCCGCCCTTTTGCGTGTCCGCTTGAAACGCCGCCTCGCGCGCATGACCGGCGAACTCGACCAGCGCAAGCTCGCTTCGCTCTATCGCAGCCTGATGGCTGCCGGCTTCTCCAGCGATCTCATTCGGACCCAACTCCACGCCATTACAGATGAAGCTGTCTCCGGCCTCCCCGCCACACCCGAGGAAGAGGAATAACGCCAGCCTATCGGCTTCCTGCCATCCTAAAATTTTCCGCTCGACGATCGACAGCCAGTTGCCCGGCCCGGCATTGCGACCGCGCGATGCGTCTGCGATAATGAATTCTTATTGCTCTGTATTTAGGCCGCTGGCGATTGTCGGACGCGGACCATCTACTGCGGCATTGCGACTGCTGAGGACCATTTGACAGGAAACGAAATCCGCCGGACATTCTTGAAGTTCTTCGAAGCGAGCGGCCATCGCATCGTGCGCAGCTCTTCGCTGGTCCCGGCCAACGATCCCACCCTGCTCTTCACCAACGCCGGTATGAACCAGTTCAAGGATGTGTTCCTCGGGCTCGAGCAACGCGACTACCGGCGCGCCACCACCTGCCAGAAGTGTGTGCGCGCCGGCGGCAAGCACAACGACCTGGAAAATGTCGGATTCACCAACCGCCATCACACTTTTTTCGAAATGCTCGGCAATTTTTCCTTCGGCGATTACTTCAAAAAAGAAGCGATCGCTTTCGCGTGGGAACTCATCACTTCCTCCGGCGCCGGCCGGTTCGCTATTCCCAAGGACAAGCTGTACGTCACGATTTTCAAAGGCGAACAAGGCATCGATCGCGACAGCGAAGCCTACAACCAATGGGTCAGCCAATCCGTCCCCAAGGACCGCATCCATGAATTGAGTTTGAAGGAAAACTTTTGGGCCATGGGAGACACCGGCCCCTGCGGCCCCTGCAGCGAAATTCACTTCGACATGGGGCCCGCCGCATCCGATCAGGGACACAAGGACTGCCAGTTTGGCTGCGAATGCGGCCGCTACGTTGAAATTTGGAATCTCGTTTTCATGCAGTTCAATCGCGACTCGCAAGGCAAATTAAATCCCCTGCCCAGGCCCTCCGTGGACACCGGCGCCGGCCTCGAACGCGTCACCGCCGTGCTGCAAGGCAAGATCAGCAATTTCGATACGGATTTATTCCAGCCCCTGATGCAGGAGGCGGCGCGCCTTGCCCGCGTTGACTTGCGCGACGCCCGTTTTCAGCCTTCGCTGCGAATCGTGGCCGATCATGCGCGCGCGGCGGCATTTTTGATTTCCGACGGCGTGGTTCCCTCCAACGAAGGCCGGGGCTACGTATTGCGAAAAATCATCCGCCGTGGCCTGCGTCACGCGCGAATGTTAAATGCGCCTTCACCTTTCCTCGCACCCATGTCGGCGGCGGTGCGCGCCGAAATGAAGGACGCCTACCCGGAACTCGCCGAGAATGCCGCGCGCGTGGATCAAATCCTGAATGAAGAGGAGCGCCGCTTCTCCCGCACCGTCGATGTCGGCTTGAAAAAACTCGAAGAAGATCTCGCGCCGCTCCTCGAACAGAAGAAACAACATCCCGATATCTCCTATCCCGGAGAGAAAGCCTTCCGTCTCTACGACACGTTCGGATTGCCGCTCGATTTCATCGTTGACGTATTGCGCGACCAAGGAATTAAGTTCCAGGAGGCGGATTTTGAACGGGCGATGGAGGAACAGCGCAAACGCGCCCGCGCATCCTGGAAGGGCGTGCACAAGGATGCCGCAAATCCTATCTATTCGAAGCTGGCCGAGACTTTCTCGACTGAGCCTGATTTCTATTTCGGTACCACGGCCCGCGACTGCCACATCGAAGCCATCCTAACCGCCAAGGGACTTGTAAATGAAATTCCGGCCGGCACGGATGCCGAAATCGTGCTCGACCGTACCGCGGTTTACTCCGAATCCGGAGGCCAGGTCGCGGACATCGGAAAATTTTACGACAACGACGGCTCTCTCGAAGTCGCCGAAGTGAAAGGCGCTTACTATCCTGTTGCCGGCCTGATTGCGCACCGCATCACCGCCAGGGAAAATCTGCGCGTCGGTGACCGGGTGATGACCGTCTCCGACGCATCCCACCGTGCCAACACCATGCGCAACCACACCGCCACTCACCTGATGCACGCGGCGCTGCGCAATATTCTTGGCACGCATGTGAAGCAGGCGGGCTCGCTCGTCGCTCCCGATCACCTCCGTTTCGATTTCTCTCATTTCGCCGCCGTTGATCCCGTCGAGATCAAGGAAATCGAGCAGCAGGTGAACGACAAAATCCTGCGAAATCTAGAAATGCAAACGGACATCTTGAACATCGACGAAGCGCTTGCTTCCGGCGCGCTCGCCTTTTTCGGCGATCGCTATCCGGAGCAAAATGTGCGCGTGGTCACCGTTCCCGATTCCACCGCCCCGCGCGGCTTCTACAGCAAGGAGCTTTGCGGCGGCACCCACGTGGGCCGCACAGGTGAGATTGGCATCTTCAAGATCACCGCGGAGCAATCGGCGGCCGCAGGTGTGCGCCGGATCGAAGCAATCAGCGGCACAGGCGCCCTAGCCAGCTACCAGCAGGCCCTCGGCATTCTGCGGGCTCTGGCTGCCACTCTCAACGTCCGGGAAGACGACCTGCTGGGCGCGGTCGAACGCCAGACCCAAACACTTCGCCAGCTAGAAAAACAGCTCGAAGCCGCCAGACGCCAGACCGCTCATTCCAAAGTTGACGAACTCTTCGAAGGCGTCCGCGAAGTCAAGGGCGTTCGCGTTGTAGCTGCACGAGTTACCGATGTTGACAGGGAAGGCTTACGCCAGCTCGTCGATACCCTGCGCCAGAAACTAGGCTCGGGCGTCGTGGTCCTGTTCGCGGCCGACGACGGCAAAGTATCTCTAATTACTGGGGTTACCAAGGATCTAACCTCCAGGCTCCACGCCGGCAAAATTGTCCAGGAATTGGCCCGCCAAATCGGAGGCTCCGGAGGCGGCAGACCCGATTTGGCAGAGGCTGGCGGAAAAGACACATCGGCCATCGAAAGTACCCTCGCCCAGGTAGTCCCCCTCATTGACCGAATGTTATAATTGCTTCAGCGCCAGAATATCCACGCAGGGATGGGTTCTCCTCCCGATGTGGGTGTGTCTCTCATTTGCCCAGGAAATAGGGATGCTCTGCCTTCTCCAGGAACGGAAAGTAACGCACTTTACGGTGCTTGCCATGCTCGCGGCGGGGATTTTGTCGTGCGCCCCGAGTCCGGCCAGCGCTCAAATTGCATCTTATGTGGATCAGCAGGGAAAGCACGTCTACGTAAACGCGAATCCGCCGCAGATGAAGTCCTCCCGGCGCGTTCGCCAGTCAGGCGAGTTCTCCCTTGCGGAGGGAACCTTGCCGGAAATTACGCCGGGTAAGCTCGACCAGATGGTGCAGCAAGTGGCCGAACGCCACCGGCTGGATCCAGCTCTGGTTCGCGCGGTTGTCTTGGCCGAATCCGGCGGAAACCCTCAAGCCAGATCGCGCAAAGGTGCGCTAGGACTGATGCAATTGATTCCGGCGACGGCACAGCGATACGGCGTAAACAACGCGTTCGACCCTGCCCAGAACTTGGACGGCGGGGCGCACT
>JBGPTK010000252.1:0-5373 GCA_041490605.1 Terriglobia bacterium | reverse complement strand
GCGCATCAGTTCGGCCAGCATTTCCGCGCGCGGGATCACGGGAATTTTCAGCCGGTGAGCCTCGACAACTTCGGGATTGTCCGGGCGTATCGCCGAGGAAGTGACCACCACGTTCGAACCGTTGACCTGTTCCGGCCTGTGCCCTTCGAAAATTCGCGCGCCCAGATTGCGCAATCGATCGGTGACCGGCGAAACTCTCGTGTCCGATCCGGAAATGGCGTAGCCCAGCGCCAGCAGCACCTCGGCAATGCCGCTCATGCCGCTGCCGCCGATCCCCACCAGGTGCACGCGTTGGAAATTCCGGAAGGTAGCCATCATCGCAGTGCAATCCCTTCGAGCAGATCCACAATTGCCTCGGTCGCGTGCGGGCGGGACATCCCGCGCGCGCTTCGTTCCATTTCGCTCAATCTCTGCGGTTGGTCCAGAAGGGAAAAAATCTCGTTCGTCAGGCGCTCCGGCGTCAGTTCCTCTTGCGGCAGCACTCGCGCCGCTCCGGCGCGTTCCATGGCCTGTGCATTCCGCAGTTGGTGGCTATCCGTCGCGGCTCCGAAGGGGATAAAGATGGCGGCACGCCCGGCAGCGGCAACTTCAGCCACCGTGATCGCCCCGGACCGGCACACGATCAAATCGGCCTGGGCAAACTGCTCCGCCATGTCGCGGATAAAGGGGCTGACCTCCGCTTGGAATTCGCGCCGCGCATAGGCAACGCGCACCGCATTATAGTCGCGTTCGCCGGTCTGGTGCACGATGAAAAGATCGGTTTTTCGCGCGGCCATCCGGTCGAGTGAATCGATCACCGCGCGATTGATCGGCAGCGCGCCGCGGCTGCCTCCGGTGATCAACAATCGAAACGGGGCGCGATGTTCCCGCACTGGAGTTTGGAAAAATTCCTTGCGCACGGGGATGCCGGTGACAGTGGCCTTCGAGCCCCAGCGATCCAGCGTTTCCTCGAATCCGGCCGCGATGCGCGTGGCCATATCGCCCAGAATCCGATTCGTAAAGCCGGGTTCGGCGTTCGGCTCGAACACCACGGTGGGAACGCCGTTCCAGGTCGCCACCAGCATCATCGGCCCCGAAGCATAGCCGCCGACGCCGAATGCCGCGGCAAACTTGTGCCGGCGCAGGATGCCGGCCGAATCGGATAGTCCTAACGGCAGCATGGCCGCATTGCGCAGCAATTTCAGCCCGCCCATTCCTTTCAATCCCGCCGCATGGATGAATTCCAGCGGCAGCCCCGCTTCCGGCACCAATTTCGCTTCCAGCCCGCGTTCGGTTCCCACAATCACAACTTCCCTTCCTTCATCCCGCCCCAGCCATTCTTTCGCCACGGCGATTGCCGGAAAAACGTGGCCGCCGGTGCCGCCGCCCGCCACCAGCAGCTTCAAACCTCTGTGCGCATCGCTTGCGTGCGCCAAGCGTCAGTCCGCGTGCTGGCTGATATTGAGCAGCACGCCCGTAGCCAGCAACATCACCAGCAAACTCGAGCCGCCATAGCTGATGAACGGCAGCGAAATCCCTTTTGTGGGCACCAGGCCCAGCACCACGCTCAGGTTGATCATGGCTTGGCCAACCACCATGGTGGTGATTCCCAGGGCCAAGAGCCGCCCGAATTCATCGGGCGCTTTTAGCGCGATGCGAATTCCGCGCCAGCCGTAATACGCGAAGAGCGCGACCACCGCAATCGCTCCGATGTAACCCAGTTCCTCGCTAATCACCGCAAAAATAAAATCCGTGTGCGCTTCCGGAAGATAAAAAAGTTTTTGCCGGCTCTCCATCAAACCCACTCCTGTAAGGCCGCCCGATCCCACCGCGATCAGCGATTGCAATAACTGGAATCCGTGGCCCTGCGGATCGGCGTTGGGAGAGAGGAACGAGAGGATGCGTTGATAGCGATATGGCACGCGCACGACGAAGAAGTAAAAGAACGGCAACGCGCCCAGCGCCGCATAGCCGATATAGCGCATCGAAAGTCCGGATACATAAAACAACATCAGCGCCACCAGCAGAATCATCAGCGCGGTGCCCAGGTCCGGCTCGGCGATCACCAGCCCGGCCAGCAGCAGCACCGGCCCAAGCCCCGGTGCCAGAGTGTTCATCACATCGTTGATGCCGTATTCCCTCCGCCGGCGCCGCAGCTCGAGGAACCATGCCAGATACAAAATCACCACCAGCTTGGCCGGCTCCGAAGGCTGAATGCCCAGCGGGCCCAGGCGAATCCAACGGTGCGTCTGATGAGTGCTGTCGAGAAAAAACACGCCGAGCAGCATCAGGAACGCCACGCCCAGCCCCGTGAAAATTACTTTCGGCTGGCGCAGCTTTTTGTAATCCGTGTTCATCAGCGCGTACATTCCGGCCAGCCCAAACGCCAGCCACACAAGCTGGCGCAGCAGGAACCAGTAGCCGTTGTGATATTGCTCGCGCGCCACCACGGCGGAGGCGCTGAACACCATTACGGCGCCTATCAGGCACAGCCCCACCGTCACTCCAAAGAGCCGGCGGTCGATTTGCAGCGTGCGGGGCATTGCTATCCTTTTCTCGCCGATAAACGGGTGGCGCGGTTTTCCGCCTGCGCGGCGAGTTGGTGAATCAACTGCTTGAACACCCGCCCGCGATGCTCGTAATTTTCGAACTGATCAAAACTCGCGCAAGCCGGCACCAGCAGCACCGTGTCCCCGGGCCGCGCGAACGAGTAAGCCAGTTGCACGGCGCGCTCGATTGTTCCGGCTTGCTCCACGGGCACCGCGCCGCCCAGTTGCGCCGTGATTTTTTCCGCGGCGGCGCCGATCACCAGCGCCAGCCGGGTATTTCGTTTCAGCGGCTCGCGCAGCACGGTGTAATCGCTGCCTTTGTCTTTTCCGCCCAGAATCACCAGCAGCGGGCCATTGAAGGCTTCCAGGGCTTTTTGCGTCGCGTCCACATTGGTCGCTTTGGAATCGTTGAAGAAATTTACGCCGTTGACTCGCGCTACAAACTCCAGGCGATGTTCGACGCCCGCGAATGTGCGCACGCCCCGCGCGATTTCTTCCGGCTCCGCGCCGATCAGCCGCGCCGCCACCGCCGCCGCCAGCACATTTTCCACATTGTGCGATCCGCGCAGGCCGATGTCGTCGCAGTGCAGCAGCGGCGATTCGTCGCCTTCATGCCGGAAAATAATCTGGCCATCGCGCAGGAACGCGCCGGAGGCCACGCGGCGCTGGCGGCTGAACCAGAATACTTGCGGCCGCGAAGGGACCAACTGCGCCACCTGTGGATCGTCGGCATTCAGCACCGCCGAATCCCGTTCCATCTGGTTTTCGAACAACCGGCCTTTCGAGCGCGCATACTCTTCGAGCGAATGGTGGCGATCCAGATGGTCCGGCGTCAGATTCAACAGCACGCCAACATCCGGCCGGAAGCTTTCAATTGTCTCGAGCTGGAAGCTGCTCACCTCCACCACGGCGACGCTGGAAGATGTGGAAGCCTCCACCTGCGAAATCAGCGGCGTGCCGATGTTGCCGCCCAGCAGCGTGGGGATGCCCGCGCCTTTGAGAATGTGATCCAGCAGGGCGGTCGTGGTCGTCTTGCCGTTCGAGCCGGTGATGGCCACCACCCGGCCGCTCAGAAATCTCGAGGCCAGCTCGATTTCGCTCCACACGGGAATTCCGCGCGCGCGCGCCTGTTCGAGCGGCGGAATTTCTGCCGGCACGCCGGGGCTGACCACGATCAAGTCCTGGTCGAGAAAAAGTTGCGAAGGATGCCCGCCGGGCGCGAGCGTGACGCCGGCACTCGCAAGATTTTGCGCGGCCTCGCCGAGTTCGGCTTCTGCCCGCTCGTCCGTCGCCGTCACTTTCGCGCCTGCCCGGGCGCAGAAGAGCGACGTGGCGATTCCCGTTCTCGCCAGTCCCACCACCAGCACCCGCTTGCCCGCCAATTCAATGCCCGCTTTCACGGCCCATTCACCTCAACTTCAACGTGGTCAGGGAAAAAAGCGCGAAAAAAAGCGACGCCACCCAGAACCGCACGATAATTTTCGATTCGCTCCAGCCCATCATTTCGAAATGATGGTGCAGCGGCGCCATGCGAAAAATCCGCTTGCCGGTCAGCTTGAACGACGCCACCTGCAGGATCACCGAAAGCCCCTCGATCACAAATACTCCCCCGATCGAGAGCAGCAGAATTTCCTGCTTGATGATCACCGCGATCACTCCAATCGCGCCGCCCAGCGCCAGCGAGCCCACATCCCCCATAAAAAGCTCGGCCGGATGCGCGTTGTACCACAGGAACCCCATTGACGCGCCGGCCAGCGAGCCGCAAAAAATCGTCAGTTCGCCCGCCGCTGGAATTCTTTGCAGGTCCAGGTAATCGGCCAGGCGCGCGTTGCTGGCAACGTATGTGAGCACCGTCAAAGCCCCCGAGGCCACCAGGATGCAGCCGATCGCCAGGCCGTCCAGGCCATCCGTCAAATTCACTCCGTTCGATGCCCCCACGATCACCAGAATCAGAAACACCAGAAACGGCAGGACGCTGAACGGCCACCAATACCGGCTTTCCCACAGCGGCCGGATCACCAGGTCGGGATGCAGGTTCTTGAAAAACGGAACGCTCAGCTCGGTCGCGTAGACGCCGCGATTCTTCAGTTCCAGCAGCACGGAAGCTACCGCCGCGCAAGTGATCACCTGCCACATGAATTTTCTCTTTACCGATAGGCCCAAATTCCGTTTCAACACCACTTTCGTATAATCGTCCACAAAACCAATCGCCGCGAATGCCAGCGTCGAGCACAGCGCCAGCAGCACGTATGGATTTCGCAAATCCGCCCACAACAGAGTGGGAATCACCAGGGAGCCGACGATCAGCACCCCTCCCATGGTCGGCGTTCCCGCCTTCGATTGATGCCGCTCCGGACTTTCCTCGCGAATGTATTGCCCGATCTGCAGTTCGCGCAACCGGCGCGTCATCCACGGCCCGAAAACCAGGGAGAGGAACAGCGCCGTCAGACTGGCCAGCGCCGTGCGCACGGTGATGTACCGGAACACATTCAGCGGGCTGAAGTGCGGGCGAAGCGCATATACGAATAAATAGTAAAGCATCTCAGTTCCGCTTTGGCCCGCCGGCCTCGACCGTGGGCCGTCCGCCGACTAACGCAAATCTTGTCTTGAGCGCCTCGATGATCTTTTCCATGCGCACGCCGCGCGAGCCTTTCACCAGCAGCAGATCTCCGCGCGTCATGATCCCGGTAAGAAAAGCTCCTGCCGCTTCGGGGGTCGTGAAAAATAGAGCCTGATCGCTCGGGTGGTCTTCGAGCATCGCTCCATTGGCGAGTTCCCGGGCGTGGCCGCCCACGCCGATGATCCAATCGATCTTTTTCGCGGCCGCGTGGCGGCCCGCTTCCCG